>JBCDFO010000059.1:0-16699 GCA_039177895.1 Bacteroidota bacterium
ACCATTCCGTTCATCTCATCCGACGGCCACGCTCATGGCACGCAGAGATCAGCTTACGGGGAAGGGGCCGATGTCGGGCAACCACGTCTCCCACGCCCACAACAAGGTGCGCCGCCGCTTCAACGTGAACCTCCAGAAGAAGCGCTTCTACATCCCCGAAGAAGACCGCTGGATCACGCTCCGCGTCACCGCGCAGACCATCAAGACGATCAACAAGAAGGGCATCTCGGCGGTCCTCGCCGAAGCGCGCAAGCAGGGCGTCCGCGTCTGAGCCCGCTCCCTTCCGACCCCACTTAACCCGCAGCTAGACCGATGGCGAAAGGCAAAGAAGCCCGCATCAAGGTCATTCTCGAATGCACGGAGGCCCCCGGGACCTCCCGCTACGCGACGACCAAAAACCGCCGGAACACCACCGGGCGGATGGAGCTCAAGAAGTACAACGCGAAACTCCGCAAGCACACGCTCCACCGCGAGATCAAGTAACCCCGACCTCCCAGACTCCAACCTCTCAGACTGATGGCGAAGAAGGTTTCGAAGAACCAGCGCACCAACCGTGGCGCGGGTGCCGACGCGAAGCAGATGGCGAAGATCATCGTCGCCTCGAAGAAGCAGAACGGCTCCTACGAGTTTCGCACCAAAATGGTCGAGGCGAGCCAGGTGAAGGACGAGCTCGCGGCTGCCAAGGCGAAGTAGGTCCGGCCGCTCAGTTCAGGTGCCGCATCAGGCCCGCAATCCGGTCGTTCGACGGAAAGAAGAGCGCGGCGAACGCCAGGAACGGCACCACGAAGGCGAGGTTGAGCGCGTTGCCCGTCAGGAACGCGGCCACGCCCGCCAGCAGCGCCGAGCCTTCCATCACCGCGATCGAGAGTAGGCCGAACGTCCGTACCTGGTTCATCGCGCCCGTCTCGGTCTCGGCCGCTGCGACCCGCACAGGCAGCATACGCTGGAGCGTGAACCCAGCGACGATGGCACCGATGTTGACCGCGGCGTTGATGAAAAACAGCCTGTCGCCGCCCTCAGCCATCGGTGGGGCCTCCGCCTGGCTGGCGAGCCACCACAGCACGCCGACGGCCAGGAGCGCACCTGCCACGATGGCAAGCCAGATGACCTGGAGGGCGCGAACGTCGTCAGAGAGCGGGCGGTCAGACATCCGAAGCGAGAGCAGGTGAGCAGGCACAACGCCGCAACTTAGCTATCTTGCAGGCACGCTGTCTCACAGGCGAAGCGTGCCCCGTTCTTTATAAGTAGCTTGGGCCTATGGGCACGACCTCGGGATGTGGCGCAGTCCGGTAGCGCATCTGCTTTGGGAGCAGAGGGTCGTCGGTTCAAATCCGGCCATCCCGACTGAAACCACACGGGCACCGTCACCGCGACGCGTGCCCGTGTGGCGTTAAGTCCCAGCCGTCCCGCTGACGGGTCCTATCGAGCGTGCTCGACTGCGTGGCAGTTTGCGCACAGCAGCTCGCACTTGTCCAACTCGGCCCTGATTTTGGTCCACGAGCGTAGGCGCAGCTTCGCCCAACTCACGTCCTTCTGGCGCGGGTCCAGGTGGTGAAACTGGAGGGCGGCGTAGTGGCGGTCGTATCCGCACCGGCAGCACCGTCCGCCTTTGTACGCGATGGCCTGCTTCTTCTTGGAAATCCATCGCTCGACGCAGTACTGGTTGAAGCAGGATTTACAATAGGACGCCCCCGATTTCCTGTCCGCTTGCTCGTAGAAGTCAGCGCGGCTCTTCTCTTGACCGCACCGCCTGCAGGTCTTACGTTCATCTATCATGGTCCGGTAGCTTAGCTGGATAAAGCGTCGGCCTTCTAAGCCGAATATCGTAGGTTCGAGTCCTACCCGGACTGCTGGCTACAGCGCGTTTAGCCCCGAGGCGATTGGATTCGTGCGCGTGAGTCCTGTCCGGGGTGCTCTTCTCCGAAACGCTTTTTCTGTGGATGTGCCCTCGACTCAGAGCCGCTACCGAGGTTGCTTGCTCGGACTCGCGGCGGGTGATGCGCTGGGCACCACGCTGGAGTTCAGCCCACCCGGCACGTTCACCCCGCTCACCGACCTGGTCGGCGGCGGGCCGTTCGGACTCAAGCCGGGGCAATGGACCGACGACACCTCGATGGCGCTCTGCCTCGCTGCGAGCCTCGTCGCGTGCGGCTTCGATCCGGAAGACCAGATGAAGCGCTACGTCCGGTGGAAGCGCGAGGGCTACTGGAGCAGCACGGGCGAATGCTTCGACATTGGCATGACCGTGTCGCGTGCGCTCTCGAACTTCGAACGGACGGGCTATCCATTCTGCGGCCCTACGCACGCTATGTCAGCAGGCAACGGCTCGCTGATGCGCCTCGCGCCGGTACCGATGTTCTTCGCGCCGCACGTCAAGGATGCGGTCGAGCACAGCGCTGAGATGTCGCGGACCACGCACGGCGCAGCGGAGGCCGTGGATGCCTGCCGCTACTACGCCGGGCTGCTCGTCGGCGCGCTCGGCGGTGCGGCCAAGGCGGAACTCCTGCGCCCGTTCTACGCACCGACGCCGGGCTTCTGGGACGACGCCCCCCTCGCGCCGAAGGTAGCCGCCGTTGCAGCAGGCTCGTTCCTCGAAAAGGAGCCTCCTCAGATCCGTGGCACCGGCTACGTCGTCGAGGCGATGGAGGCGGCGCTGTGGGCCTTCGCCACCACCGACACGTTCGAGGCAGGCGCGCTGCGTGCCGTCAACCTCGGCAACGACGCCGACACGACGGGCGCGATCTACGGCCAACTCGCGGGCGTGCACTACGGCGATGCGGCCATCCCTGCCGCCTGGCGCGAACGGCTCGCCCTACGCGGAGAGATCGAGCACCTCGCCGAGGCGCTCTATGAGCACAGCGGCCACGCCTACCTCTAACGCTATGTCCGACGCACTCGACCGCCTCTGGAGCCCCTGGCGCGCTGCCCACGTCGAGTCCTACGAGACGCCCCCACCAGGCACGGGCTCGGTCTTCAGCCGCATCGCCGCCACGCCTGAACGCGACGCCGAGCACTTTGTTGTGTGGCGCGGCGAGACCGTGTTCGTGGTGATGAACCTCTACCCGTACAACAACGGACACCTGCTCATCGTCCCCTACGCCGAGGTGCCGACCTACGCCGATCTCGACGACGCCACCCACATCGAGATCGCGCGGACGATCCGCCGCGCGATGGGGTGGCTGCGCACCGCGCTCGCGCCGGACGGCTTCAACGTGGGGATCAACGAGGGCGCGGCGGCGGGCGCGGGCATCCCCGAGCACCTGCACGTCCACGTGGTACCGCGCTGGGCAGCCGACACCAACTTCATGCCTACGCTCGCCGGCACGAAGGTCATTCCCGAGGCGATGTGCACGACGTATAGCAAGCTCCTTAAGGCGGTGAAGATAGAACGCGGCGATGCGGGCGTAAACGCGTGACGACGTGGACGTATGCTTGTGCCCGTCCCTGCACGTTCGTGCTGTGTCCTGAGCTTCTTCGTTGCCTATGCCATGCCTGTCCCAATGCTCCGGCTTCTCGCTTCTCATAGCGCTGTTGCTCTTTACAGGTTGTCTGCCGCCCCCCTCAATCCTGCTCACTCAAGCTCCTGCCTCGGAAACGTATTGCAACGCGGCCGACCCGTATGACTCTACGGGTCCATACGGCCACGGAGGCGAGGCGTGGTATGCCGCGGATCGCGCGTGCACGGCGGATAGCCTCAACGTGCTGCTGGCCCACCCCGACGTCGAGCTGGTCCGCGTCACTACGTCGGACTGGAGGCGCATCGAGGCGCGCAGCATCGTGGTACGCTACGACTCAGTTTCGACGCTGGACCAGCGGATCACCTGGGGGTTCTCCCTGCACGACCGTCCCACCTTCTGGGAGAGCCTTGAGCGGATCGGGGTCGCTACGGGAGTGGGGGTTGGTATCGGTATAGGCCTGGGTGCCGTCGCTGCTCTGGCAAACAACGACGCCAGGGCTATTGTGCGTAGTGGGGCCATAGTCGGAGCGATAGGCTTCACGCTAGGTCTCCCCCTCTACGGAAGCGATGTGCAGCGTACCTACGTACGCACGGAAGACCCCGCCTATTGGCGCTCGCGAGACGAGTAGCTTCCTCCGTCCCGCAACGCTATGCGTCTAAGAGGGCGCAGCCCCGGCTGCCCCTGTGTCTTCGCCGGGCGTCCACGAGGTCTCCACGCGGCACGGCGTAGATTGCGCGGCTGCCTATCCCCCACCCTGATGGCCTCCGCTCCCTCCACCCCGTCCGACTCGGCAGCGCTCCCCGCGTCGTCGTTCCGGTGGCGTGACCTCGTGCTGCCGGTGGGCCTCAGCCTAGTCGTGCTTGGCGTGATCGTGGTGATGACCTACGAGCCGGGTACGCTGACCGACATCGCCACGACGCTCGACCTCCGTGTGGCGGCGTTGGCCCCGCTCGCGCTCGCAGGGATGATCGTGATCGGCGGCTTCCGGCTGCGCTTCTTCGCCCACGGGCACATCGGCTGGCGCGGCGGCGCGCGTGGGCAGATCGCGTGGGACTTCATGAGCGCCGTCACGCCGTCGGCCATCGGCGGGGCTCCGCTGGCGGGCTACTTCGTCGCCAAGGACAACCGCATCCCGGTCGGCGAGGCGACGGCGCTGTTGCTCTTCGCGATGTTGATGGACCAGGTGTGGTTCGCCACCACCATCCCGATCATCCTCATCGCGGCCAGCACCGTCGAGGTCTTCCCCGCAGCCATCGGCACGCTGGGTGCGGGGCTGCTCACGACGTACTTCGTGATCCTCTGGCTGTGGGTCGGGCTCTTCGCCTTCGCGACCCTCATACGCCCGCAGATCCTGAGCGGCATCGCGCGACGGCTCGTGATGGTGAAGTGGCTGCGGCGCTTCCGCTACACCGTCGTCCGCGAGACGCGCAACCTCGAAGACCGCGCAGCGCTGATCCGGGGCGAGTCGGTAGGCTTCTTCGTGACCGGCTATCTCTTCTCCGCCACGATTTGGATGTGTCGCTACCTCATCCTGTTCTTTCTCGCGGCGGCGGTTGCCGAGATCCCGGTCTTCACGACGCTGCTGCGCATCGCGGGGATGTGGCTGACGGCGCTGCTGATCCCGACGCCCGGCTCCTCAGGCGGGATGGAAGGGCTGTTCCTGCTCTTCGTAGGGCCGCTCTTGCCCGCAGCCGCAGGCGGCGTGGTCGTGACGGCGTGGCGGCTGCTCTCCTACCACCTCATCATCGTGATCGGCCTCGCGGTCACGGCCCGGACGATCCAGCAGGCCCTGCGCGGACGCGGCGAGAGCGAGGGCGCGTAGCCGCGACCGGTGCTACCGGATCGGGATGGTGACGCTCGCGCCGACGTGCTCCGCGCTGACGAGCGGCTGCACGCGGACCGCCTCGCGCGCCTCGGTCTCGCTGAGGTGACGACGAGCCAGGAACACGCCCGTCACGGCCCCGATGGCCGCCCCGGCGAGCACGTCCGTTGCCCAGTGCTCGTCGTGCGCGACGCGGGCGATGGCGGTGCCGGTGCTCAGCCCGAGCAAGCCGTACGTCACAGGGCCGGGGTAGTACACGACCCAAGGCGTGACGAGCGCGAACGCCATCGTGGTGTGCCCCGACGGGAACGAGTAGTAGTCGCGCGACGGCGAGAAGGGCTCGTAGCCGAACGCCCCGTCGCCGGTATACGGGCGGGCACGGCCGATCACGGCTTTGAGCGAGTAGCCGACCGCGCACGCGTACAGGGCTGACTGGAACGCCGTGAAGGCCGCGTCCTGCAACCGCGTGTTGTCTGTCAGCAGCGTCGCGCCGAAGAGCGCCGCGGCGGGCACGATGGCACGCCGCTCGCCGAGCCGGTTGCCCGCGTCGAGGAAGGCGCCGACAACGCCACCCGGCTCCCCTTTCAGCTCCGCTCCGATGGGCTCATCGAGTAGAGAGGTGGTGGACACGAGCGTCGCCCCACCCACGACCATGAGCGGCAGTGTGCTCCCGACCGTGCGGGTGTAGGCGAGGGCGTCCTGCCCTGTCCATCGGAGGAAGCGCCACGCGCTTGGGGCGCTCGGGGGCATCGCTGCGTCCAGCGGCACGAGGTCCAGGTCCGGGGCCAGCGTTTCCGCGTCGAGGAGCTTGCTCTGGGCGTGCGTCGTCAGCGGCAGGGTGCCAGCGAAAACGAGGACGAGGAAGCCAATCGCGGAGAACCACCGCGCAGGGATCTGGGACATGCGACGTGACGAGTCGAAGGAACGCTAGGAGGAAGCGTAGCAGCTAAACCATACACACGCCAGGGATTTGCAACAACCAGTCCAGATCGAGATTTGCTGGGCCCCGAGTTCCTGTGGAGGCGCTCAGTCCAGCCGGAAGACGAAGGTGACGATGCCGCTCTGCAGCTCCTGCGGGACTTCGGTGGGGAGCGCGTCGAAGCGCCACGAGCGGAGCGCCTGGAGCGCCGCGCGGTCGAGGCGCGGGTCGCCGCCGCGGCGGGCGGGGAGCGCCTGCACGACCCGCCCGGAGGGATCCACCGTCACGCGGATGGCGACGGTGCCGCGCGCGCCGGGGTTGGGCGGCAGCGGCGCCGAGAGCGGCGTGCGGTCGAGACCTTCGAGCGAGAACGGGGAGGTCGTCCGGTCGGCGCTACCATCGCCGGTCTGGTCGGTTGTTGTGCCGGTGTCGGCATCCGGCGTACCCCCGGTCATCTCGGGCGCGTCGGTCGACTCGGGGCGTGGCTCGCGCCCGTCGGTGGCGGTCTCGCCCTGCGGCTCGGGGTCGCGCTGCTCGGTCTCCGGCGTCGCGATCACCTCGGGCGCAGGTTCCGGCGGCGTCTCGGGGAGGTCCACGGGCTGCGTCGCCGTGGCGGGTGTCGTCTCGGCCTGCGGCTCCGGCTGCGGCGGCTCCGGGATCGGTACGTCAGCGCGCTGCGCAGGGCGGGCCTCCTGGATCGGCCCGAAATCGACCTCCACGAAGCCGAGCTGCGGGATGGTCACCGCATATGTCGAGACGAACAGCACCGCCAGCAGCACCACGTGAAACACGAGGGTGGCGAGCAGGCCCTTCCGGTCTTCGGGACGCATGAGTTGGGTAGAGATAGCATAGGATGGCAAGTCAAACGTACGATGCCTCTCCTTTCGTGGCTAGGTCTCCTCATAGAGTGTCCTCACAGAGACGGCAGGGCAAGGTGAGTTGTGCAGATGCGCCACAGGGTATTTCGAGAGGGCAAAGTAAAGGGGTGAGCCGACTCGCTTCCTAGCTACGAGCCAATCTATGGGTGGGGGGAATCGGGTAAGGCCAAGCTTGCAAAGCATGGCTTCGGAGACCAGATCGCAGTTCATGCTGATACGGTCAGACTCTATCCCTACGGCTACGACTACTAGGAAGGACAAAGGAAGGCAAAGCCTTGGAATAATGCACCAAGGGCTCTCATCTTAAGTTGGGTCTTGCATGTTTATGGAGCTAGGTGCCATATTCGTGAGCGCCAGATCAGCTTCGGCTTATTTTGCATGCAAACTTTTTAAAAACAAAATATAAAATCGAAAAATAACTAGGTCGTGCCTCATCTGATAGACTATATGAACGAGGTCGGCCGCCTCTTGGCAAAGCAGGGTCTTCTCATGGTTGGGGGAGCTTTGTTCATAGCCTTACTAAGCGCTCTAGCATGCTGGTTGGTCGGCTTTAGGTCGGTTCGCCTCTGGAACAGAACGTATCGGGCTTCCCTTGGCTTTCATGTCATTTGGGGACTTGGTGCAGCCGTCACGTTTGCCGGAGTCTTACTGTTATTCTCGCTCCGCTATGCCGAGGTGGCTGCCAAAATGGCCCTCTCTGCATGGGAGCAACGGACGACGGAGGCTCTGCAATGGCAACACACTGCAATAGATGAAGCCTATGAAGCTGTCCATGAGTTGGGCTTAGAGGACTTCGACGGTGTGCCTACGCCCAGCGAGAATGGGTTTTACATCCCCATCAGTGCAGAGGCGTCCAGAGCAGTAGCGGCGAACGTGCTAGCTAAGCATGCCGCCCGGCAATTTGAGGAGCATGAGCCTCTGCTAGCGCGCTACCTCGAATCGTGGGCGGGTGACTCGGCCGCGGCACTCGATACGCTCATCGCCCAGCGATTCGCAGAACTCCGAGCAGAGACACTCCCAGGCGTTGCCGTACAGGTTGGCACTGCCCAGGCTGTGGCCATGGCGACTCAAGTGGTTCGCGAGCGTCTCGCTGAGCAGGTACCTGCCTATACGCGCCGTGTCAGGTGGATAACAGTGAGCGTGCTGCTCCTGACGCAGACTATCGCCATCGGAGTGCCGGGATATCTAGCGTACCGGAGCATTCGGGTGCACATCTGAAACCCACTTTCTAGAGAATCAACTCGTTACAGGTATGAGCAATCATCTCATCATCGGCCTCGGGGGTACTGGAGGCAAGGTTCTACGCGCTCTCCGCAAGCTGATCTATCAGCGCCATGTGGCTCACTCTCCGGAGGGCTTCAATGTGGGATATCTCTTCGTGGATTCAGATCCGTCGATGATGGAGCAGGACACGGAGGTATGGCGGGTGATGGGCCACAACGTTGGGCTTCCCAACAGCAGTAAGCTTCCTATCGACGGAGCAATGCGTCTTGGGGGTGTGCTGGACAACTTGAATGATTATCCAGGCATTCGTCCCTGGATTGGTGACCGCTCGCAGTGGCGTGACTTGCTCGTAGGAGCGAATGCGGCCGATGTAGCTGCGGGCCAGAAGCGGCGCATGGGGCGCTTTCTGCTTTCCAACCGAGTGAGCACTGTGCTGGGGGCGTTCCAGCAGGAAGCCACACGTCTCCAAACTGGCGGCTCCGCCTCCATCACCGTCCACGTCTGCTGTGGTTTGGCCGGTGGCACTGGAAGTGGAACGATCGTCGACACGGTATCCCAACTGCGCAAGCTGCTTGGCGATAGTGGGGCGGCAGACGGTAAGGTTAAGCGGACGATTCTGATCTATGCATTGCTCCCCGAACAGAACCCGAATCCGAGCTGGCTGACGGGTGCCTCGTTCTACCAAGCCAATGGCTACGCGGCATTGCGGGAGTTGAATGCCCTCGCCGTGGGAGAGTGGAAGCCTCACGACATCTCGGGCCAGTCCATTGAAAACACAGGGGGGTACCACCAGGCTGCCTCGCGCCTCAATATCCAGGACCCGTTCAACGGATGCTATGTCTTCTCGAACGTGAACGCTGCAGGGTACCAAGTCGACGTAGCTGCTGAGTTGCCGCGCATGGCGGCGTCCTTCCTCTACCACAAAGTGTTTACTCTGGGGCAGATCCGGCCAGACACGCTGCTCAGCCGTCAGGAGCGTTTCGAGATGGGAGGAGGGGCCGCTGGGGCCCATATGGAACAAGATTATGTGGGAGGCCCCCCAACCCGCGCAAGCCGCTTCCTCACTTTCGGCGTGAAGCAGATTGCCTACCCCGAAGTAGAGATCCGCGAATACCTCACCTTCACTTTTGCGGCCCAGGCTGCCCTTCAACTCCGCTACAACAACTGGGTTGAGACGATTGGGTTTGCCGACGAGCGTTCAGCACAGAGCCTCGACCCCTACCTGAGAGACACGGCACGGCAAGAGGCCTGGAATCTGGAAGACAAGCACCTCATGCTTGCTCAGCCCGTGTTGCCCGGCGAGGGCGACCGCCCGCGCTGGCGCATGCTCTCCGATGAGTGGCAGACGATGGGGGCCTACTTGCACGACACAGTGAAAGAGCATGTCGAGAAGGACCGGTGGCTCACGGCGCTCACGGAACGCTTCTCCACCCACTTTGAGGAAGGATTCCGAGAAGAAGGGGTCGCTTCGTTCTATCACCATCGCAGGGGGAATCGAACCACCTACGCCAAACACATTGCGGGGCTCATCGAGCGAGACCTCTTCGAGGTCTGGCTCTCCGGCGAGCAGTCCATGGCGGGCGTCATTGAGATCCTGGGAGCCATAGCCGCGAACCTCGGGGAGCGTAAGGAAAAGTATCTGGCTCAAAAGAGCAGCCAAAGCCAGATCGCTCAGGGCTTTTTAGATCAGGCGAAGACCAACGATGCAGAGTGGGCGAAGATGGGGCAACTCATGCGACTCACCCGCAAACCGGAACAGCTGCTCAAAGCGAAAGCCTCGAATCTGGAGAACTATTACCTAGCCCAGACTCGCGAGGCTGCCTACGGTTTTGCCGCGACACTCGCCGGCGCCCTCGCGGACGACTTGCTCTTGCTCCGGGGTGACGTCAGCAAAGCGGCAAGCATGCTAGGGCAGAGTGTCGACCGGTTCCGCGAGGGAATCGCAGCCCGGCTGAATGATGGGGCGATGACCGAGGAAGAGCGTAGGAAGGAGCAGGTGATTCGCTTCTACGACGCTGAAGAGGTGGAACGGGTCACCACCCACCTGCGGCACCGACGAGCAGCAGCAACGCGCCCATGCTGCTCAGGTACGCCAGCGGATCGCAGCCCTCGTCGGGCCTACTAGGACCTTTCGGAAGTTTAACGAGCACGTCACCCTCCCCGTCGTGCTCGAGTCGTTCGAGGAGGTGTCCGTGACCAGCGCCGTGGCAGCACACGACGCTGTGAGCGCTGAACTGGGGATTCGTGTGCTCAACGTAGACCTGATCGATCGGCTCTACGAGCGGTATGGGGCAAGCACCGACAGCCTCAAGCTCTTCCTGAGAGAAGCCGTGGAGCAGGCTGGTACCTATGCCACGTTCGACAGCAACGAGACCGGAAAGACGGCGATTCCAGGGCGGGACGACATGTTCACCACCCACACCTTCGTGGTCCCGCGAAGTGAGAAGCACCCGCAGTTCGCCGAGCAAATCGCGGACTACCTGCAAGAGGCCGCGCAGCCGCGCGTAGGCAGGTCAGCCAAGGAGGTGCTGCATTCGACGAACCGGTCCAACGAGATCGTGATTCTGAATGTGGCCAGTTCCTTCCCCCTCCGGTACCTGGGACAACTCACCTACTTGCGGGAGGACTACCAGAACAAGATCGGTACGGAAAAAGGGCAGATAGCGCTCCATCTCGAGGGGGATGGAAGTGTCCTTCCAAAGCTCTATCACGAGACCGATGCGACCGAAGTGCGCCCCTACCTACTCCTCGCAGAGGCGCTGGGCCTGCTCGATCGAGTAGAGGACGAGCGGGGCAAAGAGGTCTACGAGTACGTGATTCGTGACCAACGTGGACGCCCTATCAACCGGGTTGATCTAGGCGCGACGCTCGTGGATGCGGAGACCAATGTGGACCCTGGGCTAGCAGACCGACTCAAGCGAGCGGTGAGCGATCAACTCCAGGACGAGAAGTACATGCCACACGCAGCACGAGATGAGCTGCAAACAAAGGTCGACGATCGGTGCCGCGCCATCGAATCGGCAAGCCGCAATAGGGACATCAGTCGCTGGTGGGACGCATCGCGTAAAACTGAACAACTACTAAAGTTGGTGTAGACATGCGTACAGGGATCTGTACCAACGTGCCCGGCGGCTGCGAAAAGGCAGAGGCCAAGGAACGTATTTCCGTTCCGGACGGAGCGGAGTTCGTTTGCCCCGAGTGTGAGCGGACGCTCATGGAGGTCCCTAGTGGGAGAGCATTGTCACGTTCGCGCCCTCGACTCCCCCGGGTCGGTGTAGGCATGGTCGTGCTGCTCATGGCCTCGGCAATTGCCTACTTCCTCCTTCCGCCTTCCACACCCCCTCCTCCCCCACCGCCGCCACCTAACATATTCGAGGAGGTTCTCCTCGAGGATGCACGCGCACGAGGCTATGACCTGGATACCTCAACGGTGCGCACCGTAGGCACCTGCGATAGCGTGTGCAGGTATGAGGGCGAGGTAATCGTTGATGGCAGAGGGCTGCAGGTCCCGACACAGCCCTACGAGCCGCCTGCTGACTGGGACACCGAGGCCCGTGACATGGCCGCGGACCTCCTCGTCGTGGCCGAAGGCCTTCCCCCTGGCACAGCGTACGACTTCGAGGCAGCGAGCCCGACGGAGCCTCAGCGTGTATCTGCTACCTGGACTGTCGCGTGGGCTCCCGGGGCGGATGCGTTAGGGGAAACCGAGCGGGTTGAGTTTCAGCTTCGACCCGCTCAGCCCGGTGCATTCGTTCAGGGGGGGACCTCCTCACTCATGACAGCAGAGGGGGTCGCCGAGGCGGAAGCATTTCAGCGTGAAGCCGAGCGGGTCTTTGAGGAGGCGTGGGAAACGATGCTTATGCAGGTCGAACGCCGGACGCAAGACCTCCGCGCGAACGCACCGGCGGGCTGCGCCAAAAACACTGGAGCCCTCATCAACGAGATCACGCGCCTGACGACAAACGTGTGCCCTAGCCTCAGCGGCCGAGAGTACGACGACTGCCGTGTAGACATCCAGCGTCTCAATAGCGAGCTAGGAGATTGCCAAACACGCAATCAGGCCCGCGAAGAGGCGCTGAGCAATGTGCGGCAGAGTACCGCTGTCTACCGTCAGGAGCAGATGGACGCGCTCCGCACAGAGTTCAGTGCAGGTACGGACCGTCCGCAGTGACCCTCCGCACTCTCATTCACCTTCGCTCACAACGAATCCCCATCGTCATGTTCATATCCCAACGCTTCGTACGTCTCTGTACGGTCGTACTGTTGTCGTCGCTCCTAATCGGCTGTGCAGGCTCAGGCAGTGCCACCGGATCGTCGGAGCCCAACGTGACAGCTATCTGTGCCGGAAGCATCATCACAGGGCTAGTGCTCGGCGGCGTCGCGGGGTACAAAGTGGGCGAGGGGGCTGGCTCAGCCACAGCTGGCACGGTGATCGGAGCCGCCGTCGGTGGTGGAGCTGGTGCGGTCGTTTGTCGGCTGGCCTGGAACCAAGCCCAGGCCATGCGACGCCAGTTCGCCGAGTTGGAGGACATGAGGCGGCGTCAGGATCAGCGCATCGCGATGCTTCAGCAGGAAAACGAGGAACTCATCGCTCAGGCCAATGCGCGTGTGGAGGCCGTTGAGATTCCCGACGAGGAGACCGCGGCTCCAAGCGTGCCAACCGAGCCGGAGGTCGAAGTCGTAGCCAACGGTGCTGTGCGCTTTGACCTGAGCTCGTCGCTGCTGTTCAGCAGCGGGTCGAGTCGCCTGCAATCAGCCTCAACGCCCACACTGGATGCGCTCGGGCAGTCACTCGTCGAGTTTCCCAATAGCGATGTCTACCTCGTCGGCCATACAGACAATCGCGGTAGCGAGACGACGAATATGCGCCTGTCTGAGGCGAGAGCGCAGGCTGTGGCAGAGTTCCTGGCGGGGTATGGCGTCAGTCGTAACCGGCTCACGATCGAAGGAAAGGGTGAGATGGAACCTGTGTTCAACAACTTGACCTCGGTTGGCCGAGCAAAAAACCGCCGGGTTGAAGTCATCATCATCCCATACAGCACCTGATCAGCCCGAGAGGCCCTGCGTAGGTGTTGGAGATAACGCTCTACTGTTTCAGACAGATCACCGGACGCTGGCTTGAACTCTCTTTAGAACTACTTTCACCCCAACTTCCGAGGACAAGCATGTGTGCGTTCTTAATCGGTACACCCAGGCGCGCTCATACACTAGCATTCTGCATCGTATTGAGTGCCTTCGTTGGCTGTGAGTCAACTAGATCTGTCTTGGAAGGGGTGAGCACCTCACCCGAACTCCTGAGTTTGTATGGGGCTGTGGCTGGCGACTCGTCGTTGGCCGCGCTAACGCCGCAAAACATACAAGCCCTGGGGACTTACACTGCGGGCATCTTAGATGACTCGATGATGGTTGCACCACTAGAGTCTGAGTATGGAAAGCGTCTTGATTGCCTGACGGAGTATCATCGCCAGGAGGAAGGGTTGGTGCTCAACTTCAAGGCATACGTATCGGACCAGGTCAACGCATTTGCCTTGCCAGACGGCTCCGTGCGCGTGTACACAGGACTCATGGACCTTATGAATGACCATGAATTGGCTTTTGTCATTGGGCATGAGATCGGGCATGTGCAGATGCAGCACACGCAGGATCAGATCGTACAAAGCGTGCTCATGGCCCGGGGGCAAGAGGCCATTGGCGATCCTGCAAAGGGAGCCCTGGGCAATATGGTGATGGGTGGGGTCACGGCCAAGTTTTCCCGCGATGATGAGCGCGACTCAGATCTATACGGCCTTGAGTTCATGTTCAAGCATGGATTCGAGGCTTCGCAAGCTCCGTCAGCATTGCGCAAGCTCGCGGGGGCCCACCGGAGCCAAGGTATGCTGGGCGATCTCATGTCAACCCACCCGAACCCTGGCGAGCGCGCTCGAGCGCTCGAAGAGATTCTGGCTGAGCGAGGCCACGTGCCTGCGCCGGTCGAACCACTCTGCTCCGCGGAGGCCATCGCTGCGCGAGATGGGGAAGCCCAGCAGAGTGATACGCCAGGAGAGGAGCGAGATCTGGCGTGGGTTCAAGGGCGGCTCAACGATCTCGGCTATGATTGCGGTTCTGTCGACGGGTTGATGGGACCGAAGACGCGGAGCTGCTTGCGCACATTTCAGAGCAACCATGGACTCGCAGTGACGGGCGAGACGAACGCTGCCACGGTTGCAACGCTGGAGCGCCAGTAGGTGCAAGCTCAACCGATCAGTTTGCGACTCCTCAAGTTTCTCTCCTTCTGTGTAGTACTTGGCTCCTTAGGAACGAGTGGACTAGCGGCTCAGGTGGAGGAGCGTTGTGGGGCTACGACCGATCCGCTTATCGGGCGCTGGTACCAAAAAGAGGACAGCACGTACTTCGTGTTCTCTGAGCAACGTCGACTTGCATTTCCTGGTGGACATCTCGCCTATACGCTGAGTCGAGAAGTCGGGCGTCCCTACTTTTTGACGGCGCGTCCGTTGGGCGGCCGTGATACAGTGTACATCGATCTGCTCACAGCGGTGGAACTCCAGCTTCGCTTAGGTCAAGACACGCTCGCTCTTGTGCGAGTCCCTGATGAGTACGTGGATGAGATCGCGCTGGTGGGCCCGGCCCACTTCCGCGGGGCGCTATTTGGCGCGTTGGCCGTGTTACGCACGTATGCTCCTGACCAGTACGAGGTCGTCCAAGAACACGTCCGGACCATTCTTTATCGCTGTCCGACAGGCACCCCGGCGAAGGCGGCGACACCCATGATCTACATCAGTGAGCAGGCTGTGAGACAACACCCGGCCGTGCTGGCCAGTATCCTCCTGCACGAGGCGGTGCACTTAGTGCAGAAGCGCCGGAATCCAGAGAGCCCCCTATGCACGGTTGAGAACGAGCAAGAAGCAATCGCTATACAGTATGCATTCCTGTCTTCCATACGGCCCGATGACCCATACACACAGGTGCTCAGGAAGGCAGACGGGACACATGTCGACCTGGATGGCGACGGTGACTGCGACAGCATCGACACCTCTCAGCGCACGTTTTAGCAGCCGGTGCTCTGCTTCGCAAGCTAGCGATCCGCGCGGGCGAAGCGGGGCTGCTCCAGCGTCAGCATCACCGAGATGCGGTGCGTCGAACCCAACTCCGATTGCAGGCCTCCGAAGTCGCCGAAGCCGTAGTCCACGTTGATCTGGTCGAGGGCGAGGCCCGCGCCAATGGTCGGCGTGAGCTGCGTGCCGTAGCGGTCGGAGGTCGTCACGTCGGCGATGCCTGCCCGGAGCGCTACGAGGCCACGGTAGGTCACCTCTGTCCCGAGGCGCGGCCGGAAGCTGAGGTCGCCCGCGTTGAAGACATACGCCTGCTGCCCGTCGAAGGCGAGGTCGAGGTCGAAGCCGAGGTTGAGGCCGATGTCCTCGGTGACGGGGAGCGCGTACGCGGTACCCAACCGTGCCACTGGGAGCACAAGCTCCGTCAACCCGACGGGCGCATCCTGGCCGAAGACGTCCGAGAAGCCGAGGAAAGAGCCAGGGTTGTCCGGGTCCTCGTAGAGGTCCTGGAAGGCCGCGTCGTTGACGGTCCACGCCTGGAGCATCCCGGTCACGTCCTGGATGTTGAGGCCGAGCGCGAAGCGGCCGATCTGGTACTGCGCCGCGATGTCGGCGGAGTAGCCCCAGGCGTTCGCGAAGTCGCCGATGGAGCGGCGGATCACCTTGCCGGTGACGCCGAGGCGGAAGTTGTCCGAGAGGCGGCGCGCGTAGGAGACGAAGAACGCGTAGTCGGCGGCGGAGAAGTAGGTGACGCGACTCTCGGGGTTGGGCAGCGGGAGGCCGGTGTCGGGGTTGAACGCCTCCAGCGTGTTCGCGATGTCATCGACGCCGCTGCGGAAGAACGAGACGCCGAGCGTGGAGCGGTTGGAGATGGGCCACGCGACGGCCCCGTAGTCGAACGAGACGATGCCGCTGAAGCGCTCCGCGTGCATGTACGCCCCCTGTGGGTACGCGATGGCATCGAGGCCCGCCGGGTTCCAGTAGCCCGCCGTCACGTCGTTCGCCATGCCGACGTACGCCCCGCCCATCCCGAGCGCCCGAGCGCCAACACCGCCCGCGAGGAACTCGGCTCCGTACTTGACGACGGTTTGAGCGTGCACGGCTGAGCTTGGCACCAGCGCACCCGGCAGCATTCCGAAAGCACCCAGCGCAAGCGCGAGGATCAGGCGTGAGAGGGAACGGCGAGCAGCGGACAGGTGGCGACGCATGGCGAGGCGGTGAGGTTCAGGGCACCAGAAGCTGGGACAGCAAGGAGCGCCGTCAGGAGGCGCGGTGCGGGGAACGGATATCGAAGCGTACCAGAGGTCCGATAGGCATCAAGAAGCAGACCAAACTCAGCCAATTGCGGG
>JBCDFO010000060.1:0-16661 GCA_039177895.1 Bacteroidota bacterium
GGCGCGCTTCGGCTCGGCCAACCCCATCGCCGACCTCCGCGACGACGCGGACCTCCACGACGCCGACCTCGCCATCGACTTCTCGACGCCCGACGCGGCGCTCGACAACCTCCACCGCTACGCCGCGCTCGGCCTCGACGCCGTCGTGGGCACGACGGGGTGGCTGGATGATTTGTCCAAGGTGGAAGCCTGGGTCGCGGAGGGGCAGAACGCCGTGCTCTACGCGCCCAACTTCGCCCTGGGTGTCGCTGTGCTTCGCCGCGCGCTCCAGGCCGCGCTCGCGCTCCTCGATGGACTACCAGGCTTCGACGCCTACGTCCACGAACTCCACCACACCGGCAAGCGCGACAGCCCCTCCGGCACCGCCCTCCTGCTCGCTGACGACGTGGTGGCGGGGCTCGCGCGCAAGACCCACATCGAGCCCGAGACGCAGCACGGGCGCATCGATCCGGCAGCGCTGCACGTCACGTCCACGCGCGTCGGGGCCGTCTTCGGCGAGCATACGGTCGGCTTCGACAGCGCGACGGAGACGCTCGCGTTTCAGCACGCCGCGAAGGGCCGCTCCGTCTTCGCCGAGGGCGCCCTCCGTGCTGCAATGTGGCTGAAGGCCGAGCCCAGGCAGGGCCTCTTTACACTGGACGATGCGATCAATGGCTGAGACCGCAGAAGCAAGCATGTTCTGCTACACTACGCGTTGGGGAAGACCTGTAGTGACGAGGCGTCTCAAGCGCTACCAAAATGCTCTAGCACTTTATTGATATGGGCGACCTGCGGGCCAAGGTTAAACTCACGAGCCCTAAGTCGAGCTTGGCGTAAGTGATCAAGCCCGACGTGCAGCTGCCCCTGGTGGATAAAGTCTGCAGCAAGGTTAATTCGCGTATTAACTTCGCCTTGTATATTCCCTATTCTCTGGTTTATCAACAAGGCCTCCTCGTCCATATTCTGGGCTTCCTTATGCCTGTTTTGAAGACTAAATATTTTTCCTACATTACCCAGATTCCGAGCGTATGCAGCATCGTACCCTGATTTACGAGCAAGATAAAGTGCCTGATTATAGTAATCCCAAGCTTCAGACTTATCGCCTCTACCATCTGCAAGCACGCCAAGGTTTTGCAAGTCATCAATGACTCCATATATCCAGCCAGCACGCTGGTCTACCTGTAGAGCTTGGCTGAGGGCAATTCGGCTCTCTTCCCAATTCTCTAGCTCCTTATGGACAAGACCAATGCGACCCAGTACGGTACCAAGCATCTTCAGATTTCCAGAAGATTCAATCATTGTCTTAGCGCTTTCAAGACACACTAATGCATCCGTGTGTTTGCCAACAGTCCAAAGTAAGTATCCAATTTCACTCAAACACCTAGCACTACCAATAGGATAATTCACAAGATCAGCTAGGTGTACTGCTTGATCGATAAGCGCTTGAGCCTTCGAGAACTCACCGCGCGAGGCACGAATCATCCCAAGGTTGCCCAGTACCTCAACTTCGCCGCGAACATTACCTACTGCTCTGACGAGTTCTAGTGCCTCTTTAAGCCGACTCTCAAACGTTGAACTGTCTTCGCCAAGCGGGGCCGTACTGAACGCATCGTTAAGCATCTTGCTTTCGATGGAGAAGTCGCCGAGGGCTCGTGCGCGCTGCAGTCCATCATTGTAGTACTCGAGCGCTGCCTTGGGTCGAAGATCAGACTCCGCAGCAGCAAGATTACCCAACGCACTGATAGCGAGCCTCTTCATATTCGCTCTCTCCGCGCTCTCAAGCGCTTCAGTGGCGAGACGAATAGCCTCGACCCTGTTCCCTACCAAGCGAGCCCGTTTGCCCAGAAGGAGAGTGACTTCCACCTGGGCGGATTCATCTCCGCACGCTAGACTTGTGGCCCGAGCTACCTCCAGCGAACGATTCATGCGGTCCCATTCACCCAGCACGTCGTAGCAAGTAGCTGCTAGCAGATGTGCATGAGCGAGGACATGAGCGTTGCTGTCTCTTTCGGCAGACTTGATTGCATTCTCTGCGCAGTATACTGCTGCGGGCAGGTCATCTACCCTTTGCAGCAACATGCCAACCCGCAGCCACTTTGTAGAGTCGGAGCTGACTCGTCGCTGTATATCAGCCCTCAGTTGATCTGTAAGTTCTCTTTCTAGTTCTGAAATCTTTGAAGCAGGCTTTGGGGCAGAAGACAGTCTCCTGAGAAGGTCGCGTGTACGAGCTCGAAGCATGAGAACAGATTGCGGTTCTCTAGCTCCAGGCCGTCCAACGCTGTGTGCTACAACTCCAGATATGAGACGCCAACTTGCTTTGTAAGCTAGATCATCATCTACCTCATCGCTGACTAGAGTGGTCATCACATCATCGCGGTCCCAGTGATCCACCCACACGAGTTGCCGGTCGGAGCGTGTCGTCCGGAAGATTGGTGACACATCAAAGTCATCAGAGCCAGAGTAACCAAGCACAAGCAGGTGTCGCTCTTCTAGCACCCTCCGCAAGGCTGTCCACGTTTGTGCCTCGGTACCTCCGAAGAATCGCCCTTGGGCCACTCCTTCCAGCGTGGCTGAGATCGTTTCGGGTCTGTTCACGCTGCCATGTAGCTTCAGGAGCCAGGGTTGCTTGACATCTCCTGAATTGAACTCTTGCACGAAGAGGTCAAACTCTTTGGAGTCGATGGCACAGCGCCACTCTACGTCAAGTGCATCAAAAGCGTACTCAACTAGCAAGTCGAAGTTCGTAGTGATAAGCACCGCACCGCGGCTCGCTAGATCTGCTAGAGCAAAATGATTCGAATTTGGTTGCACCACATTGCCAAGGTGCAAAAGCGCAGTTGGCTCGGTTCCCTCTGGATATACCTCGCTCATCAGCGTCTCGAAGCGAATGAACTGTCCAGGCCCGAGCATTGCAGCACGGTCGTTGCTACAGTAGTGAGTCAGGAGCTCACGGGTTTTCTGGTCAGGGGCGAGAGCATCAATCACGACCTTCATCATCTGCCAAACGCTTGGGAAAGACGTAGGAGAATCCAGAGAAACGCCCGCACCAAAGAGAATAGCTAGTTCGGAGGGGTTTCCCAGCAAGTGTCTGACTGGATCTAAGGAGTATTTTCCCATGCTTTCATACAGGTCTCTGTGTGCGAAAAAAGCTATATTTTATACTTTTCTTATTTTAAGACCCTTTAAGACCCACATGTTTAATAATCCTCGTATCTTCACCCAAGTGTGTTTTTTGATAAATTATTTATTATCTTACCTATTAGACGTAATGAGCTCTCGGTTTTCCAAGCCAAGTAGTCAAAGTATAAATATGTGCAATACCTCTAGTGCTGCGACCGCTTCAGCTTGTCAGGCTCCGTGCTAATTCGGTCAACCACCCCTGTCCCCTTTCCCGCGTACACGAGGACAGGCTCTGTCCAGGAGGGGAACTCCAAACGTGACCTCGAAGCCTACACGACCCGACAATCGCGACCGGTCACGGTACTAGGGAGCGTTGACATTTGAGTCGGTCGCGAGCGAGCCGATATGGGTAGCAACCACGCTGCCCATGCCTGCTCATACCCTCGCCGAGCACTAGTTCACCCGCATCGCGCCTCTGCTACCAGGCAAGCCTGATAGCAGAGGGCACACTACCCGCGATAACCGCCTCCTCCTGGGCTGGTTCCAGGCTCCGCCAAGCCGCCCTCTTCGTCGCCAACAACGGTGGACGCTAGCGCGATCTCCCCGAGCACTTCGGCAAGTGAAACAGCGTTTTTGTCCGCTTCAACCGCTGGAGCAAGAAGGGTGTCTAGCGGCGGCTCTGCAAGGCGGTTTAGGGCCCAGACCTCGAATGGCTCATGATCGATTCCACTATACTGAGGGCCTACCAAGATGCCTCGCGTGGACGTACGTGAGGACCGTGTGGAAACGATTGACCGAAGTCAGTCAGCCTCCTACACATTGAACCGGAAGAGCAGCACGTCGCCGTCCTCCACGATATACTCCTTGCCCTCGGAGCGCATCGCGCCGGCGTCGCGGGCGGCGGCCTCGGAGCCGTGCTGGTTGTAGGCGGCGAACTTGATCGTCTCGGCGCGGATGAAGCCGCGCTCGAAGTCGGAGTGGATCACCCCGGCGGCCTGCGGGGCCTTCGTGCCACGCGTGATCGTCCAGGCGCGGGCCTCCTTCGGACCGGCAGTGAAGTAGGTGATGAGCCCGAGGAGCGCGTAGGCGGCCTGCACGAGCCGCTCTAGGCCCGGCGTCTCCACACCCGCCGTCGCGAGGAATTCGGCGCGGTCCTCGTCGTCGAGGTCGGCGAGTTGCGCCTCGAACTCGGCGGACACGACCACCACGCCCGCGCTCTCCTTCGCCGCGAGAGCGCGGACCTGCTCGACGTAGGCGTTGCCGTCCAGCAGGTCCTCCTCGGCTACGTTGGCAGCGTAGAGGACGGGCTTACTCGTGAGCAGGAAGAGCGGGCGTAGGAAGTCGCGCTCCTGGTCCGATAGCTCCAGCGTACGCGCGGGTAGCCCCTCGGCGAGGTGCGCGTCGAGGCGCTCGAGGAAGACGAGTTCGGCCTTCGCGTCCTTGTCGCCGACCTTCACCTGCTTGCGCACCCGGTCGATGCGCTTGGCGACCGTGTCGAGGTCCTTGAGGATCAACTCCGTATCGATCACTTCAATGTCGCGCGCGGGGTCGACGGAACCGCTAACGTGGACCACGTTCGTGTCGTCGAAGCAGCGGACGACGTGCACAATGGCGTCCACCTCGCGGATGTGGCTGAGGAACTGATTGCCAAGCCCCTCCCCTTTGGACGCGCCCGCCACGAGCCCGGCGATGTCCACGAACTCGATCACGGCCGGGAGCGTCTGCGCCGAGCCCGCGAGCTCCGTCAGCCGGTCAAGGCGCGCGTCCGGGACGGGCACCACGCCCACGTTTGGCTCGATGGTGCAGAAGGGGTAGTTCGCCGCCTCCGCGCCCGCCTCGCTGAGCGCGTTGAAGAGCGTGGACTTGCCGACGTTGGGGAGGCCTACGATGCCGACGCGCAGCGCCATGATTCTGTGTGCAGGTGGGGAAGAAGCGAATACGCTCCCCCTGGACAGGGGGAGTTGGAGGGGGATGGACGTGCCGGGCACGACGGTGCACCGGAGTTCAACGTTCGACCACCCCTAGCCACTCCTGTCCAGGAGGGGAACTGCGCCCAGCACTACTGAGCAGCGAGCTAAGAGTCAGCATACCCGCGCGCCCGTGAAGCAGTCGCACCCCCGCCTCTGATTCTCGGCGAAGTTTGGGCCACCGTCAGCAAGCCTCCGGCCCCACAGATCCCACCTTGGGAGTAGGCACGCAACCCGGCGCAGTCCCTCGACTACGACGCTCCGCAGCGAGTCCTGCTGGCTGAAAAGATCGCCGGCTGTCACCTACCTGCTACTCTCCGTTCACCCCAATCGACACGATGCCGGTGTAGTCTTCGAACCGGACGACGGCGCGCGCAGGGCGTCCGGGAACAGTCTGCGTACCCTCAGCCACGTTCTGGGCGAGGTTGCGCGTGTAGAGCGTGGTGCCTGCTTCGTCGAGGAGTTCGAGCGTGGCCTCGCCCCCAGCATACCTGACGACCGTGAGGCCGACCGTGCTCGCCTCGCCGGTGAACGTGAGCGGATAGACCTGCTCGAAGGCAAAGTCCTGCGCGGTCACCGCGAAGCCGAAGCTGTCCGTGGCGTTGCCCACCGCTGGCGGCAGGCCAGCGGGGATGAGGTCTTCGGGCACGAGGTTGTCCGGTGCCAGGACTGAGTCGGCGCACCCTGCGCTTAGTGCAACACAGAGAAGGACGGTGGGCAGGAAGAAGTATCGAGACATAGAGACGTCCGCTGAGCAATCGGGAAGAGGGGCTCTGCCGGGCAGAATACGACGCCAGGTCTGTCGCTCGACACATTGGGACACAGGGCATCGCATTATGCCCACACGCTTTCCTGAAGAGCGGAGTCGACGGGGTCGACCTCAGTGCGAACGATGCGGGGCCGGCAGCGCCGGGCGTTCGAGCGCAGCCCGGTCCCAATCGGCGAGGTCGGCGGCAGCCTCGTACGTCGTCTGGAGGAAGTCGAGGAGGGCGGCGTCGGGGTCGGGTGCGGTGCGGACAGCCTCGTAGGGCAGGAGGTATTCGCCGAGGTCGGTGTGGTAATACGCAGCTGCCGGGCGGATCGCCGCGGTGCGGTAGCCTTCGGGCTCGGGGTAGGCGTACGCGTAGTAGGCTGGTTCGCCGAGGCCCGCGCCCGCCCAGAAGCCCGCACTGGAGACCTCATGGGAGTAGGCTTCTTCCATCACCCAGTCGGCGCAGTTGGGCGCGCCGCCGGGGTGCGCCGGAGCCGTCCGCCCCGAGAAACGCGTCACGGCGAGGTCGAACGCGCCCCAGAAGAAGTGCACCGGGCTCGACTTGCCGATGAACTGCGCCCGGAAGCGCGTGAACACACGGTGGCTCGCCACGAGGATCTGCCAGTGGCGGTGCGCCGCGTCGGCGTCGTAGGCTGCGTTTGTCTCGTCCTCGTCGAAGGGCAGCACCTCGCCAGGGATCTCGACCGGCATCGGCCAGATGGGTACGGCGATGCCGTGCGCGTCGAGCATCGTCGTCAGCCGAGCGTAGAACGCCGCCACTGACATCGGGCGGAGCGCGAACGAGGCCGCGTCGCCGTCGGCAGTGGTAAGGTGCAGCCGGTGATCGACGAAGTCGAACGCGAGCTCGAACGACTGGGTGTCGTGCGGGATGAGGCCCGTCGCGAGCCCCCGCGTGGTGACGTAGAGCGGCGTGTGCCAGGCATGGTTGGTCCACGGCATCGCCGCGAGGCGCACCTTGCCGACGACCTGCGTCCAGCGGTGGAGGGTGGCGTAGGTAGGCTCCCAGTCGGAGAGCGGCAGTGCGGGCCAGGACATGACGGTGGCGAAGAGGTGGACCGAGGGATTGCAGTGGGACGACACGGCTCGGCGCACGGATCCTCGCGCCGGGTGGCGGAGCCAGTCCTCGTCAATCGCTTTCCGCAATCCACAGAATCCCGGCGGATGACGCTCCAACTACGACGACGCCATGCAGAAACGCGTAGTCTCGATTGCCGAAGCCCATGCCCACGAAGGAACGACGTGGCTCATCGAAGCTCGAGACGAAGCGTGCCCACATAGACTCGGCCTCAGGTTTAGGGATCGTCGGCGCGAGGTAGCCAATGTCTCTACCGCCAACGAGGACACTCACCGTGTGCCTGCGAGCTTGGTCAGCCGCTACTTCGTAGTCAAGCCAAGACTGCTCTGATGGACGTTCCGACGGGGGCGGCCACGACTGGTCATCGAGACGCTGAAAAAGCTGGTCGAGAAAGGCATCAGCCTCGACGGGGTCAGACAGGATGGGTGGACACGCGACCGCATCAATGAGGTAGTACCCGTGCCTTCGAGGATTGGCCTCGATGTCGTGCTTGAGTTGCACGAACGCGGGCGAGTGCACCGAGGAAAACCGCATCGTACTCACTCCGATGGGGTGGGGGCTGCTTCGAAATACGCCCGCACCTTGCGCGCAGCGGCTGGCCCAACCTCGTCGGCGAGCGCTTCCTCTGAGGCGGCCTGGACGCCCTTCACGCTGCCAAAGGTCGAAAGCAGCTTGCGCGCGGTCTTCGGGCCGATGCCGTCGATCTCGGTGAGCTCAGTACGCAGCGTCTTGATCGCGCGCTGCTTACGCTGGGCCGTCACGGCGAAGCGGTGCGCCTCGTCGCGGGCGCGCTGCAAGAGGCGCAGGCTGCTCGACGTGCGCGGAATCATCACCGGATCAGAAAGGCCCGGCTTGTAGACCTCCTCTAGCCGCTTCGCGAGACTCACGATGGCAAAGCGGCCGACGACTTCGGTGCGCTTTAGCGACTCCATCACCGAACTCAACTGTCCCTTGCCACCGTCGATGATGACGAGGTCGGGCCAGGGGCCGTTCTCCTGCACCATGCGGTTGTAACGCCGCTCCGTCGCCTCGCGCATCGACTGGAAGTCGTCGGGCTTGCCGTCGGGGACCGAGCGGATCTTGTAGGTGCGGTAGTCGGACTTCTTCGGCTTGCCGTCTTCGAAGACCACGCAACTCGCCACGGTGCCGGTGCCGCCGAGGTGTGAGATGTCGAAGCACTCGATGCGGCGGGGCGGTTTTTTGAGGCCGAGGTCGCGCTGGAGGGCGGTTACGCTGCGCGGGATGCGCTCCTCGCCGCGCGCGATTTTTTGCCGCTTCCACTCGCCGAGCAGTAGGTCGGCGTTGGCCTCGACCATCCGCATGAGGCTCGCCTTCTCACCGCGGGCGGGCGTCTTGAGCGGCACCTTCTTGCCGCGTCCCTCGCGCAGCACCGCCTCGATGGGGTCGGGCGACTCCACGTCGTGCGAGAGGTAGACCTCGTCGGGGAAGAACGTCGCGTCGGTGTAGTGCGCCTCCACGAAGCGCTGCATCAGCTCGGCGTCCTCGACGCCCTCGAAGCGGCGCAGGATCTTGTGCTGGCGGCCGATGATCTTGCCCTCGCGCACCTTGAAGAGCACGCCCACGGCCGCGTCGTCTTCCCGGTCGATGGCGAGCGCAAACAGGTCGCGGTCGACCTCTTCGGTGGTGACCACCTTCTGCTTCTCGGCGTACTTCTGGAGCGCCCGCATGCGGTCGCGCAGCTCGGCGGCGCGCTCGAAGTCCTTGGCCATCGCGGCGGTCTGCATCTCGTCCTTGACGATGCTCACGAGCGCCTTCGTCTTGCCGTTGAGCAGCTGCCGGATTTGGTCGATGGCGGCGTCGTACTCCGCCTCGGCCTGGTACCCGGCGCAGGGGCCTTTGCAGTTCTGGATGTGGTACTCCAGGCACGGCTCGAACTTGCCGGCCTCGACGTTCGCCTCCGAGAGCCTGAGCGAGCACGTGCGCAGCTTGAAGAGGTCCTTGATCGTCTTGAGCATCAGCCTGAGCGCTTTGCCGTCGGTGTACGGGCCGAAGTACTCCGAACCGTCCTTGCGCACGGTGCGCGTCGGGAAGACGCGCGGGAAGCGCTCGCGTTTGATGCAGATGTAGGGGTAGGTCTTGTCGTCCTTGAGGTTGACGTTGTAGCGCGGCTGATGGCGCTTGATGAGGTTGTTTTCGAGGATGAGCGCCTCGGCCTCGGTGTCGGTGACGATGACCTCGACGTCGGCGATTTTGGAGACGAGGATGCGCAGGCGCGCGTCGCGGGGCCGCGACTCCTGGAAGTAGCTCCGCACCCGATTCCGAAGGTTCTTCGCCTTGCCGACGTAGAGGATCGTGCCCCCAGCGTCCTTGTGCTGGTAGACGCCCGGCCGGGTCGGCAGGTGCTTGAGCTTCTCGGCGAGCGCGTCGGTCATGGAGGGCAGGAGTGGGACGGCTCCCCCCGCTTGACACGCCTGCGACGGCGGTCAAGCTGTCCCCCTCACCCGTGAGGGGGACAGTCCCGAGGAGCGGGCGACTCTTCAGAGGCGCACGCGAAGACGACGTAGGGACGGGGGGAGCGGCACGGTTACGAATCCACCCGCATACGCCCAACCCCGGGGCTGCGTTCACTCGAAGCAGCGCGACGAGGTGGCGTGACAAACCAGCGCGGGCAAACGGGGCGCGGTTGCATGGCCGGCGGGCGAGGGCGCACGCGCAGGGGCGCGGCGAGGTCTTGGCGACCTGAGGTGGCAACGCTCCACTCGCCTGCCTCGCCCCATGCCCTCGATCGGACTTGCCGCCACTCGTCTCGTGCTCCGCCTTGCCCTGCTCATCGCCCTCGTCCTGACACTGCCCGCGTGCGCGCAGGACGACTTCATCGTCCTCGGCTACCACCCCTACTGGATGGGCGACGCCTACGAGCACGCCTGCCTCGACGCCATCGACGAACTGCTCTACTTCGAACTCGCCATCGAAGCGAACGGCACGTTTGCCAACACGCACGGCTGGGAGGAGCGCGGCGTGCGGATGGTCGAGACAGCGCACCGCAGCGCCACGCGCGCGGCTCCGTCGCTGACGCTCTTCGACGCGGCGGTCTTCACGAAGCTGTTCACCAACCCGGCGTCCGTGGAGCGGCTGCTCCAGGGGACGCTCGCCGCCGTCCGCGCCGCCAACGCCGACGGCGTCCACCTCGACATCGAGCTCTTCGACCCGGTCCCGCCGGAAGCGCGCGACGCCTACACGCGTTTCGTCGCCGACCTTAGCCGTACGCTCGGGACCGGCTACACCGTCACCGTCTTCACGCTCGCCCTCGACCCCGCCGACGCCTACGACGAGGCCGGGCTCGCCGAGGCCGCCGACTACCTCGTCGTGCAGGGCTACGACCTCCACCACCAGCACGGCGACACCGCCGGACCGATCTCGGCGCTGCGCGGCTGGGGCCGCCTCAACTGGCACGCCGTCCTCGACCGCTACGACCAACTGCGCATCCCGCGCCGCCAACTCGTGATGGCCGTGCCCTACTTCGGCTACGAGTGGCCCACCGTCACCGGCGAACCCGGCGCGGCCACGACTGGCCCCGGCGAGATCGTCGCCTATGCGCCCATCTCGGCACGCGTCCCCGAGATCCCGGGCTCGGCGGTCCAGCGCGCGGCTGCGTTTGGCCTGCGCCGCGACCCCATCAGCGGCTCGCCGTTCTACGCCTACCGCGACGCCGAGGGCCAGTGGCGGCAGGGGTGGTACGAGGACCTGGTGAGCCTCTCCGAGAAGTTCGACTTCGTGAAGCGCAAGCAACTCGGCGGCATCGCCGTCTTCCCGCTCGGCTACGACGGCGGCGAGCTCACGGCGGCCGTCGTGGAGGCCTTCCCGGTGGCGCAGCGCACGCAGCACCCGCGTCCTGCAGGCGAAGCAGTGGCCGTCGTTCAGCCCTAAGCAGTTCGAACTTGTGGACGAGGTGGACGTTCTGAGCGCCTCACCCCCATCCGCCACCCGACTGCCGTGAAGCTCAGCGAACTGATCCACCAAAGCCACTTCCGCACGCCTGCCCTAGAGGCGCTGCTGGGCGTCATGGTGACGCACAGCTACGTCCAGGGCGAACTGCAAAGCGTGATGCAGCAGGAGGGGCTGACCCATGCGCAGTACAACGTCCTGCGCATCCTGCGGGGAGCCGACCCCAACCGTGTGCCATGCGCCTACATCGGCGAGCGCCTCCTGGACCGGACGCCCGACGTGACACGCCTCCTCGCGCGCCTCGAAGCAAACGGCTACGTGAAGCGCCGCCGCGCCGACTACGACCGCCGCGTGGTCGAGGTCGGCATCACCGACGTAGGCCGCGCCACGCTCGCCCGCCTCGACGGCCCTGTGGACACCCGCCTCGCCCGCCTCACGCAGCACCTCACGGAGGATGAACTCCACACGCTCTCAGACCTTCTCGAAAAGCTCCGCGCGGACCAGGTCTAGCGGCGCTGCCGAACCAAAACGAGGCCGCTCCTCAAGACGGCCAGCGCGGGTATGATGCGGTGGGCCCTCCTCGGAATCCTAGGGCTGCTCGCATGTGGCGTGGGCCTCGCCCTCGTCCGTCTCGATCTCGTCCCGATCCCTGGCAACGACGCAGGCCCGCCTAATGGCTTCGTCGTGCACCGGGTCGCTCACGCAGGCGGTGGCATCGACGGGCAGACGTACACCAACTCGATGGAGGCCCTCGATCACAGCGCGGCCCGCGGCTTCGTCTATGTGGAACTCGACCTCCTGTTTACGACCGACAGCACGCTCGTCTGTATGCATGACTGGGACGAGCTCTGGGGCGAGCCGCTCACGTACGGCCAGTTTCGAGACGCCGTCGAAGCGCGCGGGACGTATGATAACTGCGACCTGGAGCGACTGCGGACCTGGATGGCGGCGAACGAGCATATCCGCCTCGTCACGGACGTGAAGGGCGACAACATCGCCGCGCTCACCCTGATTCGTGAGCACGTGGCCGACGCCGAGCAGCGCGTCATTCCGCAAGTCTACCGTCCCAATGCCTTTGCCGAGGTGAAACGTCTAGGCTACGAGCAAGTGATCTGGACCCTTTACCGCTACGACGGAACCTTCGATGAGGTGGTGGCCTGGACCGAGCGGTTCGCCGAGCCCTTCGCGGTGACCATGTCCAAGGCGTGGGCGCGCACGGATCTGCCACACGCGCTCGCCCGGCGCGGCGTGCCGACGTACGTGCACACCGTGAACATGCAGGAGGACAAGACAGCGTACCTGAACGAGGTGGGCATTACGGAGGTGTACACCGACTTCCTGCCGCCTCGTCCGTGAACGAGCGGGTCTCGATGAGGCCTCACGACGGAGCACCCCGGATCGCAGCGCGCAGCATCCGGGTTTCGTCGCGGACGGCTTGCCCAAGCGCGCGGCCTACGAGCGTGACGGGTAGACGGGGCCCCGCAAAGGCGTCGGCGATGGCGTGGAGCGTGCCGAGCGACGGCGCGGCCTCCTGCGTGATTGCCGTGATCGCGTCCCAGCGGTCAGGGACGAACTTCGCCTTGAAGGCTTCGAGCCCCTCGAAGTTGTAGAACCGCCGCCCATGAGCGCGCACCCAGCCGAGGAGCCCTTGCAGCCAGAGCGGATTGTCGAGATGCGGCACGCCCGGCGCGGTCTCGATGGCGCGGGGCGAGAGCGGAGAGAGCCCGAGCGTGACATACGGCGAGCCCGCCTCGATGGCAGCGCGCATGGCGGCGTCGAGGAGCAGCGTGGCAGTGCCGTTGGGCGCGGCGCGGCCCTGGATGATCTGCTCCACGAGCCACCCGTCGCGCGCCGGGATCGGCGAGAGAATGAGGTAGCCGACCGGCTCCGCATCACCACCCTCGACCGCTTGTTCGGCGACGAACACGTGGCGGTCGATCAGCCGCCCGAGCGTCTGCGGCTCGACGAGGAAGTGCATCGCGGGCATCCGCTTCGAGGCGAGCCACTCGTCGAGGAGTTGTTCCAAGGCCGCCCTCTGTGCGTCTTCGCGCGATTCGGCGCGAGTACTTGGCCACGTCGTCACCGCCACGCCCTTGTTGCGCGCCCGGTTGCGCTGCGCCCGCAGCGACGACTTCGCCGCGAGAATGCCGTCCCACCGCGCGGGGTCCCAGACAGGCTGCGCGCCGAGCGTCATCTGGCTATAGTCGGGTCGCCCGGCGAGGACGGTGCGTAGGCGCTCGTCGGCCCCGAAGTAGCACACACCTGCCCGCTGCGTCCGCGCCGCTGCCCCAAACCGCTCCGCCGCCTCGGCGACGTACCCCTCGGCGCAGACCGGTTCGCCTGCCACCACCCACATCGCGCGCCCGCTCAGCCGTCGCGTCTCGACGTAGCCGACCACGGCGCGGTCGCCCGGCGCGAACCAGTAGCACAGCCCCGGATTGAGGAGTTGGTAGGCCGTTGCGTTCCACCCGTGGGCGAGCACCAGCCGCCGGACGCGGTCGAGGAGCGGGGCGAGGCGGTGCGGCACAGGGCGAGGCGACGGTGAGCGGGACGAGGCATACGGACACCGCGCTTCCGCGTTCAGCGAGGCACCGGCGCTACGTGGTAGGTTGCCGCGCCCACTCCCGTCCTCCACGATCCAGACGCGCCCCGCATGAGCACTGCCTACGTCCACGGCTACGACCCCCGCGAAACCGAACGCCTGCGCGACCAGGCCGATACCCTCGTCGATCTGCTCCACCGTAACACGGTCTACCCGCCCGGGCACCGTGTCCTGGAGGCGGGCTGCGGCGTCGGCGCGCAGACGGTCACCCTCGCCCGGCAAAGCCCCTACGCCGAGATCGTGGCCGTGGACATCTCCGCCGCGTCGGTTGCGGAGGCGGAGCGCCGCGTGCGGGCAGCCGGCCACACAAACGTCGCGTTCCAGCAGGCCGATCTCTTCGCGCTGCCCTTCGAACCAGACTCGTTCGATCACGCCTTCGTGTGCTTCGTCCTGGAGCACGTCGCCGAGCCTGCACGGGCGCTCGCGGAGGTCATGCGGCGGGTGCGGCCGGGCGGCACCGTCACGGTCATCGAGGGCGACCACGGATCGGCCTACTTCCACCCGGACCACGCCGACGCGCGCGCGACCGTCCAGTGCCTCGTCGATCTCCAGCGCGAGGCGGGCGGCGACGCCAACATCGGGCGGCGGATCTATCCGCTGATGGCCGAGGCAGTGCTGGCCGACGTGCGCGTCTCGCCCCGGATGGTCTACGCCGACGCCAGCCGTCCGGGCCTCGTGGAGGGCTTCATCCGCCGCACGTTCACGCCGATGGTCGAGGGCGTGCGCGCCCCCGCGCTGGCAGCGGGGCTGATGAGCCCGCAGGCGTTCGACGACGGCATCCGCGCCCTCTACCGCACCGCCGAGCCCGACGGGACCTTCAGCTACACCTTCTTCAAGGGCGTCGGCGTCCGGGGCGGAGCGAGCTAAATCCCTATGTCGTCGGACGGAGAGGCTGTCAGAGGGATGCACGGCAGGTGCGGGATTCACAGGGGCGGGATTCCAGGGCAGAGCACACTGCCGAGGCAAAACCGGCCCCCAAGCTCTCCACCGGCGAAGACGGGCGCAGCGCTGCCAGCTTCCGCAGGGTTGTGGTCTCTGTGGAAACTGAGGGAAACGTAGCGGGATGCCTTGCGTACCTGGGCGGCTGCGCTAGACTTGTGGGTATTCCATGTCCCCACCTGGCACGGTTTCGGCTCGCCCCTTTCTGCTCGGCACCCCTTCACCCAGCGCCCCGCTCATTGTGACTGCCCCAATGGCTGCTTCCGACGCTCGTTCCAACGACCAGCCCCGCGCGACCCTCGACCAACTCCGCGCGCTCCTCGCCGAGCGCATCCTGATTCTCGACGGCGCGATGGGCACTATGATCCAGCGCCACAAATTCGAGGAGGAGGACTACCGCGGCGCGCGCTTCGCCGACTGGCCGCACAACGTCAAGGGCAACAACGACCTCCTCTCGCTCACGCAGCCGGACGTCATCCGCGACATCCACAAGCTGTACCTCGACGCGGGCGCGGATCTCATCGAGACGAACACGTTCAACAGCACGTCGATCTCGCAGGCCGACTACCACATGGAAGAGCTCGTCTACGAGCTCAACCTCGCGAGCGCCCAACTCGCCCGGCAAGCCGCAGACGAATACTCGACGCCCGAAAAGCCTCGCTTCGTCGCGGGGGCCGTCGGGCCGCTCAACCGGACGCTCTCGATCTCGCCCGACGTCAACGACCCGGGCTTCCGCGCGGTCACGTTCGAGGAGGTGCGCGACAGCTACATGGAGCAGCTCGACGGCCTGCTCGACGGTGGCGTGGACCTGCTGCTCGTCGAGACGATCTTCGACACGCTCAACGCCAAGGCCGCCATCGCGGCCATCGCGCAGACATTCGAGGCGCGTGGCTACGAAGTGCCGGTGATGCTCTCGGGCACCATCGTGGACATGAGTGGGCGCACGCTCACCGGCCAGACCGTCGAGGCGTTCTGGATCTCGATCAGCCACTGCCCGGCGCTGCTGTCTGTCGGGCTCAACTGCGCGCTCGGCTCGGCCCAGATGCGCCCGTTCATCGAGGAGCTGAGCAGCGTCGCCGACGTACCCGTCAGTCTCTACGCCAACGCCGGGCTCCCGAACGAGATGGGCGGCTACGACGAGACGCCGGAATACATGGCCGAGGTCGCCGCCGAGTACGCTGACGCGGGCTTCCTGAACATTCTCGGCGGCTGTTGTGGCACCACGCCGCCGCACATCGCCGCGATGGGCGCGGCCGTCGCCACCAAGCCGCCGCGCGTCCCACCGACGCTCCCGCCCTACACCCGTCTCGCGGGCCTCGAACCGCTCGTCCTCCGCGAGGAGACCAACTTCGTCAACATCGGCGAGCGCACCAACGTCACCGGCTCCCGCCGCTTCGCGCGCCTCATCAAGGAGGGCGACTACGAGACCGCGCTCTCGGTCGCACGCCAGCAGGTCGAGAACGGCGCGCAGATGATCGACGTGAACATGGACGAGGGCATGCTCGACTCTGTGGACGCGATGCGCACGTTCCTCAACCTCGCGATGGCGGAGCCCGACATCAGCCGCGTGCCGGTCGTCGTCGACTCCTCGAAGTGGGAGGTCATCGAGGCGGGCCTGCAGTGCGTGCAGGGCAAGTGCGTCGTCAACTCGATCTCGATGAAGGAGGGCGAGGAGGAGTTCCTGCGCCACGCGCGTCTCGCCCGGCAGTACGGTGCCGCCGTGATCGTGATGGCCTTCGACGAGGAGGGCCAGGCCGACACCTACGAGCGCCGCATCGAGATCTGCGAGCGCGCCTACCGGCTGCTCACCGAAGAAGTCGGCTTCCCGCCGCAGGACATCATCTTCGACCCCAACGTCTTCGCCGTCGCGACCGGCATCGAGGGGCACAACCGCTACGGGATCGACTTCATCGAGGCCACCCGCTGGATCAAGGCCAACCTCTCCGAGGCGAAGATCTCGGGCGGCGTCTCGAACCTCTCGTTCTCGTTCCGCGGCAACAACGCCGTCCGCGAGGCGATGCACGCCGCGTTCCTCTACGAGGCCATCCGCGCCGGGATGGACATGGGCATCGTCAACGCGGGCCAGCTGGAGGTCTACGAGGAGGTCGAGCCCGAACTGCTCGCGCGCATCGAGGACGTGCTCTTCGACCGCCGCGAGGACGCCACCGAGCGCCTCGTGGACTTCGCCGAGACGGTCAAGTCCGAAGGCAAGGTCAACGTCAAGGACGAGAAGTGGCGCGACGCCCCGGTCGCTAAGCGGCTGGAGCACGCGCTCGTGAAGGGCCTCGTGGAGTACATCGA
>JBCDFO010000061.1:0-16475 GCA_039177895.1 Bacteroidota bacterium
GAGCGATGGGTCTACGACGGCCACCTCGGCCTCGACCTGATCGTGGATGCGCTGCTCGGCATCGGTGTGCAGGGGGCCTTGCGCGCACCCCTCGACAGCCTCGCGCTCTGGATGACGAGCGCGGCCCCCGTCGTCTCGGTCGATGTGCCGACGGGCGTGGACAGCGATGCCGGCACCGTGCACGAAACCGCCGTCCTCGCAGACCACACCGTGACGATGGCGCGCCCGAAGGTGGGCCTGCTCTTCGGCAGCGGGCGGGTCCATGCCGATGAGATGGTGACCGTCGACATCGGCGTCCCGAAGCACATCGAGGATCGCGTGATGCAGATGCCGGGGTGCGCGTACCTCCCGACGGATGCGTTCGTCCGGGAGACGCTGCCTCAACGCTCGTTCGAGGCCCACAAGTACGAGGCAGGCATGGCGCTCGTGGTCGCGGGGTCGAACGGCTACACGGGCGCGGCTGTGCTGGCAGCGCAGGCGGCGGCACGGATTGGAGCGGGCTATGTCGTCTGCGCCACGACACCGGACGCGCAGCGAGCCATCGACGCGCATGCCCCCGCCATCGCCACACTTGGGATGCCCACGACGGAAGGCGGCGGCATCGCGGAGGCTGCGCTCGACGTGATCCTGGAACGCGCCGAGAAGGCCAAGTCGGTGCTCATCGGCCCCGGCCTTGGGCGCGACGAGGCGACGGTACGCCTCGTCCATCGTCTGCTCGATGCCCTCGCCACCGACTTCCCCGACATACCCATTGTCCTCGACGCGGACGGCCTGAACGCACTCGCTGACGCCGACGCTACCGTCTGGCAGATCGCGCACCGCTACGACACGCCGCGCTGGGTGCTCACCCCGCACCTTGGCGAATTTCTCCGCCTCGTCGCTGGGTCCGGTGGCGATCCAGACACGCTCGACGCCCTTACGTCCAGACAGGGCCGCCGGACCTGGATCGTGCCTGAATGGGCGCAGCGGTGGAACACGGTGCTGCTGCTCAAGGGGGCCCCAAGTGTCGTCGGGCAAGCCGGCGGCTTCCCAGACAATGACCGTCCGGGGCCCACCTTCGTTGCGGCGTCCGTCAACAGCGCGCTCGCGACAGCAGGCTCAGGGGACGTGCTGGCGGGCAGCATCGCGGGGCTCCTGGCGCAGGGAGCAGCGCCTGCCGAGGCTACGGTCTGCGCGCTCCACATCGGCCTCGCCGCCGCCGACCGCTACACCACGACTCAAGACGTTCGTTCCATGCAGGCGTCCGACCTGATCGAACTGCTACCGGAAGTGATGCACGATTTTTGATCGATGATGTGCGATTTTAGATTTCACATCTACGACAATGTCTTCACATTATAAACCGGCAATCTCAAATCCAAAATCTCTGGCTATCGCCTGGACGCTCCTCTGCCTCGCGCTCTTTTCGATCCCCGGCCAGGACCTGCCAGCCCAACTGCTCTCGCTCGACAAACTGGCGCACCTGGGGCTGTTTGCGGCACTCGGACTGCTCTGGATGCGTGCGGTGCCGCGTCGGGCGTGGCCGTGGGTGCTCGCCGGGGGCATCGCGTTCGGAATCGGCACCGAAGTCTATCAGGGCTGGCTGCCGTGGGAGCGCGAGCCCGACCCCTACGACGCGCTCGCGGACGGTGTCGGCATGGCGCTGGGCGTAGCCGGTTATCTCTGGCGCACGCGCACGCACCGGGACGCCCAGCGCGTTTAGAGAGAGCAACTTTCCCACACACCGCGTGTCGTTCTTGTGCGGGCTGTTGCTGCTCCGTAGGTTTGCGCTGGCTCTTTCCGCGCTCACCCCTTGCGGAACGTGTCGGCCTGCATTCCCATACTGAACATGACGATCCCGGACGCGCTGGCGTCCGCCCACCTGCCCCGAGGTATCCCCATGGCCCTCCGCAAAGCCCCGAAAGCCGACCTGAAGCGGCAGTACCCAATCATGGTCCAGATCGGCATGCTGCTCTCGCTCGGGCTCGTGCTCCTGGCCTTCATCACACCCTACCGCGCCGAAAACACCTTCGAGATCGTGGAGCAGGAGATGGAGCGCATCGAGATCGAGGAGATCGAGCAGACGCAGCAGATCGAGACGCCGCCGCCGCCGCCCAAGCCGCCGTCCCCCATCGAGGTGCCGGACGAGGAGCTGCTGGACGACCAGGAGATCGACCTCGACATGGACCTCGACCTGAACGACGCGCCGCCACCGCCGCCGCCGCCGCCACCCGCGGCCGACGAGCCGGAGCCGGAGCCCGAGGAGCCGGAGATCTTCCGCATCGTGGAGCAGCAGCCGGAATTGCTGCCGAACCAGGCTGAGGGCATGGCCGAGCTTCAGGGCTGCATCAACTATCCCGAGATGGCGAAGCGCGCCGGGATCGAAGGCCGCGTGTTCGTGCAGTTCGTCGTGGACGAGCGCGGCAGCGTGAACAGCCCGCAGGTCGTGCGCGGCATCGGCGGTGGCGCTGACGAAGAGGCGCTCCGCTGCGTGCGCGAGCTCCGGTTCCGCCCCGGCATGCAGCGCGGTCGTCCCGTGAAGGTGCAGTTCTCGCTACCGGTGACCTTCCGCCTGCGCTAGCCCCGCAAGCCCGGGCCGCGTGCCCGCTAATTGTGGCGCCCCCAGCTGTCATCGCGACGGCTGGGGGCGCTGCTCTTTTGGGCGATTGGGGTTGACGGCGGTCGGGAGGAGCGCCCTCGGCGAGACGGCTCAGACGGGCTACATCCTGACCTTAATCGGCAGCACGCTCGTTTTTTTTCGAAGCCGTGGTAAGAGACATCGGAGCGTACACATCAGAGCAACACGAACGATGTTGCAACTTTGATGTTGCTTCACTTACTTTCCTCTCATCCAACACACCTCTTCCCATGGCGACCTTCTCTGTCCCCACCCTCGACCAGATCACCGACGCCGCCGCCCGCGCCACCCTGGAGCAGATCCAGCAGCAGATCGGCATGATCCCCAACCTCTACGCCTTCGAGGCCTCCTCCCCCGAGGCGTTCCAGACCAACCTCGCCTTCGCGCACGCCGTTGAGAAGGCGCGCTTCTCCAACCGCGAGGTCCAGGCGATCTACCTCGCTACGAGCGAAGTCAACGCCTGCTCGTACTGCCTCGCCGCCCACACGGCGCTCGCGAAGATGAACGGCTTCACCGAAGCGCAGACGTTCGACCTCCGCGCCGGCACCCTCGATGATGCAACCCTGGGCGACGCTCCGAAGCTGGGCGTGCTCACCCGCCTGACGCGCGCCTTCGTGGAGACGCAGGGCCGCCCCGACGCCGCGCTCCTCAACGCCTTCTTCGACGCGGGTTACACGCAGGCGCACTTCGTGGACCTCGTCGCGCTCATCTCGATCAAGACGTTCTCGAACTACCTCCACAACGCCTCCGACATCCCGGTCGACTTCCCCGCCGCGAAGCCGCTGCCGGAGACCGTCACCGCGTGACAGAGGAGAGAGGATTGGGGGTGTCCGATGCCAGACTGGTAGCATCGGGCATCCCTAATCACAATGCTTCGCCCATGGCTGCCCCACCCCGCTCCGCCGCCCGCTACACCAGCGCGCACCACCGCCTCCGCGCCACGTTGCTGCGCACGGCGGCGTGGCTGAAGGAGGAGTTCGACGCGTTCCTGGCACCCCATGGGCTGACCCAGCCGCAGTTCAACGTGCTCCGCATCCTCCGGGGTCAGGAGCGGCAGGCGCCCGGCGTCTCGCTGAGCACGAAGTGCATCCGGGAACGCATGCTCGACCGAGGCTCGGACACGTCGCGGTTGGTGGCCCGCCTCGAAGGACGCGGGTTCGTCGTCAAGCACCCGAGCGATGTTGACCGCCGCCGCGTCGTGGTGGAGCTGACGCAGGCAGGCCGCACCGTGCTCGCCGAGATCGACGCCCAGGTGGAGGGCCTCGATGCCGTCACGCAGGCGCTCTCGGACGCGGACGCGACCCGCATCGCGGACCTGCTCGACCGGCTCGGTCCCACGACCTGAGCCGCCGCCCCTCCTCCCTCTTCTCGCCCCGATGAAGCTCCTCACACCCTACCGCCTCGGCCCGCTCACGCTGCCCAACCGGTTGGTGATGGCCCCACTCACGCGCAGCCGCCACCCGAACCACGTCCCGAACGTCCTCGCGCCGACCTACTACGCCCAGCGCGCCTCGGCGGGCCTGCTCATAGCCGAGGCGACGCAGGTGACGCCGCGTGGGGTTGGGTATCCGGACACGCCCGGCATCCACAACGACGCGCAGGTCGCGGCATGGCGGCAGGTCACCGACCTCGTGCACGCGGTCGGCGGACGGATCGTGCTGCAGCTGTGGCACGTCGGGCGGCGGTCGCACTCGGCGTTCCTCGGTGGGCGGTTGCCTGTCGCGCCCTCGCCCATCCCGATTGCAGGCAAACGCGTCCCGCTGCCGGACGGCTCGAAGGCAGACTACGAGGTGCCGCACCCGCTCACCATCGCCGAGATCGAGGAGACAGCCGAGACCTACCGGCTGGGTGCTGCGCATGCGAAGCGCGCAGGCTTCGACGGCGTCGAGATCCACGCGGCCAACGGCTACCTCATCGAGCAATTCCTGGCGAGCGGCACCAACCACCGCACCGACGCCTACGGCGGCTCCGTACCCAACCGCGTTCGCTTCCTGCAGGACGTCACCGCCGCAATCCTCGACGTGTGGGACGCCGATCGGGTGGGCGTCCGCTTCTCGTTTGGGACGGGCGCGAACGGCGTCGTGGACGACGACCCCGTCGCCACGTTCGGCTATGCCGTCGAGCGGATGGCCGACGCAGGGCTGGCCTATGTCCACGCAATGCGCCCCAACCGCTACATGGGCACAGCGCGGGACGGCCAGCCTGACTTCATCCGCCTCGCGCGCCAGCGTTTCCCGCGCACGGTGATCGCCAACGGCGACTTCGACCGGACCGACGGCGAACGCACGGTGCAGGACGGGCGAGCCGACCTGATCGCCTACGGCCGCCCGTTCATCGCCAACCCCGACCTCGCGCTCCGCTTCGCCGCGCAGGCCGCCGGACTCGACGCGCCGTTGGCCAAGGCCGACCCACGCACGTACTACGGCGGCGGCCCCGAAGGCTACACCGACTACCCGCTGTGGACCGCCACCGGTGTCGGGATCCATCCTGTACTCGAATCGGACGACACTGAGCCCGACAACACCAAATCCGACCCTGTCGAATCGGATGGGGCCTGAGCCCTACCTTGCACCTCCTCTCTTCGCCCTTCGCTCATCCAGCCTCGCTCTTCGCATGCCTACGCCCCTCTCCCGCCGCGACGCCCTCCGCAGCCTCGGCTTTCTCGGCCTCGGTACCGCCGCCGCCCCCACCGTCCTCGCTGGTGCCCCGTGGCCCATCGCCCCGCGCACGGCCGACGACCATGCCGCGACGCCCACACCGTACTACCGCGCTGAGATCGGTGACATCACCGCGCACGTGGTCCTCGACACGGTCTTCAACATCCCGCCGCCTGCGTTCGCCACGAACGCCGAGGAGGGCGCGATCCAGAGCGTGCTCGCTGCGCACAACCTCCCGACGGACAACGCCGCCACGCCGGTGAACGTGCTGCTTCTGGAGGTCGGTGGCGAGCGCGTGCTCATCGACACGGGCGTCGGCAGCGAGAACGGGCAACTGCTCGCCGGGCTCGCCACGGCAGGGCTGACACCTGGGGACATCGATAAGGTCGTGATCTCGCACTTCCACGGTGACCACATCGGTGGGATGGTGACCGACGGCGCACCGACGTTTGCGAACGCCACCTACCACTTCCCCGCGCCGGAGAAGGCGTTCCTCGACGGCTTCGAGCCCGGCGACAACGAGCAGGCCAACCGGGGCGTTGCGATGGCGCAGGGCGTGCTGGAGCCACTCATGGACGCGGGGGTGCTGCAGACCTTCGAGGACGGCGCAGCGCTGGCGGCGGGCGTCACCGCGAAGGCGGCGCACGGGCATACGCCGGGCCACATGGCCTTCGAGATCGCCTCGGGCGAGGAGCGCCTGCTCGTCACGGCGGACGCTGCCAACCACTACATCGCCACCTTCGCGCACCCCGAGTGGATCTTCGCCTTCGACACGATCCCCGAGATGACCGTCGCGACACGGCGCGCGCTCTACGGCATGGCCTCAGACGACGGCGTGCGGGTGTGGGGCACGCACCTGCCGTTCCCAGGCTTCGGGATGGCTATCCGCGACGGCGAGGGCTTCCGCTTCATCGCAGCCCCGTAGCGGCAGGACGGTTTGCAAACCTTCCCTACCAGTTCGGTGCCGAGTTCTCCTTTGGTTTCTTTCCCGTCGTCACGCCCTTTCGTTATGCGCTTTTTCCTGCTTTTCGTCGTGCTTGCGGTCGCAGCGTGCCAGCAGCCTGAGGCTCCTGCCGACTCTAGCCCTGCCGAGACTGTTGCGCTCGCGATGCCGTCGGATGCGGCCGTCGAGGCGCGTGTGGCGGAGGCGACGGCCCGGCTCGAAGCAACCGAGGCGGGACAGCGCGTCCTCGCTGCCATCGACGCGCACGGAGGACTGGCGACGTGGTACGGCAATGGCCCGCTCCACTTCCGCTATGCCTACACACGCCTCGGCGGCGGCGCGCCTATTGACACGGAGCAAACCATCGACACGTTCAGCAGCCGCGCGGTCCACACGCTGATGCGCGATGCCTCGGGCGAGGCCATGGACGATGGCCCACGCTTCGGCTGGACCGGCACGACGGCCTGGGTGAGCGACACCACCGCCGCGCTGCCCACCGACGCGCGCTTCTGGAGCCTCACGCCCTACTACTTCGTCGCGATGCCGTTCGTGCTCGCCGACCCTGGCGTCAACCTGGAAATGGCGGGCTCGATGACGTTCGAAGGCCAGCCCTACGACCTCGTCTACGTCACCTTCGACGCGGGCACGGGCGACGCGCCGGACGACTACTACTACCTCCTCCTGAACCCCGAGACGAACGTGGTCGGCGGCGTACGCTACATCGTCTCGTATCCAGCCTTTTTCCCAGACGGTGGCTTCAACCCGGAGAAGCTGATGATCTACGACGGCACCCAGGCAGTGTCCGGCCCGCAGGGCGACATCGTCGTGCAGGAAGGCTTCCGCTCGTGGGCGTGGATGGGTACCGACGCGAGCGATGGCATCGGCGACGCTTCCGCCGAAGGCACCGTCACCGAGGTCGCGTTCAAGCCCGCCATGCCGGACGCCGACTTCGCCATACCCGACGGCGCACACCCGGTCGGCGCGCTGTAGGGTAGATCGTAGTCTCCCCGGTGAGACGCTCGCCTTTACTCCACCGTCACGCTCTTGGCGAGGTTGCGCGGCTGGTCCACGTCGCACCCGCGCATGACGGCCACGTGGTAGCTGAGCAGTTGCAGCGGGATCACTGTCAGCAACGGCTCCAGGCAGTCGAGTGTCTTCGGCACCTCGATGACGTACTTGCAGAGGTCGCTCAGGTCCTCGTTGCCGGCGTCCGTGATCGCGATGACCTCGCCGCCGCGCGCGACGACCTCCTCGATGTTGGAGAGGACCTTCTCATAGATCGCATCCCGCGTGGCGATGCAGACGACCGGCATGAACTGGTCGATGAGCGCGATGGGACCGTGCTTCATCTCGGCGGCGGGATAGCCCTCGGCGTGGATGTAGCTGATCTCCTTGAGCTTGAGCGCCCCTTCAAGCGCGACGGGGAAGTTGCAGCCGCGCCCGAGGTAGAGGAAGTTCTGCGCCCAGCGGTAGTCGCGCGCGATCTGCTCGATGGTGTCGTTGAGCGTCAGCACCTCGCGCATCAGGTCGGGTATGGCCGCGAGCGCATCGAGGTAGGCCTGGTAGCTCGGCATACCGGGCTGCTGCGGGACGTTCCGCGCTTTGGCAAGCAGGAGCGCGATCATCGTCAGGACGGCCACCTGGCCTGTGAATGCCTTCGTCGAGGCGACGCCGATCTCGGGACCGGCGTGGAGGTAGGCCCCCGCGTCCGTCTCGCGCGCGATAGTCGAGCCGACGACGTTGCAGACGCCGTAGACCGGCACCCCAGCCTCCTTCGCCTTGCGGAGCGCCGCGAGCGTATCCGCCGTCTCGCCGGACTGCGAGATCACAAACATCACGTCGCCCTCCTGGAAGACGGGGTGGCGGTAGCGAAACTCGCTCGCGTAGTCGACCTCGACGGGAACGCGGGCGTGCCGCTCGATGAGGTATTCCGCCACGAGTCCGGCATGCCACGACGTGCCGCAGGCGCAGATCAGGATGCGCCGGGCGTTGACGAGCGTGTCGAGCACCTCCGGTGTCTGGAGGCCGCCCATGTGAATTTCGCCGAGGTCGGGCCGGAGGCGCCCCCGCAAGCCGTTCTCGATGGCCTCGGGCTGCTCCATGATCTCTTTGAACATGAAGTGCTCGTAGCCGCCCTTCTCGATCTGCTCGAGGTCCCACTCGAGCTCATGCACCTCGGTGGCGACCGGTGCTCCCTCGATGGAGACGACCTCGTAGCCGTCGCGGCGGACGAGCGCCATCTCGCCGTCGTTGAGGTAGACGACGTGCCGCGTGTGCTCGATGAGCGGGCTCGCGTCGGAGGCGACGAAGTTCTCGCCCTCGCCGAGGCCGAGGATGAGCGGGCTGCCGAGCCGCGCGGCGATGAGCAGGTCGGGGTCGTCCTCGCTCACCACCACGATGCCGTAGGTGCCGCGCACCTGCGTGAGCGCCTGGCGGACCGACTCGGCGAGGGGCAGCCCCGTCGTCCGCTGTACGTCGTCGATGAGGTGGACGAGCGCCTCGGTGTCGGTGTCGCTGTGAAACGTGTAGCCGTCGTCAATGAGGCGCTTGCGGATCGCTCCGTAGTTCTCGATGATGCCGTTGTGGACGAGCGCAAAGCGGCCGCCGGGGGCGGTGTGCGGATGCGCGTTGACGTCGTTCGGCGCGCCGTGCGTGGCCCAGCGGGTGTGTCCGATGCCGAGCGTACCGTGGACGGGGCTCGCGTCGAGCGCGCGGGCAAGCTCGCCGACCTTGCCGCGCCGCTTGCGGATCGAGACTTCGCCGTTGACCACGGCAACACCCGCCGAATCGTAGCCGCGGTATTCGAGCCGCTTGAGGCCGTTGACGAGGAGGCCGCTAGCCTGCTGGGTACCGATGTAGCCGACGATGCCACACATAGACGAAGGGGGTTCGCTGACGAAAGAGGGCGCTGAGGAGGTAGGCGTCCGGGGCGGTGGCGTCCCGAAAACCATACCGCGCACGAGCATGGGAACGATCCCATCCCGCGGCGCAAACTACATGTCTTCACGCTCTAGACCAATGAGCTAACCACAACTTCGCCGAACCTACAGCAGTGGCTCCTAAAACACCTGTGCTTCTCGTGTCCTCTTCAGTAAAACAAGGCTAGCTCACCCCATGTGCGGGTTTCTACCGGCGAATCCAGCCCGTTCGAGGCGCTGGCCGTACGAGGAGACGACAGGTCATCTCCTAGACGTGCTCTCGGACCATGGTATGGATCCCCGATCAGGTCGGGGATGACCTCAAGTCGGCGTTTGGAGTCCATATTGGCACTTTTATGACTTGCACACCGGGTTAGCTCACAGATCAAGTCTTACTTCAGCATGTACGCAACGAGTTGAAGCATCAGCCTGATTACTGTAGGCATTTCCCTTACAGCGTTCCCACACGACAACCTACAACGCAAAGACCTACCCTTCCCTATCGTTATCCTATGCCTTATGGCGGAATGCAAAGGCTTTGACACCTTCCTTCCTGGACAGAGCTCGCCCCCGCGCAGTCGGTGAGGAAGAACTTCTTTGGTAGCCTCTCAACGGCTCTGTGTTGCGATGCACATTCGTCCCATACATTAATTTACCCATGGAACATTCTACTATGTTTTATATCAGAATAGTATTTACTTTATTCGTATTGCTAGTTACATCAACTAATTCAAATGCACAAGAGAACTACTGCGCCCATGATCTTATCCCACATCTAACTAAATTCCAGAAAAGCTCCAATGTTGACATACCCACCGAAGGTGAATTCAAGATGCTGATCGTGTTCGTTCAGTTCAAAAATGATACCAATACTGGCTCCAGTACTTGTAGAAGAAGTCTAACCGAGTGGCCTACAGGACCTGGAGTTACCCTCCCACAGGTTGCTCCACGGATCATTTCGCCGATATCAAACCCTGCAACCTTTCCAGATAGTTCACTTTCTTATTTCTTTTACAGAATTTCTAATGAGAACCTCATTATGTATGGCGATTATGTAGGATACAAGACGGCTCATAATTCTGATCACTATACAGTACCAGGATCAGACAAAACTCTCCTAGAAGGAGTTCTATCCAAGGAAATTCTTGATTTTATCCAGAATAACTCATCTATAAGCCTAAGTGATTATGATGCAAATTCAGATGGATATATAGATCATATTGCTATTATACTAAGAGACAGGCTCGATGTCGAGATTATAGGAGATCCTGCTACAAGTGGAATATCTATATTATGCGACGATAATGATAGCAACTATCCACCTCTCCAATCCCTAGAAGATGGAGACACCTACGGGATTAGAGGAGATCTAAAAAAGATTGACTGCGATTATTCCGGATCCATAAATATCCAGCCCCCCCCTTCCACCCCCTTAGAGGAACTATCAATCTTTTAGCTCATGAATTTGGACACGACTTGTGGAATCTTGACAACTATACATTTGTCCACCTACCTCAAATATCAGACAATGGGTTACCACAAAATACCTTTATTAATGGCAATCCCTCAAATAGTAGCCTAGCATCGGCCTACTCGTTAATGAGGAGAGGATCAAGCAACAATTACGGAGGATCAATACTATCCTCAACCTCAGAACGATGGATACTTAGCAAGCAAAAAACTAATCCTAGCAAAAGATGGATTAACTGCCTAAGTATGGTAAATAATACCACCTATACTCTAAGAAATTCTTTTTTCTATCCCGATTGCTTTAAAATAGAAAACTTTAATAGTAATGCTTCCACAGATGGTCCCATCGAAGAGATCCTAATATCGAACTATCAACAAGAAAGCTATTTTCTCAATCCTGGCTATGCTCTTTGGGATTGTGGGAATGTCTGCACAAGAATCGAACTTCGAGAATTCTCCCATTGGGACGAAGGCCTAATGATCGAGCTCGTCCGCACAGAGGACACAAACGACGACGAAGGAGGTCTTCTCGCAAAGCGCGACGTCATACCAAGGGATAGCGAACTGAGCCTTGATGCTAGCTGTCCGGTCATTACGGCGAGTATAAGCCCAACTCAAGCTGACATATTCGACGGGGACATGTGGTCCCCAGAGGACACCAAGCAATTGTCTGCGTGGACTCGCCCCAATGTCTACGGATACGGGAGGGCTTCTCTGGTTCCAGACCCCAGCTTCTTTGCAAACGGCTGGCACGTCATTGACGACATCCGCTACACGGCGGCCAACGACGGTACCATCGCGTTCGACTACCTCAAGGATCCGCAGGACAGCACGGCGCCGTTTACGATCCGCGAAGACTCGTGGATGGGCGTGGAGAGCGATGGCCTCGCCTTCCAGGGCGAGGTGCGTGTCCAGAACGGGGCCACACTTACCTTCGAAGCCGATCCCACCGGGAACCGCACCATCGACTTCGCTGGCGGGCTCTTCATTGGCAACGGGCGTATCGTGGTAGGGGACGGCGTGACGCTGCGCTTCGGAGACGGCGAGCAGCTCATCGTCTTCGGTGAGTTGGACGTGAACGGCGGCAGCCAGGGCGTCACTTTCGCGCCGATCAGCACGAGCAACGGCTGGGGTGGCCTTAGCTACCGGCCCAACAGCAGCGGGACCGTGAAGAACGCGACTGTTACGGGCGTCGATACGGGTGCGAGCGGGGCGAACGACAACTCGGTCTACGTATGGAACGCCGATGTGACGCTTCGGGGTGTAACGATTCAGGACGGAGCGGGCGACGGGCTCTACGTCACCGGTAGCCAGGCCGACGTCACGATGAGACCCAACGGCCCTAGGCTGTCAGAAATTCTTCGGCATACGCATCGGGGTGTGGTGTCAGCCTCAAGCGCGGACGTGTCACTCAGCAACGTTTTCATCGAAGAGAGCGGCAGCGTGGCCGTGTATACGATCAATGGCGGTGACATCTTCATGCAGCGCTCCAGCGTCAACATTGCAGGACAAGCTGGCGCGCGCGCGCACGACCAGGGGCGCATCGTCTTCGGATTCAACGCCATCGGTCCCGTCGGGGGCAACGCAGGGCAGAACAACCTGCTCGAACGCACGCAGAACAATACCCTCCGGGCAGAATTCGGGGCCACGATCTATGGCGGCGGAGCCGGTCAACTCTACGACGATAACTACCGCAACAACTGGTTCCGGATCAACAGTACCAATCCCAACCAGAATCATGCGCGGCTCGACGGCGCGGACATTATCGCCGAGTGTAGCTATTGGGACCTGGCGAGCGGCCCCGACCCCAGCCGGATACAGATCGCAAATACTACCGTTAGTATTTTCGACGGTACGCCCTATCTCACGCAACCGCCCAATGTCTCGACGGCATGCGGTACCACGAACGTTGCTGCCGCGCAGAGCAGAGCAGGATCGAGGGTGCGCGCGGCGGAGCGCGGTGGAGTGTCGCCGAGCGAAACCGAAACCGGCGACCGCAGTGGATCGGCCGATGGAGCCGGGCCTGCAGAGGACGTCGATGCGGATCGGTGGTATGCCATCGCCGAAGGCGTCGAAAACGCAGACCCAGAAGTCGGTATCGAGTACGCCATGCGGGCCATTGAGCGCTCCGCAACGCCCGCAGAGGCACATCGTGCGTTCGAGGTAGCGGCGCAACTCGGACGCGACGAAGTACATCCCGGCCTGGAAGTGTTCCTCGGGGAGCAAAGCCAGATGCCGACTCAACGCGGGCCTGCTCTTGAAGCCCTCGCGTCGATCTACTACGGGACAGGGCGGCTCGACCAGGCGCGCTCGACGGCGAATGTGCTTCTGGCGGAGTACCCGGCTACGGAGCACGCCCGCCGGGCCTGGCTCACGCGCTACGCGACCGCGCGCGATATGGGGAATTTCTCCGACGCCGAGGTAGCACTGGCAGCCGTCGAGGCTGGGTGGCCCGCCTACGATGCGGCGACGCTGCGTGGAGACCTCGCGGCTGCCCAGACATTGGGGCTCGCGAAGTCGGAGGGCCGTCTCTCGGAAGGGGGAGCGTTTGGGCGCGATACACCGGGCACCCTCGCAGAGGATAGGACTGTATTAGAGCAGATCACGCCGAGCGCTCAGGCTGCTGCTGGCGCTGAGGGTTTGCCCGAGACGACAGAACTCGGCGCGCCGTACCCGAACCCGACCGCCGCAGGCGTGACGGTGCCCCTGGCGCTCGCCCACGACGCCGAGGTCACGCTCGTGCTCGTGAACACGCTCGGGCGGCAGGTGCGCAGGCTCGCCTCGGGGGCGCACGCGGCCGGGCGGCAGGCCTACGAGATCGCGACGGCGGGGTTGGCTCCAGGCGTGTACATGGTGCAGGCGACCGTGACGACGCGGCACGGGACGGCGCGCTACACCGAGCGCCTCACCGTGCTGCGCTAAACGACGTTTCCCTTCCCTCCTCTCCCTATGCGTGCTCTACCTGCCAGCTTGGCGTTTGCTGTTGCGCTCACCGTACTGCTGGGTGTAGCGAGCAGCGCGTCAGCACAGAGCGATCCGCCCGCGCCCATTGCCTGGGAGGTCGTCAGCGACTCGCTCCAGGTGGACGACCTCGCCGTCTCAGGCGACTCGGTGCTCTACCTCTCCGGTCCCGACCGCACCTGGGTCTGGCGACGCTCCGGCCCCGACCGCTTCGTCGAACTCAATGACTTCCTGCGCTTCCAGCAGGTATTCATGGCTTCGACGGGGCACTTCTTCCTCGAAAACCTTGTAGGCGTGAGTCGCTCGGACGACTACCTCCGTACTGCATCGGTCGTAGTGCAGCGCGGCGAAGCCGTCATCGAGACCCACTCCGGAGCCATTATCGTCGCCACCGACAACCTCGGCGTCGAGCGCTCCACCGACGGCGGCGACTCCTGGACCGTCATCGGCCGCGACGAGCCCGCCTTCCGGGCCGTCTTCGGCCGCTTCTTCGCGCAGAGCCCACCCACGGCAGCGTTGCCCCACGGCCGCCTCGTGCTCGTGGGGCTCGGCGGGGCGGTCGTCTCTACTGACGACGGGCTCACCTGGCAGGCGTCCAACCTCGGGCAGGCCTTCGGCTACGACTCCGAGCACGTGGTGTATTCGGGCGTGCACGACGCGTTCTACACGTACATGAACGGGCCGGTGGAGGACGGGGGGAGCACGCGGGGCGTGGTGCGCGAGAGCGCGGACGGGGTGACGTGGACGACGCGGGGGCGGCTGCCCGCGGACAACTTCGGGTTCGTGGGGCGGCTGGCGGCGGGGACGGACGGGAGCCTGTGGGGGATCATGGTGGGGACGATAGACACGCTGTCGTACGGTCGGGTGTACCGGTCCATGGACCGGGGGGCGACGTGGGAGGTAGCGGGGGCGTTCGACGGGCGTGACCTCGTGGGCAATCCGCTGAGGGTGCAGGATCTGGTGATCGATGCGGTGGGCCGGGTGTGGGTAGGGTTCAGGCAGGGTGTGATCAGCACCCGGGTGAACGGGGCAGTGCTGCGCACGGTGGAGCCAGTAGCAGCGTCGGGTGAGGCGTCCGCCCCGCCGAAGAACGTGGGGCTCTTGCGCGGAGTGTGGCCCAACCCGGCGTGGGGCACGGTGCAGGTCGCGGTGACCGTGTCCGAGCCACAGGTAGTGCGGGTGCGCGTCGTGGACGTGCTCGGCCGCGAGGTAGCCGTCGTGCATGCAGAGCTGCTCCGCGGGGCCCAGGCGCTAACCGTGGAGACGGCGGGGTGGCCTGCGGGGACGTACGTGGTGGAGGCGACGGCAGGCGTGGTACGTCAGACGCAGGCGTTCACCGTGACGCGGTGAGAGAGCCGATAGCCTCAGGTGACGGCAGCAACCTACGCCTCAGCGAGCGGCGCGCGCACGGTTCGGCCGACGACCTCGGCTACGCAGCGCACCTGCGCCATGAGGTCGGCGAACTGGTCGAAGTAGAGCGACTGCGGGCCGTCCGAGAGCGCGCTCGGCGGGTCGGGGTGCGTCTCGATCATCAAGCCGTCAGCCCCAACGGCGGCACCGGCGCGCGCGAGCGGCAGGATCTTGTCGCGCAGGCCGACGCCGTGGCTCGGGTCCACGAAGATCGGCAGGTGGCTGTGCTTCTTGATGACCGGCACCGCCGAGAGGTCGAGCGTGTTGCGCGTCGCCGTCTCGAAGGTGCGGATGCCGCGCTCGCAGAGAATCACGTTGGGGTTGCCGCCTGCGAGGATGTACTCCGCGCTCATGAGCCACTCCTTGATCGTGGCGGAGAGGCCGCGCTTGAGGAAGACGGCGGTGTTGGTCTTGCCGACCTCCTTCAGGAGCGGGAAGTTCTGCATGTTGCGCGCGCCGATCTGGAAGACGTCGGTGTACTGCCCGATCAGCTCCACGTCGCCGGGGCGCATCACCTCGGTGATGATCTTGAGGCCGTGCCGGTCGGCGGCGGCGCGCATCCACTTGAGGCCCTCCTCGCCGTGGCCCTGGAACGAGTACGGCGACGAACGCGGCTTGAACGCCCCGCCGCGCAGGATCGGCACGCCCTGCGACGCCACGAAGGCGGCCGAGGCCTCGATCTGCTCCTCGCTCTCGACCGAGCACGGCCCGGCCATCACCACGAACTCGTTGCCGCCGAGCACGACGCCGTCGCCGAGGTCGATGGTCGTGTTGTCCTGCTTCCAGGTGCGGCTCGCGAACTTGTACGGGCTCGTGACGCGGTACACGTCGGCGACGCCCTCCAGAATCTTGATGTGGCGGACGTCGAACTCCGGCTGCACGCCGATGGCGCCGAGCACGGTCTGGGCCTCGCCGGAGGAGCGGTGTACGTCGAACCCGTAGCCGTTCAGGCGACCGATGACGGCTTCGATCTGGGCCTCGGAGGCCCCGGCTTGCATGACGACGACCATGGGAAAACAGTAGGCAGGGGGAGTGAATGCAGAACGGGAGCCCCAATGTGCTCCCTCGGCCATGCCGAACGCGAAGGTAGGCCGGACGTTCGGGCCGGGATAGGCTTTTACCCGAGCCCAGGGCTTCTCACGCAGACTTCACCGGGGCGGCTGTCGGCTGTCGGCTGTCGGCTGTCGGCTGTCGGCTGTCGGCTGTCGGCTGTCGGCTGTCGGCTGTCGGCGAAGAAGCAACCCTGTTCCCGTACCGCGTTCAAGCGGCTTCCAACTCTTCGCTCTTTACTCCTCACTCTTTACTTCGTACCGCTCCAGCGTGAAGCTCTCGCCGAGGTAGTGGCGGCGGACCTCCTCGTCGGCGGCGAGTTCTTCGGCGGTGCCGTGCTTGTAGATCGCGCCGTCGATGAGGATGTAGGCGCGGTCGGTGATGGCGAGCGTCTCGTGGACGTTGTGGTCCGTGATGAGCACGCCGAGGCCGCGCGCGCTCAGGCCCGC
>JBCDFO010000062.1:0-16425 GCA_039177895.1 Bacteroidota bacterium
CCGGTTCCGCCGGCTGCTGGTGCGCTGGGAGAAGCGCGTTGCCAACTACGCGGCGCTCTTGCATCTAGCCTGCGCGGTGATTGTGTGGGGGCGCTGCCCGCTCACCGCCGACGACTACCTTTCCGGATAGGCTCTAAGTCACGCTCGCGGAGGAGGTGCTGGAGGTCGGCCTGGGGCTGGTTCAGGTTCTGCAGCAGCAGGTCTAGGTGCGCGGCAGCGCCCTTCAGCACGAGGACCTGGCCTCGGCGCTGGCTCTCCGCGTCGTCGACGTTGGCTGCGTAGTAGAGCCCGGTTTGTTTGTAGAGGTAGATGAGGTCGGGCAGATTGAGGGCCCCCGCCTGCTGCAAGCTATCCGCGAGCACGATGGCCTCGTCGTAGACCGCCGTGGTCGCCGCGTGGTCGATCAGGGCATACTCGCGGCCGATGAGCATGAGCAGCCGCGCGACCCGATCCGTCCGGCCTCCGTCCGCGCGCGTGAGCTCGAGTGCCTGGGACAAGGCTGCTGCCCCTCCCTTCGCGTCGTCCAGTTGCCGCCGCAGCGACGCCAGGTTGACGAGTAGGCTCGCCTGCTGCGTCGGCGTCCCGTCGTTGAGGCCCAGCAGGCGCACGGACTCGGTGAGGAGCCGCTCGGCCTCGGCGTAGTCTTCCTGCCGGTAGCGCTCGAGCGCGAGGTTGTTCAGCGCGATGGCTCCCGTCCGCCCGTACGCCTCGGGACGGCCTCCCATCCGAGCGTAGGCCTTCTCCAGGTAGACCGCCGCGCGTGGACGGTCGCCCTGGTCCTGGTACACATTCGCCAGGTCCGCGAGCAACTGGATGGTGCGGATGTGGTCACGACCAGCGACGAGTTCGTTGGCCAGAAGCGCGTTCTCTAGCACGGGCACAGCCTCGACGTAGCGCCCGGCCTGGTAGAGCGCTATGCCCTCGCGCCGGAGCCCGCCTACTTCCAGCGACCGTCCGCACGCAGGCTCGATGAAGAGGCTACGCAACAGATCGTGGCCCTGCGCGCGCGCCAGCGAATCGGGCGTGGCGCCCGCTTTGGTGCGGACCTTCGGGTCGGCCCCGTCGCAGAGCAGCACCTGCACCATCGTGACGTACCCGTTGTGCGCGGCGAGGTGGAGCGGCGTCCAGCCATCGCCCTTCCCCCAGTGGATGCGCGCCCCCGCCTCGCGCAAGGCCGCCATGACGCGCAGGTGCCCGTCCCGGACGGCGTAGTGGAGCGGTGTCCAGAGGGTGCGGTCGCGCACGTTCACGTCGGCCCCGGCCGCGACGAGGCGGAGCGCCATCTCCTCCCGCTCCGTCACGAGGGCCACGTGGAGGGGGGTCTCGCCGTGGTCGGAGCGGGCGTCGAGGTCCGCGCCGCGCGCGAGCACGGGGTCGAGGAAGGCGGGGTCGCCGTTCATCGCGACGTGGTGGAGGACGGTGTGCCCCTTGTCGTCGCGCGCGTCGAGGTCGGCCCCGCGCGCCATCAGACGCTCGAACGTCTCCACCTCGTTCTTCACGAGGGCAACCATCAGCGGCGTTGCTCCCTCGGAAGGCTCCGGGGCCTCCACGTCGGCCCCCGCGTCGAGGAGGCGCTCCACGACGGCAGTCCATCCATTCAGCGCCGCCATGTGCAGGGGCGTAAATCCGTCGGGACTCGCGCCGTTCGGGTCGGCCCCGGCGTCCAGGAGCAGCAGGGTCGTGCCCCGGTGCCCTTCGGCGGCGGCCGACACGAGCAACGGGGTCCCCTCGCTGTCCGTCACGGTGAAGTCGGCCCCGGCGTCGAGGAGACCACGCACGGTCGCGTCCATGCCGCTGCTGACGGCGCGGGCCAACGGCGTGAGCCCAAAGCGGTCCACGACCTCCGCGTCGGCGCCGCGTGCGAGGAGGTAGGCCAGCGCGTCGACCTGACCGAGCGCGGCGGCGTAGTGGAGCGGCGTCCAGCCCGTGTAGGCCTGCGCCTCTGGATTCCACTCGGGCTGGTTCACGTCGGCCCCGCCCTCCTCCACGAGCAGGCGGAGCACGTCTAGGTGGTCGCGCGCGATGGCGGCAGCGAGCGGGCTGCCGTAGTACGACGACCGGCTCGGGTCGGGCACGATGGCACCCGGCGGCTGCAGGTCTGCGCCAGCGTCCAGCAGAAGACGGACGAGCGCGTCGTCGCCCTGCAGCGCGGCCCACAGCAGCGCCGTTGCACCGCGCGCGTCGGCTGCCTCGATGTCAGCTCCGCGGCCCAGCGCGGCCTGGACGGCGTCACGGTCCCCGCGCTGCACGGCTTCGACAAGCGGAGGCGGAGGCGCAACAGGTGCTGCTGACTTCTTTTGCGCGCCCGCTGGCAACGCAGCGACGGCGGCCAGGAAGCAGCAGAGCACACACCGGCGGAGGGCAACCGACATAGCGAACAGACACGGCAACGGACGAAAGCGGAAGGGTAACGCCGTTCGCGTCTCCGGCACAATCCCCGCCTTCGGGGGCTCAGGGGAAGGCCGAAGTGCGAAGGGAGAAGTAGGAAATCGAGGGTGTCTACCTCTAAAACCAGCCTCTCCCTCAGGCAAGCCCTGTCCCAGCCTAGCCGCTTAGAACGGCTTAGCCCGCTGCGATACGCCGCCGGAGAGCGAGCACGTAGACCGCCACGACGAGGTCAGAGCCGACGCAAAGCGCCGCGTAGCCTGCTGGCATGAACACCGCCGACCGGCCGCCGTGCGGGAGCATGTGCGCGGCCCAGCCCGCTGCCAGCCAGAGTGGGTCGCGCGTCACGCCCGCCCAGGCTAGCGCCCCGACGAGCGCCACACCGAGGAGTTCGAGGTCGAGCCAGTCTGGGTTGCCGAGGAGGGCGAAGCCGACGTAGATCAGCGCGACCACGACGAGCGCGAGGCCGTGCCACCGCCGCTCTGCCTGCGCTGAGCCCCGCCGCGCGACAGCGAGGTACACCGTCGCAAGACCGACGCCCACGGCCGCAAGACCGACGCCCACGGCGATGGCTCCGACCGTCCAAGCCAACCCACAGCCCGTCATGCGCGCGCAGGCTTCGTGCCGGTCACGCTCAAGAGGCCCCCGCCGCTCGCCCAGCGGGCAGCATCATATCAGGACGCAGCGGGCATGGGGCCCAGGTCTCGGTCGTGGCTAGCAGCAGGCGCAGTCCGTGCACGAACAGGCGTTGAGAGAGGCGAAGAGGCCAGCAAAGGCCTCACGGGCCTGGCTCAGCGTCGCCGGGTCGATGCAGTAGCAGGTCCGGGTCCCGTCTACGGTACCCTGGACGAGCCCAGCCTGGCGGAGCACCTTGAGGTGCTGCGAGACGGTAGACTGGGCCAGCGGGAGCACGTCCACGATCTGGCCGCAGACGCAGGTCCCGCGCGCTGAGAGGTCGCGCAGGATGGCGAGGCGGGCCGGGTGGCTGAGGGCTTTGCCCAAGGCCGCGAGTTGGTCGTCGGTCGGTGTAGTCATGATGGGGTAGGGTATGGCTATCCGGTATTGATCGTTAATCGGCGATCAACGATAATACCAAACGTGCTCCTCTTGCAAGGGGGCCCGTCTTTTTTTCTCAAGCGCGATTGCCAAGCACGGACGCAGCCATTTGGCACCCGTGGACACGTAGCGGGAGGCAGCGGACCGGTCGCGCTAGGTACGCGGGCCTTTCCTCAGGCGGCGGGAGCGCCCCCTTCCAACTTCTGCCTTCGACCTGCTGACTTCCTGCGTACCATCAGGCGTCGTCCTTCTGGTGTTGCCCCCTGCTGCCATGCTGCGCGCTGCCCTGTTCCTCGCCTTCGCCCTCGTCCTCGCAGGCTGCGACAGCAGCGTCGAGTCCTCCACCCCGGAGGTCGCTCCAGCCCCAGACGCCTTTGCACGGGGGTTCACCGTCGAGGAGGCCCCCGACTGGACCGCGCTCTTTCAGCGCACCTCGGGGTGGACCGGGGCCGACGGCATCTTCTCGATCCCGCTCTCGGGCAACGACGACTATGGGACCGCGGACGGCCAGAACACGCTCTTCCTCTTCAGCGACTCGTTCATCGGCGACGTGAACCCGGACGGCAGCCGCTCCAACGCACGGCTCGTCAACAACACGATCGCCCAGCTGCGCGGCGGCGCGCCCAACCCTTCGGCGATCCAGTTCTACTGGCCCGGCGGGCGCTCGAACCCCGCCGCCGTCTTCACGCCGCAGATCCCGGAGGCGAGCCCCGACGACTGGTACTGGCTCGGCGACGGCTTCGCGGCGCAGGACGGCACGATCTACACGCTCCCGCTGCGCGTGCGCCGCGTCGCCGACGGCCCGTTCGGCTTCGACGTGGTCGGCGTGTCGCTCATCACGCTGCCGCCGAGGTCGCGTCCGCCGTTCGCGAACCAGCGGCAGGCGGCGCTGCCCTTCTTCCGCGAGGCCCAGGGCGGACGCGGGCAGATCCTCATGAACGCCGGCGTCTTCGTCAACACGACGTGGGCGGGGGCGCCCGAGCCGGACGGCTTCGTCTATGTGTACGGCGTCGAGGAGGTGCCCTTCAACAAGTACCTCCTCGTGGCGCGCGTCCCCGACGGGGCCTTCGAGGACTTCAGCCAGTGGCGCTTCTACGACGGCCAAACCTGGACGGCCGACTTCGACCGCATCGCGCGGCTCACCGACCGCGTCTCGAACGAGCTCAGCGTCACGCCGATTCCGAGCGGCGGCTATGCGCTCGTCTTCCAGGAGGGTGGCCTCGGCCCCAACGTCGCCGCGCGGACGGCCCCGTCGCCCGTCGGGCCGTTCGGCGGCCTCGTCACCGTGTACCGCGTGCCGGAGGCCGACGACGCGCGGGCGTTCACCTACAACACGAAGGCGCACCCGCACCTCTCCGACCCGGGGACGCTGCTGATCTCGTACAACGTCAACGCGGTGGACTTCTTCGTGGGGCTGGGCGACGAGAGCCTCTACCGCCCCCGCTTCATCCGCGTGCGCTTCTGACGCACGTTCCTCCCTGGATTCCCCAGCGAGCATGGGGGCGCGACACCGCAGCGAACGACTCGAGCCACGCGCGTTCGATCCTGCCCGCCGCACCGCCGCGGCCTCCAGCTCAATCGCACACGTGCCGTCTGTTTGCTGTGCCGAAGCCGGTTAACTTGCCGCGCATGGAGCAGCACCCGCTCACTCTCCGTTTCCGCTCGGACGATCTCGAACAGGCGTTCCTGGCCAACTACACCCGCCAGTCGCTCCGGCAGGTGCGATACGGCATCCTCTTGGGCCTGCTGCTCTATGGGGTCGTCTTCGCGTTCAGCGACCTCCTCACCCCCACCGACGCCGTGCCGGCGATCTGGGGCGTACGGGCCGTGGTCTGCCTGATCGGCTTCGGCGTCTGGGCTGCCACCTACCGGCCCGGCTTCCGACGCGTGATGCAGCCGGTGATGAGCGCTCTGCTCCTCCTGGCGGGGGCTGGCCTCCTCATCATGCTGGTGCTCGACCCCTCGGGCACCGCCTACGTGGACGGGCCTGTGCTGATCATCCTCCCCGCCTACGTCCTCGTCCGGCTCCGCTTCGTCTGGGCCACGCTCGCCGGGTGGGGCATCACGGTGGGCTTTCTGGTGGTCGGTGCCGTGTTCGAGGGGATGTCTACCGCGGCACTGACCGGGAGCCTGCTGTTCTTCAGCGCGGCCAACCTGATCGGCATGTTCGCTGGCTACGAGTTGGAGCGCTACGCACGGCGGGACTTCCTCCAGGTGCGCGCCCTCAATGAACAACGCCGCGCCCGCGAGCAACTGCTCGACCTCCGCGCTCGCCTCTTCGCTGACGTCGCCCACGAGTTTCGCACGCCGCTCACCCTGATCCTCGGCCCGCTCGACGACCTGCTCGAAGGCCCGGCCGCGGACCGCGTCGTTTCGGCACCGCGCGCGCGGCTCGCCACGATGCGGCGTCACGCGCGCCGCCTCCTCCGGCTCATCGGCCAGCTCCTCGACTTCGCCCGCATCGAGGCTGGCGCGCTTGAGTTGGAGCGCGCCTCGTACGATCCGGACCGGCTCTTTCGCGGCATCGCGGCCTCGTTCCGGGCGCTGGCTGAAGCCCGGGGGATCGACCTGCGCTACACCTTCGACGGCGAGCAAGCCGCCCTGCTCCTCGACCGCGACAAGGCCGAGAAAGTCGCCACTAACCTGATCTCGAACGCGCTCAAGTTTTGCGACGAGGGCGAGACGGTCCGGGTCACGGTACGCGTCCGTTCCAGCGACAACCGTTCCAGCGACGACGCTGCTGAGCCCGGCCGCCTTGTGCTGGAGGTGCGCGACAGCGGGCAGGGCATCCCCGAGGCCGACCTACCTCACATCTTCGAACGGTTCCGGCGAGCCGGGTCGGGCGACACGGTCGGGACGGGGATCGGGCTGGCGCTCACGCGCGAACTCGTGCGCATGCACGGGGGCACCATCGAGGCCACCAGCGAAGTCGGCTTCGGAAGCACCTTCACCGTCACGCTCCCAGTTGACGCGGCGCCGGAGATGCCCGCATCAGCGTCACAGGGCTCAGCGGCTACCACTAGGGGCACAACAGCCAGCGCGGTGTCCTTCGACGATGCAGCCTTCCTGGACGACCTCCTCGCTGACGACGCACTCACCGGGGAGGCGACTGATGACGCCGCACCCACGGACGACGAGGCCACGACCGTGCTGCTCGTTGAGGACCACGACGACGTGCGCGCCTACGCCCGCGAGGTGCTCGGCGACACCTACCGGTTCCTCGAAGCCCGCGACGGTGCGGAGGGGCTCGCCCTCGCCCGGCAGGAGGTGCCGGACCTCGTCGTCTCCGACGTGATGATGCCGGGCCTGGACGGCTTTGCGCTCTGCCAGGCCCTCAAAACCGACCCGGTGCTCGACCACGTGCCGGTGATCCTGCTGACGGCGCGCGCGTCGGCCGAGAGCAAGGTGGACGGGCTGGAGCGCGGCGCCGACGCGTACCTCACGAAGCCGTTCAACGCCCGCGAGCTCCAGGCGCACGTCGAGAACCTGCTCCAGTCGCGCCGCCTCCTGCGCCGCCGCTTCAGTCTCGGCCCCGCCGTTGACCCGACCCGCGCCGCGACCGGCGACGCTGCTCCCATGCCGTCGGCCGAGGAGGTCTTTGTGGAGGCGGCACGGACGGCGGTCGAGGCTCGGCTGAGCGACCAGGCGTTTGATGTCGGCGCGTTCGCGGACGCGCTCGGCATGAGCCGCCGACAGCTCCAGCGCAAGCTCCGCGCGATCACCGGAGAGACGCCGAACGCCTTCGTTCGCCAGGTGCGCCTCCACCACGCCGTCGAACTGCTCCGGCACCGCCGCTACGAGACCGTCGCCGAGGTGGCCTACGCGGTCGGCTTCAGCTCGGCGTCCTACTTCTCGCGGTGCTTCCGGGACGCCTATGGGACCGCCCCAACGGATTTCGCCGAGGAAGCCTAGTCGCTCCGAAAACATGGACGTTTATGAGCAGCGGTGGTGCAAACCCAGCTCATTGTCATCCCCGACTTGATCGGGGATCTATACAGTACACCACATGGATCCCCGCCTTCGCGGGGATGACGGGCATGTGGGCGGTAGGCAACGCGCCCCTACTTCTCGTTTCGAGATTGCGAGCGGGTTAGGGGGACCCTGACGCATGCACAGATGCGCCAACCCCTAGCACAGACGCGCCACGGCGCGTTTCTGCACGGCATTGGCGCAGCCGCGCGGCCGGATCGCCCGATTCTTCGAGGACTCACAGCTCCCGCTGTGCGCTGACGCCTGACGCCAGGTGCCTGCCAGTAGGAGCCGACCCTCGAACAGCGCGGCGGCTGGCATGCCTACCACAACGATCTCGACGGCGGCACGATGGTGGACCTACCAGCGGGAACGCTTCCCGCTCGCGGCGCATGGGCCGCTCGTGGCCGCCTTCAGCCTCTCGGCGATGAGCGTCTCGGCGGCACTCCGTGGCGGTCCAGCGCTGGACCCCCTCGCCGCGATCCTCGCCGTCGGAAGCTGCCTCCTCTTCTTCCTCTTCCTCCGCATCGCCGACGAGTTCAAGGACTACGCCGAGGACTGCCGCTACCGGCCGTACCGCCCCGTACCCCGCGGCCTGGTCAGCCTCCGCGAACTCGGCGCCTTGGGGATCGGCGCAGCCGTCCTACAACTCAGCTTCGCCCTTGCGCTCAGCCCCAGACTGGTCCCGCTGCTGTTCATCGGCTGGGCCTACTTCGGCCTGATGTGCGTCGAGTTTTTCCGCCCCGATGCGCTGCGGGCCCGCCCGCTGGCCTACCTCGGGTCGCACATGGTCATCGTGCCGCTGATCGACCTCTACGCGACGGCGTTTGACTGGGCTGTGGCAGAAGCCCCGCCGCCACCCGGGCTGGGCTGGTTCGCCGTGGCCTCCTTCTTCAACGGGGTCGCGATCGAGGTCGGCCGCAAGGTGCGCGCGCCGGAGGACGAGGAGCCTGGCGTGGAGACCTACAGCGCCCGCTGGGGCCTGCGGCGCGCCGTCGCCTTCTGGATGGGCGCACTCGTCGTGACCGCGCTCCCCGGCATCGCCCTCGCCTCGCTGCTCGACGCTGGGGCGGTACTCGCCGCTGTGTTCGCGGTCCTGCTGGCCGGTGCGGGCTTCGTCGCGCTTCGCTTCGTCCGCCGTCCCCGCGGCCGGGCCGTCGAGGTCTACGCCGGACTCTGGACGCTCGCTTTCTACGGTAGCCTCGGCCTCGCCGCCCTGCTCCGCTAGCCTGAACCCACGTACCCTATGTGCTACGTCTTCTTCGCCCACGACACCGACGACCGGCAGCAGCTCGGTGGCAAAGCCGCCGCGCTCCAGCACCTCCAGGCCCGCGGGCTTCCCGTGCCGGACTGGTTCGTGCTCGCCCCGCAGGCCTGCTGGGACAGCATGACGCCCAGCCAGCGCGACGCTCTCGCTGAGGGCGAGGATGCCGATCACCTGGAGCGCCTCGTGCCCAGCCGCGCCGTCGAGGCTGCGCTGGCCGACGCATTGGCTCGCCTGGCGGCACCGTCCAGCGGTCCGGTGCGCGTCGCCGTGCGCTCCTCGGCGCTCGACGAGGACGGGGCGCTGCACTCGTTCGCGGGCCAGCTTGAGAGCGTGCTGAACGTCCCCGTCGAGCACGTGGCCGCGCACGTCGGCCGCGTCTGGCGCTCCGCCTTCGGGAGCCGTGTGCGGGCCTACCGCTCCGAGCGGGGTCTGCCGCCACCGTCGCCGCCCGCCGTGCTGATCCAGCGGATGGTGCAGGCCGACAGCGCGGGCGTCGCGTTCAGCGCGGACCCTGCGACCGGGCAGCGCGGCACCGCCGTAGTGAGCGCCGTCATCGGTTTCGGCACGGCGCTCGTGGACGGCGAGGCCGATGCGGACACGTACCGCGTGAACCGCGACGGCGAGGTGGTCGATCTCATCGTTGCGCCACAGGCCGTCGCTCACCGCTCGGGGCGCGGGGCGGGTGTCGAGCAGGTGGAAGTGCCGCTGGAAGAACGTGAGCGTGCGGTGCTCACCGTGCCTCAGGCGCGCGCCGTGGCCGATCTCGCCCGCCGTGCTGCTGCCGCGTTCGGCCGTCCCCAGGACATCGAATGGGCGTACGAGGGCGCGGCCCTCTACCTCCTCCAGAGCCGCCCGATCACGACGCTCGCCGCCCTGCCCGACCCCGACGGCACGCCCCGGCTCTGGGACAATAGCAACATCGCCGAGAGCTACAACGGCGTCACCACGCCGCTCACGTTCTCGTTCGCGCGCAAGGCCTACCGCAGCGTCTACCGCACGTTCTGCCGACTGCTCGGCGTGCGCACCGACGTGCTGGAAGCGAACGCCGACGCCTTCGATGCGATGATCGGGCTCGTGCGGGGACGCCTCTACTACAACCTCGCGAGTTGGTACCGCGTGCTCGCGCTGCTGCCCGGCTTCCGGTTCAACCGGGCGTTCATGGAGGACATGATGGGCGTGCGCGAGCGCCTCACTCCTGAGGACCTGCGCGCGCTCCTCCCGCCTGCTGCGGAGACGTCCCGCCGTGCGCGGTGGCGCGACCTCGCCGACCTCGTCCGCGGCACGCTGCGCCTCGTCGTGTCCTACCGGCGCCTGCCACGCAGCATCGCTCGCTTCCAGCGGCGTCTCGACCAGACGCTCGACCTCCCTGACCTCACGCTACTCCGCCTCGACGAGCTCGCGGAGCACTACCGCGGCCTGGAAGCGGCCCTGCTGCGGCGGTGGGACGCGCCGATCGTGAACGACTTCGCGGCGATGATCTTCTTCGGCCTATCGAAGCGGCTCGTGGAGCAGTGGGCGCCCGCTCCCGGACTGCACAATGCCTTACTGTCCGGCGTGGGCGGCATTGTCAGCGCGGAGCCCGCGCGGCAGCTTCGTCGCCTGGCCTCGACCGCTCAGGACGACCCCGCGTTGATCGATGCCCTGACCGAGGGGTCTGAGGCCAATCTCAGGAGCGAACTCGCACGACGGCCCGACGTGGCCGCGCTGGTGGAGGCCTACCTCGACCGGTTCAGCGACCGCTGCCTGGACGAGCTGAAGCTGGAGAGCCCGACGCTCCGCGACGACCCGCGTGGGTTCTACCGCAGCATCGCCGCGCTGGCCTCCCGCCTGGAGGAGCGCCCAGCGCCACCTCAGTCCGACTCGCCGGTACGGGCCGACGCCGAGGCCCTACTCGCCCAGGCGCTCCGTGGCCACCCGCTACGGCGGGCGCTCGCGCGCTGGACGCTCCACCACGCACGCACCCGCATCGCCGCGCGGGAGAACCTCCGCTTTGAGCGCACCCGCGTCTTTGGGACGGCCCGCCGCCTCTTTGTCGAGATGGGCCGCCGCCTCAGCGCCGACGCCGTGCTGGACCAGCCGGACGATGTCTTCTACCTCGACGTCGAGGAGGTGCTCGGCTTTGCCGACGGCACCGCGACCACGGCGGACCTGCGCGGGCTGGTCGCCGTCCGCCGCCGGGAGTTCGACGGCTACCGCGCTGCCACCGCGCCGCCAGACCGCTTCACGACACGCGGCGCGGTCCACGCGTACCCCATTGCCTCCCCAGCCGATGCCGCGATGCTGTCCGCTTCGGAGACGGACCTCCAGGGGCTCGGCTGTGGACCAGGAACGGTCCGTGGCCTCGTCCGCGTAGTGCACGACCCGCATGAGGCCGTGCTCCAGGGCACAGAGATCCTCGTGGCGGAGCGGACCGATCCGGGCTGGATCAGCCTCTTCGCCTCGTGCGGGGGCTTGGTCGTAGAGCGTGGTAGCCTGCTCTCGCATGCGGCCATCGTGGCGCGTGAACTCGGCCTGCCCGCCGTAGTCGGCCTGCCCGACGCGACCCGGCGTCTCGCGGACGGCGACCTGGTTGAGATCGACGGACGGACCGGAACGGTGCGGGTGATCGAGCCAGCGTCGGCGTCCTCCTTCGCCCCAACCGACGAGGTGAACGATGCCGTCTGTGTCTAAACCACGACCTAGAGCGATGCGCGGCCGACGACGCGGGCTGGCCTGGGCTACGCTCGTGACGGGCCTTCTCCTGGTGCTCAGCACCCTCGACGCCATGCGATGGGCCGAGGAGGAGGTCGTCATCGACGCGCCGATGCCCGAAGTCTGGGCCTACGTCGGGGACAGCGCCCGCGCCACGGAGTGGTCGGTCTACTTCCACCACATCACGCCGCTCGACGCGTTCGACGGAGCCCGCGGCGCGCGGCGCGTCTGCTACCGCCGCGCCGACGAGACCGGGTCGCGCTGGGACGAGGTCATCACCGACGTGGAACAGGGCGAGGTTGTGTGGCACCGCCGCTTGCGGATGAGCGACCTCCACGGGTTCAGCGGCATGGCGGGCCGGCTCGGCCCACACCTCGTCTACGATGTCGAGCAGCGCTACACCCAGCTTGACGACGGGCGCGTGGCGCTGCGCTTCCGCACGCGGCTGGCCCGGCACCGGGCGGCTGGGTTCCTCTTCCGCCCCTACGCCGCCGAAGTACGCCGCGTCTTCCGGCTCAACCTCGAAAACATTCGCGAGGCGGTCGAGGCACGCTCCCGAGGGGAGCGCTACGCGAGGCGGCACGCCTACGAACCCACGCACCCCTACGACTGAGCGCCCAGCATCGGTCGTGCTTGTTCCTAAACGTCCACCGGTTTCCTACGATGCCTTCTGCGCCTATCCCGACGATGCCTGACGCGGCTTCCATTCGCTACGGCCAGTGCTGGGAGGACGCCGACGTCCTCCTCCGCGGGCTCGACGTTCAGCCCGGCGACGACTGCCTCGTCATCGCCTCGGCGGGCGACAACGCGCTGGCGCTGCTGACGCGCCACCCGCGCCGCGTCGTCGCCGTCGATCACAACCCCGCTCAGCTGGAGTGCCTGGCGCTCCGTGTGGCGGCCTACCGGACGCTGCAGCACCCGGAGCTGCTGGAGTTGATGGGCTCCCGCCCGAGCACCCGTCGCCGGGACCTCTACGCACGGTGCCGCACGGCGCTGCCCTCCCAGAGCCGACGCTTCTGGGACGCTCGGCTCCGTCTGCTCGACGGTGGCCTCGGGCAGGTGGGTCGATTTGAGCAGTACTTCCGGATCTTCCGCCGCTATGTGCTGCCGCTGGCACATCCGCAGCATCGCGTGCGCCGTCTCCTGCGTGGCGGTGGCTCCACGGGCGCGCGCGCGCACTTCTACGACCTCGAGTGGTGCAGCTGGCGCTGGCGTTCTCTCTCCCGCCTCTTCTTTTCGCGGAGCACGATGGCCCACTTGGGGCGGGACCCCGGCCACTTCACCCACGCCGAGGGTCCCGTTGCCTCCCGCGTGCTTGCCCGCGCCCGCCACGCCGCCGTCGCGCTCGACCCGGCCGAGAACCCCTACCTCGCGTGGATCCTGACCGGGCACCACGGCGAGGCCCTTCCCCTCGCGTTGCGGCCGGAGCACTTCGACACCATCCGCGACGGCCTCGACCGGCTCTCCTGGCGCTGCGCCTCGCTCGGCGACGTGCTTCGCGACCAGCCGAGCGACTCGTTCGACCGGTTCGGCCTGAGCGACGTGTTCGAGTATGTCTCGGAGCCGGAGGCGCACACCTTGATGGCCGACCTCGTGCGCGTCGGGCGCACCGGTGGACGCGTCGCCTACTGGAACCTGCTGGTGCCACGCCGCCGCCCGGATCACCTCGCGTCCTGGCTGCGCCCCTGCGACGCTCTAGCGACGGCGCTGCACGCGGAGGACAAGGCGTTTTTCTACAGCCGCTTCGTCGTGGAGGACATCACCGAGCCGCAGCCCCGTGCGCAGCGACCTCGGACGCTGAGGTCCCGGGACGCAAGCCGCCCGCTGTCCCACTCCACCCACTAACCCCTACGCCATCATGACTATCTCCCCGTGGATCGGTATTGGGTGCGTTGCCAGCGCGCTCGTCTTCGTGCTCGGCGGGCTGCGCTGGGGGCAGCAGCACGCGAACGTCTCGCCCGAAACGGCACGCAAAGGCGTGCACGTGACGATGGGAGCGGTCGCGCTGCTCCTCCCCGTGCTCTTCGACGCCGTCTGGCCGGTAGTCGTGCTGGCGGTGGTGAGCGTCGGCGCGATGGCAGCGCTGCGGTGGGTGGGGCCCCTCCGGCGCTTGGCCGGGGGCGTCCTCCATGATGTGGACCGGCAGGGCTACGGGGAGCTGTGCTTCCCAGTGGCCGTCCTGCTGCTCTACGTCGGCTCGGGCGGGGGCGGGCCGAGTTACGTGATCCCATTGCTGCTGCTAGCCTTTGCCGATGCCACGGCGGCACTCGTGGGGCTCCGCTTTGGCCGCGCTCGGTTCACCATCCTCGGCGGCACCAAGAGCGTCGAGGGCTCACTCGCCTTCGTCGCCGTGGCGATGCCGTGCGTGCTCCTGCCTCTCCTGGGAGCAGGACTGCCGTGGTCCCTGGCGCTAGGCGCCGCGCTCCTCACCAGCCTGGGCGCGGCGCTCGTGGAGGCGCTCTCCGGGCGCGGCCTCGACAACCTGTTCGTCCCGCTCTACGGCCTCGTCGCCGTGCGCCCTTTCTCCGCGCCCGACACCGGCCTTCCTCTCGCCTGGGTGCTCAGCACCCTTCCGTGAATGCCATGATGCCTTCTACCCCCATGCCCTCACCTTCGAAACGCAACCGGGCCGCACGCTCCAGAGCCGCACGATCCAGAGAGGCACGCTCCGGTGCTGCCCTTCCGCCCGACCTCGACCTGTTCTGCACGACGGGTGTAGGCGAAGACACGCGCTGTAGCCTCTGGTGGAACAGTGCCCCCAGCCACGACGGCCACCGGGTCGGGCTGATCGGACGGTGGCAGGCCCCAGAGGACCCGGCCAGCGAAGCCGCGGAGAAGCTGCTGCGCATCGCCGCGCACGAGCTCCGCAGCCAGGGCTGCACGCTGGCCATCGGACCGATGGACGGAGCGACGTGGCAGCCCTACCGATTCGTGACCGAGCCCGGCACGCATCCGCCCTTCTTTCTGGAGCCCTACTCGTCGCCCGCCTTCGCGGCGCAGTTCGAGCGAGCCGGTTTCGCGCCCATCGCCCACTACCGCTCCGCGCTCGTCACCGATCCCGGCCGTCTCAGGACCGAGCGGACGAATGCGCTGGCGCACCTGGCTAGCCACGGTCTGCGCCTCCGTCCGCTCGGCGACGTGGACGACGAGGCCGAGGCGCTGTACGCGCTGACGAAGTGCTGCTTCGCTGACAACTTCCTGTATACGCCCCTGCCCTTCGAAGCCTTTCGCGCCCAGCTTCGCAAGCTCGAGCCGCACCTCGTCCCAGGGCTCACCCTGGTCGCCGAGCAGCGCGATGAGCCCGTCGGCTTCGTCCTGATGGTGCCGGACCTGCTCCAGCAGATGCGCGGGGAGCATGTGGATACGGTGGTGATCAAGACGCTGGCCGTGCACCCGCGCCTCTCGGGTCGCGGCATCGGGAGCGCACTCGTAAACCGCGCCCACGGCCTCGCGCGGGAGCACGGCTTCCGGCGCGTCATCCACGCGCTGATGCACGAGGCCAATCCGTCGTCCCGTATCAGCGCGCACCACGGCACCACGATCCGACGCTACGCCCTCTTCGCCAAACCGCTCGGCTCGTGAACGCTCAGCCCGTGAACACCCTGCCCGCGAGCACGTCGCCCATGAACATCGCCACCCTACTGCAGGCTCAGGCCCGCACGCGGCCCGACGCGCCCGCGCTCGTCGAGTACCGGCGGGGCCGCCGCCGTGTGTGCACCTTCGGGGACCTAGACGACCGGGCGGCACACGGCGCGGCGCGGCTGCACGACGCTGGGCTCCGGCAGGGCGACGCCGTGCTCGTGCTCCAACCCGTGTCGGTCGAGTTGTACGTTGCGCTGGCGGCCCTCTTCCGGCTCGGTCTGGTCGCCGTCGTCCTCGACCCCTCGGCAGGACGCGAGCACGTGGCCGCCTGTGCGCGGCGGCTTCCGCTGCGGGGCTTCATCGGGAGCCCGAAGGCCCACCTGCTCCGGTTGATCGTCGGCGAAGTCCGGAGGATCCCGCACCGGTTCGTCGTCGGACCCTGGCTTCCGGGGGCACGGCCTTGGCGTTCGTCGTCGTGGCGGTCGGCTCAGCCTCCCTGTGTGCCCCTGGCCTCGTGCGAGGCCGATACGCCCGCGCTGCTCACCTTCACGAGCGGCTCCACGGGCACGCCGAAGGCCGCCGTACGCACCCACGGGCTGCTGCAGGCGCAGTACCAGGCGCTCCGCTCGACGCTCGGCCTGCAAGCCGGGCAGACCGACCTCACCACGCTGCCCATCTTCGTCCTCGCCAACCTCGCGGCGGGCGTCACGAGCGTGCTCTCTGCCGCCGACCCCCGATGCCAGGCGCGCGCCGACCTCGCCCGGATCGCGGACCAGGTCGAGCGTGAGCGTCCGACCCGGGTGGTGGCGACGCCTGCCTTCCTGGAGCGCCTGCTCGCCGTCGCGCCGGACTCGCTGCGCGACCTCCAGCAGGTGTTCACCGGCGGCGCTCCGGTCTTCCCCGGCGCCCTCGATGCGCTGAAACGGGCGGCCTCGAGGGCCTCGATCACGGCCGTCTACGGCTCGACGGAGGCCGAGCCCATAGCAGAGGTCGACTACGATGCGGTCACGTCCCAGGACCGCGCCCGCACGCAGCGCGGCGGCGGGCTGCTGGCCGGCCCTCCGGTCGACGCTGTCGCGCTTCGCATTCTCCCGGACCGCTGGGGCGCGCCGCTCTTGCCCTACACGAGCGAAACGTTCGAGGGCGACGTGCTGCCGCCGGGTATCGCTGGCGAGATCGTGGTCAGCGGCCCCCACGTGGTCCCCGGCTACCTCGGCGGGCACGGCGACGCGGCAACGAAGTTCGACGTGGCGGGCGTCCGGTGGCACCGCACCGGCGACGCAGGCTATCTGGACGAGCGGGGTCGGCTCTGGCTGCTGGGGCGGTGCGGGGCCAAGGCGCGCGACGCCCGTGGTGTGCTGTATCCACTCGCGGTGGAGGCCGCCGCCCAGACCGAAGGGGTTGCCCGCGCCGCATTCCTCGCCGCTGATGGAGGCCGCCACCTCGTCCTCGAACAGACAGCCGGACACCCGGGC
>JBCDFO010000063.1:0-16349 GCA_039177895.1 Bacteroidota bacterium
GAAGGAGCCGTCCTGCCGGGCGCACTCCCACGCGAGCATCGCGCCGAGCGTGAGCGCCGCGATGAGGAACCGCGCGATGTTGACCGAGAACGGATGCAGCGCCGCCAGCGCGACCTTGATGACTGCGAAGTTGAGGCCCCAGACGAGGACGACGAAGAGGAGAAGGGCGTCGATGCGCCAGGAGCGGTCGGGCACAAGGGCAGGGGCGAGGTGAGGGGCGCCTACGCCACGCGGGTCGAGCAGGTCGCAGGACCCTGTCAAGCCAACGGGAATTCGCGGAGTGGCAGCGGGCGTAATACTGCCGTAACCGCAGGTTCACGGTTGCGTCGTGTACTTTTCCCTCCCCCATCGCCTCGCCCGCTGTTCTACCGCATGAGCTTTTTCGACCTCTTCGCCAAGCGCCAGCCCACGCTCGTGGCGCAGAGCCTGGACCATATGGACGCCATGCTGGCTGCGACTGAGCAGATGGTCGCTGCCGCCGCCGCGCACCTGCTCGAGGGCACCGCTCCCACCAAGGACCTCCAGGCGGCGGACGACGCTGTCAACGAACTGGAGCGGCAGGTCCGCCGGGCCGTGCTGAGCCACCTCGCGCTGAGCGGCGAGACCGAGGTGCCGCTCAGCCTGACACTCGTGTCGGTGGTGCAGGACGCCGAGCGCATCGGCGACCTCGCGAAGTCGCTCGCCAAGGTGGCCGACCTCGCCGACGGATCGCTCGCCGGACCCCATGCCGACACGCTCCGCGCGCTCAGCGCCGACGTGCAGGGCCTCTTCGCGCCGGTCCGCTCCGCCTTCGCTGAGAGCGACGCCGCTCAGGCGGAGGCCGCGATGCAAACGGCCTCTGAGATCCGGACTCGCGTCGAGGCGTTCGTGGCGGACCTTGCTCAGAGCGACGGCGTCACCGTGCCGCAGGCGCTCGTGCTCGCGATGAGCGCGCGGCTCCACTTCCGCATCGCCGCGCACCTCTCCGCCATCGCCTCCGCCGTTGCGCGCCCTTTCGACCGCCTTCGCGAAGGCCCTGAGGGGGACGACGAGTAAGAGGGGCTGCTGGTCAGTAGTCCTTGGCTATTGGTCGGGGCGGTGACCGAAGCTCGGCGCGGGTGAATGGGGCCCGTGCTGTGCATAGCCACGGGCGCTATCCTCTGGCACACGACGGCTAGCCTATCTCCACCAAGGACCAACGACTAACTCGATGGAATCCACGACCCCGCCGGTCTCGCAGGCGCCCGCATCCGGCAACGGGGGCGGGTCCTCAACGTGGCTCAACCTGCTCGCCCTTGCCGGGGTGCTGTTCCTGTTTGTCGTCAGCCTGGAGGTGATGGGCGACGGCATCAAGTCGCTCGGTGGGACGTTCGACCTGCGGGGGATGCTGGAGAAGGCGACCAACACCCCGATCCTCGCGCTCATCACGGGCATCCTCGTCACGTCGCTCGTCCAGAGCTCGTCGACGACGACCTCGCTCGTGGTCACGCTCGTCGCCGCCGGGACGCTCTCCATCGAGAACGCCGTGCCGGTCATCATGGGCGCGAACATCGGCACGACCGTCACTAACACCATCGTCTCGATGGGCCACATCACGCGGCCCGACGAGTTCAAGCGCGCGATGGCGGGCGCGACCGTCCACGACTTCTTCAACTGGATGGCGGTCTTGATCCTCCTCCCGCTGGAGGTCCTCTTCGATGTCATCTCGACGCCAGCGAAGGCGCTTACCGAGGCGCTGCCCGGCGTGGAATCGGGCGAGCCGGGCGACACGCCCTTTGAGCTCGTGGCCGAGTTGATCGCGAGTGGCCTGGGCGAGATCCCGTGGCTCATGGCCATCGTCGGGCTGGCCGGGCTCTTCCTCTCCTTGCGGTTCCTGGTCAAGATCCTCAAGGCGCTCGTGCTGGGTCGCTCCGAGGGGCTGCTGCACAAGTACATCTTCGGCGCGCCCATGGTGGCGATGCTCTGCGGCGTCGTGATCACGTTCATGGTCCAGAGCTCGTCGGTGTCGACCTCCATCGTGATTCCGCTCGTGGGCGCGGGCATCCTCACGGTCCGGCAGATCTTCCCCTACACGCTCGGGGCCAACATCGGCACGACGGGCACGGCGATGCTGGCCGCGCTCGTGGCCGTGTCGAGCGGCGAGCCCGCGGCGGCGGCAGGGCTGACCATCGCGCTCGCGCACCTGCTGTTCAACATCTTCGGGATCGTGCTCATCTACCCGATCCCGTTCCTCCGCGAGGTCCCGATCCGCATGGCCGAGTTCGTGGGCGAACTGGCGTTCAAGAACCGGCTCTACGCCATCGCCTACATCGTGGGCCTCTTCTACGCGCTGCCGCTCCTGCTGGAGTTCCTGATCCTGTGAGAGCGCAAGGCATCGGAATCCGCGCCATTCGGAGTATCGCAGGGCTTGCTCTCCTAGCCATCGCGGTCGCCGCGCCGCGTCTGGCGTCTCAGGAGCTAGCGTCCCAGGAGCTACCCACCCTCGCCTACGGGACGCCGGACGAAGTCGGGATGTCCGCCGCCGTGTTGGACGGGGCGGTGGGGCTCTACGAGGAAGCGGTGGAGCGCGGCGACCTCGTCGGGGCTGTCGTGCTGGTCGCGCGGCACGGGCGCGTGGTGGTGCACGAGGCCATCGGGTATAGCGACAAGGAGGCCGACCGCGCGATGGACCGTGCGACGCTCTTCCATATGGCCTCGAACACGAAGCCGGTGGTGGCAGCCGCTATCGCCACACTTGTGGAGGACGAGGCGCTCGCTTACACCGACCTCGTCCGGACGCACATCCCCGAGTGGGACAACTACCGCGCAGGCTTCATCCGCATCGAGCACCTGCTGGCGCACACGGCGGGCTTCCGCATCGGCTCGCTGTTCCTCCCGCCGATGGAGGCCAACACGAGCCTGCAGCGCGCCGCGGCCCGGTTCGGCGAGGTCGGCGCGGAGGTGACGCCGGGCACGACGTACCGCTACAGCAACCCCGGCTACAACACGCTCGGGGCGCTCATCGAGATCGCCTCGGGGCAGTCGCTCGAAGCCTACCTCGACGCCGCGCTCTACACGCCGCTCGGCATGGACGACGCGTACAACTACCGCGCGGACCACCCGCTCGGCGGCAAGCGTGATCGCCTCGGCCCGGTCTACTACCAGCGCGATGAAGACGGCGACTGGCTCCCGAGTCAGGCCTACACCATCCCGTTCGCGCGGGGCTCCGGCGGCATGGTGACGACGGCGTGGGACTACGCGCTCTTCTGCCAGATGCTGCTCAACGGTGGCACCCACAACGGCACGACGGTCCTCGACCCTGAGTCCGTGACGGCGATGCTCACGCCGAAAACCGAGACGCCCCATGCGGCCTACGGCTACGGCTGGGTGCTCTCCAACGGCATCGCTAGCCACGGGGGCTCCGATGGCACCTATGCCTGGATCGACCCGGAGCGCGGCCTCATCGGGCTCGTGTTCACGCAGACGCCGAATGGCCTGCCACCGGTCGCACGCTTCCGCGACCTCGTGAACCTGGCCATCGAGCCGGAGCGGTAGTAGATCGGTGCTTCAGTGCCTCGGTGTTTCAGACGCCGCTCGTTTCCAGGCGGCGCGTTCGCTGGCCCTGGCCAAACTGCGGCGTTTCTCGAGGCGGGCGTGAGGCAGGCGTGGATGGGACATCGTCTACCGGCTTCGAAGTCCCACGCTTAGCAGTAGCCCCGGGCAGCGTGATGAGTACGACGGCGAGCACGAGTACCACGATGGCGACGAGCATCAGCCCGCTGACCGCTTCGCCGAGCAGCGCCCAGCCTAGCACGACAGCGACGACGGGGTTGACGTAGGCGTAGGTGGCGACCTTCGCCGGGGCCACGTTCTGCAGCAGCCAGACGTAGGCCCCGAAGCCGATGAACGAGCCGAACACGACGAGGTAGGCCCAGCCCAGGAACGATGCCTGCGTCACCGCCGCGAGGTCGAGTGCGCGCCCTTCGCCAAGCAACAGGCCAACGAGCACGAGCCCAAGACCGCCGCCCGTCATCTGCAGCGCCGTCGACATGAACACATTCCTGGGCAGGTCCGCCGTCCGCGCATGGATGGAGCCCACCGACCACGAAAACGCGCCCATCAGGATGACGAGCATCGGGACGAGCGGGTGGTCCGCGTCGGCGAGCGTGCTCGGATCGACGAGCAGCACGATGCCGACGCCGCCGAGCACGAGGCCGAGTACGGTGCGCCACGTAGGGCGGACGGAGCGCTTCCAGAGCCAGTCGAGCGCGACCATGAAGAGCGGGACCGTCGTGACGAGGAGCGCGGCCATGCCCGAAGTGACGTATTGCTCTGCCCACGCCACGCTGCCCGTCCCGACGCCGAGCAGCAGGCAGCCGATGCCCGCTGCCACCCACCACTGCCGCATGGACGGCAAGGCCTCGCCGCTCAGCCGCAGCCACGCGAGCAGCACCAGCCCTGCCACGGCGAAGCGCGAGCCGATCATCAGGAGCGGCGGGATTGTGTCGATGGCGACGCGGATGGCCATGTAGGTCGAGCCCCAGATGAGGTAGACTGCTGCGAAGGCTGCGACAGTGCGGTAGACCGGATGGGAGCGGTCAGCGGTAATCGGCATAGCGATCCTCGGACGTGGGGGGTGAAGAGGCGCGACGAAGTGAAACCGAAGGGTGGCATGCTACGTCCTGCGATAAGGTCCATTGATTGTTCTTATCGCACGCATCATCGATCCTTATGGCGCTCGATCTGCCCACGGAGCACCTCCGCACCTTCGTCACCATCGCCGACTGCGGGAGCTTCACCAAGGCGGCCGCGCTCCTGCACCGCACGCAGCCCGCCGTGAGCATGCAGATGAAGCGGCTCGAAGAGCAACTCGGCACGTCGCTGCTCACCCGGCGTGGCCGCCAAACGACGCTCACCGAGGCGGGCGCGCTGCTGCACGACTACGCCCGGCGCATCCTCGACCTCAATGAGCAGGCGGTCCGCAAATTCGCCGCCGTCGAGGCCGAGGGCAACGTGCGCATCGGCATCTTCGAGGAGGTCGCGCTCGGCCCGCTCGTGGACCTCCTCACGAAGTTCGGCGCGCTCTGCACGAAAATCCACCTGGAACTCGTCGTCTCCACGAGCGCCGATCTCGCCCGCCGCATCGAGACGGGCGAGCTATGTCTAGCTGTCGCCAACGCGAGCTACGCGACCGGGGAGATCGAGACGCTGTGGCACGAGTCCTACATCTGGGCGTGCAGCCCGCACTTCGAGGGCGTGGCGGCGAACCCGGTGGCCATCGTCACCGAGCCGCTCACGACCTGCTGCTCGCTGCGCGACATGTCGCTGCGCAGCCTGGAGGCACTCGGGCGACCCTGGCAGGTCGTGTTCAGCAGCGATAGTCTGGCGGCCGTGCAGTCAGCGGTGCGCGCGGGGCTCGGCGTCGGCTGGCTCCCGAAGAGCGCCGTGCTGCCCGAGTTTCGCATCCTCGGTGAAGCGGAGGGCTTCCCCGAGATCGGGGCCGCGCGGATCGGCCTCTACCGGAGCACGAAGTCGGACTCCACCGCCGCGCGCGTCCTCGCGGAGTTCCTCTGCGAGCACCTGCGTCAACCCGACGACGCGCTGGCCTTGGCGTCCTGAGCGCATGCGCACATTCAGCCTGAGACTGATCATGCCTGCTGCGATGCTGGGTTGGGAGTTCCCCTCCTGGACAGGAGGGGGCAGGGGTGGTTGACGAGCGAAGTACGGAGCCTTTCAGGAAGAAGCTGTCTGTGGGCTAAGCGAGGTAAAAGGAATTGGGCTCGCAACAGAGCGCCGCCGTCTCGATCTTCGACCGCTCGTCCTGTGCGGGCATGTCGCTGGTCCCTGAAGTCTGTCCGCGTCTGTCTTCGATGCCGTCCCTCCGCCTACTCCTCGCGCTCCTGACGCTCTCGCTCGCGGCACCGCTCCAGGCACGGCATTGGGAGGACGACGTAGCCACGCAGCGAGTCAGCACGGATCCCGACTCGGTTCGGATCGCGGGGCACCTCAACGACCTCTGGGTCCTGCAGGAGACACTGGAGGAACGGCATCCCGACCTCTACGCCGTAACCCCACGCGAGACGTTGGAGGAAGCCCTCGACGCCGTGCGCGACAGCATCGCCGTGCTGTCCGACATGGACATCTCTGTGCGGCTGCGGGCCGCCGTCGCGCTGCTCGGCGATCCGCACACCAACGCGACGTTTCTCGATGCGTTCGACTTCGAGAACCTGCTCCCGTTCGAGTTCGCGGTGTTCGAGGAGGGCGTCTTCGTCACGGGCGCGTACCCTGAGCACCAGGCGCTCCTCGGCTCGCGGTTGGTCGCCATCGAAGGCACCACCGTTGAGGCGCTGCAGCCCGAGATTGCCCGATTCGTGGCGGCAGGGCGCCCGCAGTTTGCCCTGAAGCGGTTCCCCGTCTTCCTGCGGTACGCCGAACTCCACCGCTACCTCGGTGCCGACGTAGACGACGGCGTCACGCTCGACCTCATCGATCCAGACGGGCAGCCGCGAGCCGTCACCATCGAACCGATTCCAGGGCAGGCCGACGTGGCGCGGCTCGTCTACCTCTCCGAAGAAATCGCGCACCCGACGTGGGTCAACCACGGCGAGGAGGACCCCGCGCTGGCGTTCCGCGACCTCGCGTTCGACGATGGGATCTACGTCGTTCAGTACAGCTCCTGCTGGGGGCGCGAACTGGAAGCGCGCTTCGGCGACGCGGACGAGGCTGCCGCGTACCCGTCGTTCGAGGCGTTCGCGGACCGCGTCGTGGAGCGGCTCAGCACGGGCGAGGTCGAGACGCTCGTCGTGGATCTGCGGGCCAATAGTGGGGGGAGTTCGCCGCAGGGGACGCGGCTGGCGCAGCGCATGGCGGCGTTGCCGGAGGACGTGCGACCGCGGCGGGTCGTGGTGGCGCTCTCGGAGCAGACGTTCTCCTCGGCGGTCATCAACGCGATGGACTTCCGGCTAATGACGGGCGCGGAGTTCGTGGGCACGCCCACTGGCGGCGCGCCCAACCATTTCGGCGAGGTCAAGGTGTTCCGGCTGCCGTACTCCGGCCAGGTCGTCGCGCACTCTACGGCATTCTTCGGCTACATGAATGGCGACCCCACGACGATCCGTCCAGACCGCACCCTCGTCCCCCGCTTCGCCGACTTCCTGGCGGGCGAGGACCCCGTGCTCGACTACGTTCGTGCGACGCGCTAGACGTAGGAAGCCGCATGGCGAGAAGCAGAGAGGAAAGAGACGCACGATAGCGTTAGCTTCGAGGGATACCAAGTCCGGCTCCTCACTCCTGACCTTGTCATGCTGAACTTGATTCCTGCGGGAATCTTCGATTTTAGCATCTCAGCGCTGCGTCGAGTCATCGCAGTCGTCAGAGATCCTGAACCAAGTTCAGGATGACACCATCGCGATTTGTGAGGCAGACTTGGTCGCAGTAGCAGCGTCCCGAAGCGTGCGCTGCAGTTCGACGACATTCAGCGGAATACCTAAGAAGGAGATGACGGAGCGCCTCACGGTCATGGTCAGCAGCACCGCGAACGACCTGCCCGAGCATCGAAAGCAGGTCCTGGATGCGTGCGAACGTGTTGGGATGCGTCCGATCATGATGGAGCACCTCTCCGCGAAGAGCGCAGGTGCCGTTGACGTGTCGCTGGCGATGGTGGACGAGGCCGATGTGTACGTGGGTGTGTTCGCACACCGCTACGGCTACGTCCCTGAGGGGTACGACCGCTCGATCACCGAGATGGAGTACCGTCGGGCCATCGAGAATGGAATCCCCGTATTGATTTTCCTGATCGGGGACAACGTGCCGGTGCTCCCCAAAGACTTTGACACAGGCAAGGGCGCTGAAAAGCTGCATGCGCTCAAAGAGGAGATCAAGACAACGCACGTCGTGGACTTCTTCGAGAGCCCGAAAGACCTCCGTGGGCTCGTCATCCAAAGCTTGACGGAGGTCAAAGAGCAGTTCGACGCAACAGACGCCGACGAGCAGGGGGCGGCGAAGAAATCAGCGCTCGTCGAAACCCTGCACTACGTCTCGGCCATCCCGCAGCCGCCCGAGGCGTACATCGCGCACCCGTACACGCTGCTGCAGGTGCGCGGTCTCGTGGGGCGGCAGGCAGAGCTGGAACTCCTCACCGACTGGGTGACAGGCAAGCGGTACGGCGACGTGCGCATTTTCAACGTCGTGGCCATTGGCGGGATGGGGAAGTCGGCGCTGACGTGGACGTGGTTCAACGAGGTGGCCCCGCAGGAGATGACGCCGCTGGCCGGGCGGCTGTGGTGGAGCTTCTACGAGAGCGACGCGACCTACGAGAACTTTGTCACGCGCGCGCTGGCCTACGTGAGCCGCCGATCGCTCGACGAGGTGTCGGGGATGTCATTCCCTGAGCAGGAAGACCTCCTTCTCCGCATCCTTGACCGGGAGCCATTCCTGCTCGTGCTCGACGGGTTGGAACGCATCCTGACAGCCTACACGCGGCAGGACGCGGCCTTCCTGAGCAACGACGACATCGACGAGGAGACCGCCAACTATGTGGCTGGAGCGCTCGGGCTGCCGGAGAGCGCAGGGCAATCCTACGTGGGCAAGCACAAGCTGCGGCTGGCCGCAGACCCACGTGCCGGGCGATTCATCCGTAGGCTCGCGCGAGTGGGGGCCTCACGGACGCTGGCGAGCACGCGACTCTATCCTGCCGACATCCAAACTCGTGGAGGCAGACCGCTCCCTGGATGCTTTGCGCTCTTCTTGCCCGGACTGAGTGATCAGGACGCGCTCGCTCTCTGGCGCGAGCACGGCGCACGAGGCTCACGCGAGACGATGCTGCCCGTCTTTAAAACGTTCGACAAGCACCCGCTGCTCATCCAACTGCTGGCTGCCGAGGTAGCCGAGGATCGGGAAGCCGTCGGTGACTTTGACAAGTGGCGTGAACTACATCCCGACTTCGATCCATTCGGCTTGCCGCTCGTGCAGGTGCAGTCGCACGTGTTGCTCCAGGCAATGCAAGGGCTCTCCGGTGCTGAGCTGCAGACCCTTCGGACGATTGCAGGCTTCCGGATGCCCGCGAGTCTGGACACACTCAAATCGCTACTGGTTCGGACGAATGACGACGCGGATCCAGTTTCGACACCGTTTGCCACGCTCGTTGATCTCGACGCGGCACTCACAGCGCTGGAAGACCAAGGGCTACTCGGGTGGGACCGTCGAGCCAACCGCTATGACCTACATCCCATTGTTCGCGGCGTGGTTTGGAGTGGCGTTGATGACACCACCCGTACCGACCTTCTCGAATCGCTACGCACCCACTTTGCTGCGATGCCGATGGTGGAGGACTGGAACGAGGTCGAGAGCCTCGAAGACCTGACGCCCCCTATCGAACTCTATGACAAGCTGATCGGGCTGGGGCGCTACGATGATGCCTTCGAAGTCTTCCGAGATCGGTTGAATAAGGCTACACTGTATCGCTTAAGCGCGAGCCGCCTACGCGTGGAGTTGCTGGAGAAGCTCTTCCCGGACGGCTCCGAGGTGCCACCTCCGCTGCGGTCTACTCATGCGCAGGGCTCCACGCTCAACTCGTTGGCGCAGGGATATCTGTTTAGCGGGCAGCCCGGCGCTGCCGTGTCGCGATTCCGGCTCGCGGAACAGATTGATGCGAGCGAAGGGGATCAGTCCAGTCAGGCGGTGTTCCTTTACAACCTGTCCGGCGCTCTTCGTCCGGCTGCAAGCCTGCAGGCGGCGGAAGCCTCGCCGCGCGCCGCGTTGGCAATCGCCCGCGAACTGACAGATCGATTTCGAGAGGGCCAAAGTCTGTATTTTGTCGGCGTCGCACTCGCAATGCGTGGCAGATCGGATGAGGCCACCGTCGCCCTGCAACGGTCGCTGCGGATCTGGCAGGCGCGGGAACACCGGCAGGGCGAAGGTGTGGTTAGCGCTTGCCTTGCAGAGACGATCCTCCAGCGTGGTGACGCTGCTGCGGCCCAACCACTGGCAGACCGGGCATGGACGCTAGCGCATGTCCGTCGTCACGAAAGTGACTTTATCCGCGCCGCGCGGCTACAGGGTACCGCCGCGCTCCAACTCGGCGATCTGGAACTCGCTCATGATCGCCTCCAGCACGCGCTCGCCCGTGCCCGCGCGGTGTCGCTCGTCGAAGAGGAATTGCCCACGCTCGTCGTGCTAGCGGAGTGGCACCGGCAGCAGGGCGAGCCGGAGAAGGCCCGCGAGATGCTAGCGGACGTGTGGGACCCAGCGGAGGTCGGGCCGTATCCGCTCTTCCATGCGGACGCGCTGAACGTGCTCGCGCAGATCGAGCGGGACGCAGGCAACACGGACGCGGCGGTGGAGGCGGCCACGCAGGCGTACAAACTGGCATGGTGCGACGGGCCGCCGTATGCCTACCACTGGGGGCTGGAGAAGGCCAAGGCGCATCTCACCGCCCTCGGGGCCCCGGAGCCGGACCTGCCGCCGTTCGACGAATCGCAGCACGAGCCCATGCCGGAGGTCGAGCTTAACCCCGAGGACGAGTTTCACGTGTAGGGGGCGCTCCCCCCGTTTTGGATGACAGTCGCTGCGCTCCTGCTTCATCCAAAACTGTCCCCCTCAGGGATGAGGGGAACAGTCCGAGGAGCGGAGCGCGTCAGCGCGGAGACGACGCAGGACGGGGGGAGCCGCCCTAGCGTGAGGGAGCCAGGCCAGCACACGGCAGCGGGCCGTCGGTTATACTGACGGGTTCGCCCATCCCGACGACCTCGCTCCCCCAGCCATGTCCCACCTCCTGCGACACGCGACTGCGACCGGGCTGCTCCTCTGGCTCAGTACCTTCCTCGGCGTCATGCATACCCAAGCCCAGCCCAACGCAGACCGGCAGGTGGACGCGCTGCTGGCACAGATGACGCTCGACGAGAAGATCGGGCAGATGACCCTGCTCGAACTCGGGATGGTGTCCACCGACGGCGAACTCGACCCAGCGAAGCTGCGGGAGGTGCTGGTCGAGCGGCACGTCGGCGCGCTGCTCAACACGAAGACGCTCACGCTGGCCGAGTGGCAGGCCGTCGTTACCACGGTGCAGGAGGTCGCCACGGAGCAGACACGGCTCGGTATCCCGCTCCTCTTCGGCATCGACGCGGTACATGGGCACAACTACCTCGCGGGCGGCGTGATCTTCCCGCACAACATCGCCATGGCGGCGACGTGGGACCCCGACCTCGTGCGGCTGGGTGCGGAGATCACGGCCGTCGAGCTGCGCGCCTCGGGCATCAACTGGAATTACTCGCCCGTCTTCGATGTGGTGCGGCAGCCACTCTGGTCGCGCTTCTTTGAGACGTACGGCGAGGACCCCTACCTCGTCGCCGAACTCGGCAAGGCGACGGTCAAAGGTTTACAGGGCGAGGGTTTGCAGGGTGACGACATGGCAGCACAGGGGCGCGTGGCCTCGACGGCGAAGCATTTCCTCGGCTACGGCATCCCGCTCACCGGCATGGACCGCACCCCGGCGTGGATCCCCGAGCGTATCCTCCGCGAGACGTTCCTCCCGCCGTTCCAGGAGGCCATCGAAGCGGGCGTGTCGAGCATGATGATCAACTCCGGCGAGATCAACGGCGAGCCCACCCACGCCAGCTACGACCTCGTGACGAAGCTCCTGCGCGACGAACTCGGCTTCGAGGGCGTCGCCGTCACTGACTGGGAGGACGTCGACAAGCTGCGCTCGGTCCACCGCGTCGCGGCCACCAAGAAAGACGCCGTCCGCATGGCGATCCTGGCGGGCATCGACATGAACATGGTGCCGCTCTCGCTCGAGTTCAACGACCTGCTGGCCGAGCTCGTGGAGGAGGGGGCCGTCCCGATGGCGCGCATTGATGAAGCCGTGCGCCGCATCCTGACGCTGAAGGTGAGGCTGGGCCTCTTCGACGACCCCTATCCCGACACCGACCTCACCACGCAAGTCGGCAGCGCCGCGTCGAAGGCCGCGAGCCTCCGGGCGGCGCAGGAAGCGGTCACGCTGCTCAAGAACGAGGACGATGTGCTCCCGCTCGCCCGCGACGCGCGCGTGCTGCTCACCGGGCCGGGCGCGACCTCGCTCTCGGCGCTACACGGCTCGTGGACCTACTCCTGGCAAGGCTTGGACGAGGACCTCTATCCCGACGAGACGCTGACCTTCCTCGAAGCGCTTCAGGCGAAGGCGGGTGCTGAGCAGATCACCTACGTCCCCGGCGCGACGTTCGAGGAGGAGGTCGACATCGCCGCCGCCGTCGAGGCCGCGCGCGAGGCCGACGTAGCGGTCATCGCGCTTGCCGAGCAGGCGTCCGTCGAGCAGATCGGGACCATCTTCGACCTCCGGCTCCCCGAGGCGCAGACGCGGCTTGTCGAGGCCATCGCTGAGACGGGGACGCCCGTGGTGCTGGTGCTGGTGCAGAACCGCCCGCGCATCATCCGCGAGGCCGACGCCGTTGCCCAGGCCGTCGTGCTGGGCTACCAGCCCGGCACGTTCGGGGCCAACGCCCTCGCCGACGTGCTCTACGGCGACATCAACCCGAGCGGGAAGCTGCCCTTCACGTATCCGCGCTATACCGGGTCACTGCTGTTCTACGACCGCACGCCCGGCGAGGAGTTCGTCAACAACGAGGACGAGCCGACCTACAACCCGCAGTACGAGTTCGGCCATGGCCTGAGCTACACCACCTTCGCCTACAGCGACCTCACGCTCTCAGCGACCGAGATCAGTCCAGACGATGAGGTGACCGTGTCGGTGACCGTCACCAACACCGGCGACCGGGCAGGGGAGGAGGTCGTGCTCTGGTTCGTCGGCGACCTCGTCGCGTCGATCACGCCCGCCGTGAAGCAGCTGCGCGGCTTCGAGAAAATCGCCCTCGCGCCTGGCGAGCGCCGCGTCGTGACCGTCACGCTCGACCGCGACGACCTCGCGTTCGTCGGCACCGATCTCCAGTGGATCGTCGAGCCGGGCGACTTCACCGTGATGGTCGGCGATCAGGAGGCGACGTTCACCGTCCGCTAGGCTGGCATCTGGTCATGCGGGCTGCGCGGCCCCAGCCTTCACGAGTGGCGCGACCTGCGTGCCGATGCGTTCGATGGCGCGCAGCAGTTGCTCGTGCGACAGGCCCGCGTTGTCCATCTGGAACGTGAACCGGTCGATCCCGCCGAGGGCCTCGCTGTGGCGCAGGATCTTCTCGGCCACCTCGTCCGGGCCGCCGACCAGGAGCGCGCCGGTGGGGCCATTCTGCGCGTCGAACCGGGCGCGCGTCACGGGCGGCCAGCCCCGCTCCTTGCCGACTTTTGTGAACGTCTCGGCGTAGCCCGGATAGTAGTCCGCGACGGCTTGCTCGGAGCTTTCGCCGACGTAGCCGAGCGAGTGCAGGCCTACCTTTAGGCGCTCCGGTGGGTGCCCAGCTTGCTCGCCCGCCGCCCGGTAGAGGTCGACAAGCCGCCGGAAGCGCCGCGTTTCGCCGCCGATGACGGCGACCATCAACGGTAGCCCGAGCATCCCAGCTCGCACGAACGACGCGGGCGTTCCACCTACGCCCAGCCAGATCGGGAGGGACGGTTGCAGCGGGCGCGGATAGATGGCCTGCGCGCGCAGCGGCGGGCGAAACTGACCCGACCACGTGACGACCTCCTGGTCGCGAAGCTGAAGCAGCAGGTCGAGCTTTTCCGCGAAGAGCGCGTCGTAGTCGTTGAGGTCGAGACCGAAGAGCGGGAACGATTCGGTGAAGGAGCCGCGGCCGACCACCATGTCGGCCCGCCCTTGCGAGACGAGGTCGAGCGTGGCAAAGCTCTGGAAGACCCGCACCGGGTCGGCGGCGCTGAGCACGGTGACGGCGCTCGACAGCCGGATGCGTGTCGTCCGCGCGGCGGCGGCGGCGAGGATGACCACGGGGGCCGCGTCGAGGAATTCCTCGCGGTAGTGCTCGCCGATGCCGAAGCTGTCCAGGCCGACCTCGTCCGCGTAGGCCATGCGGTCGAGGAGTTCAGCCATCGCTCGGCTGCGTGCGGGGCCGCCCTCCGCGCCAGGTTGGGGATGGTAGGCGGCAAAGCTGTCCAGGCCGATTTCCATGCGTGGTGCCTCGGTCGAGGTAAGGGGAGTTGGCGTGTTTCTGCCGACGAAGATAGTCGTTGTGCCGAGTACTCTTGGTGACGCTCAGCGAGGGCAGGGAAGACGCGCCGGGCCGTACGTTGGGACGATCCATCCCGCCCGACTCCGATTTCCATGCGCCGCGTCCTGTTTGTCCTCGCCGTCCTGCTGCTGATTCCGCGCGACGCGGTGGCGCAGGAGCCGATCCCAGCGATCCTCTCGATGCGCGAGCGCGCCGAGGTGCGCGACGCCTGGCTGGAGCGCCGCCTCGACACCGTCGTGCCGATGCTGATGCGGCGCGAGGGCATCGACATGTGGGTGCTCGTGGCGCGGGAGTACAACGAGGATCCCGTGCTCAAGACGATGCTGCCCGCGACGTGGCTCAACGCGCGCCGCCGCACGATCCTCCTCTTCTATGACCGCGGAGAGGAGGGCGTCGAACGCCTCGCCATCGCGCGCTATGCCGTCGGCGACGCCTTCCCGGCCGCGTGGGACCCCGACACGCAGCCCGACCAGTGGGCGCGTGTCGCCGAGCTTATCGCCGAACGTGATCCTGAGCGCATCGCGCTCAACCGCTCTACGACGTTCGCGCTGGCCGACGGCCTCACCGCCACCGAGTTCGACGGGCTGAACGCGGCGCTCTCCGAGACCCACCGCGACCGCATCGTGTCGGGCGAGGCGCTCTCGATTGGCTGGCTGGAGATGCGCATTCCCGAGGAGATGGCGGTCTATCCGCAGATCGTCAAGATCGCGCAGGCGATCATCGCCGAGGGCTTCTCGGAGCAGGTCATCACGCCGGGCGTGACGACCGTCGAGGACGTCGAGTGGTGGTACCGCGACCGCATCCGCGCCCTCAACCTCGTGACGTGGTTCCATCCGAGCGTGTCCGTCCAGCGCGCTACGAGCGGCCCCCGCAGCGGCGACTTCTCCGACTGGGGGAGCGGCAACGCCACCATCCAGCCGGGCGACCTGTTGCACGTCGATCTCGGGATCACCTACCTCGGCCTCAACACCGACACGCAGGAGCACGCCTACGTCCTGCGCCCCGGCGAGGCTGACGCACCAGCCGGATTGAAAGCCGCGCTCGCTATCGGCAACCGGCTGCAGGACATCCTCACCGACGAGTTCGCGGTGGGGCGCACGGGCAATGAGATCCTCGCCGCCGCGCTCGCGCAGGCCGAACGCGAGGGCATCGACGCGACGATCTACACGCACCCGCTCGGCTACCACGGCCACGGTGCAGGTCCCGCCATCGGGATGTGGGACAAGCAGGGCGGCGTGCCTGGCAAGGGCGACTACCCGCTCTACCCCAACACGGCGCACTCCATCGAACTTAACGCCGCCGTACCGATCCCCGAGTGGGACGACCAGCCCGTGCGCATCATGCTCGAACAGGACGCCTTCTTCGACGGCGAGGCCGTGTGGTACATCGACGGGCGGCAGACGACGTTGCACCTCATCCCGCGCGCCTCGCACACGGGACCGCTGCGGCCCGTCCCCGAGGAGGCCGAGATGGGCGTACGCTGAAGAGCGACAGAGATCGGCTCGGACACGCGCTTGGAGCGTCCCATTGGGCGGACTCGCCTGCAGGGTGTGCGGCGGCGCACAGTCTGACGAGCGCCGAGCGCTTCCGGTGGGCCCGAGCCGTGATGGCACGTGGGTTGACGTACATCGAGGAGCTTCGAGGCGGCATCCACGCTGCTTCACCAGCGCTCTCGTCACTCGTCGTCCGACCATGCTCAAAGTCAACCTGATTGCCGCGCTGCGCGCGTTTCGCCGGCAGGCCTCGTACTCCGCCCTCAACCTGACCGGCCTCGCTGTTGGGTTTGCCGCCGCGTTCCTGATCCTGTACGCCGTGCAGGACGAGCTGCGCATGGACCAGATGCACAGCGACGACCTCTACCAGGTCCTGCGCACCGCCTCGTTCGACCAAGGGGAGACAGTGCTGACCTGGACCGTCGCGCCGCAGCCGCTCGCGGAGGAACTACGGGCCAACTACCCGGAGGTCGAGCACGCGATGATGCTGCGTTATGAGGGCGAGCAGGTGGTCGCATCGGGCGCCGAGAAGTTCTGGGCCCGCGGCTTCTGGACGGACGCGCCGTTCTTCGAGATGTTCGCTTTCGACCTCCTCGCCGGAGACCCGGCCACCGCGCTCACGCAGCCCGACGGGATCGTCGTCACGGAATCGATGGCGCGCAAGCTGTTCGGAGCCGAGACGCAGCCCGAGGCCGCGATGGGACGGGCCGTGCGGCTCAACGACCACGAGGCCCGCGTAACCGGCGTGGCTGCCGATCCACCCGCGAGTGCA
>JBCDFO010000064.1:0-16121 GCA_039177895.1 Bacteroidota bacterium
GATCGCTGAGGCCCGGCATGACGCTCGATTCGAGGTAGTCCTGCACGGCCTGCCGGTAGCGCTCGACGTGCGCGCCCCAGTCGGTGCCGCTCTCCAGGTGCGGGACGGGCGAGAGGACGTAGTAGCAATCGTGTCCGGCCGGGGCCATCGTGGGGTCGGTGGCGGAGGGCCGGTGGAGGTAGAGCGAGAAGTCCTTCGCGAGGTACTTGTGGTTGAAGATGTCGTCGAGCAGCTCGCGGTAGCGGGGCCCGAGGAGGATCGTGTGGTGGGCGATGTCCTCGTACTTCTTGTCGGTGCCGAAGTACCACACGAAGAGGCTCATCGAGAAGCGGGCCTTCTCGACGCGCTCGTCAGTCCAGCGCTTGCGGTGCTCGGGGCGGATGAGGTGGCGGTAGGTCCACCCCGCGTCCGCATTCGAGACGACGATGTCAGCCGCGATGTGCTCACCGCCCTCCAGCTTGACGCCCGTCGCGCGTCCGTTCTGCACCGTGATTTCCTCGACCGTCTCGCCGAAACGGAAGCGCCCGTCGAGCCGCTCGATCACGTCGGCGAGGCCGCGCACGACGGCACCTGTGCCGCCCATCGCGTACCACACGCCCCACTTGCGCTCCAGGAACGCGATCAGCGTGTAGATCGAGGTCGTCGCAAACGGGTTGCCGCCCACGAGCAGCGGGTGGAAGCTGAAGACCTGCCGCAGCTGCTCGTCCTTGATGAAGCGCGAGACGAACTGGTAGACCGTCTCGTGGCTGCGCAGCGCCATCATCGCCGGGACGATCTTCGCCATGTCGGACACCTTCGTGAAGGGCACGTGGCCCAGTTCGGTGAACCCGACCTCGAAGATGCGCTCGCTCTTCTCCAGGAAGCGCTCGTAGCCCCGCACGTCGGCGGGGTTGAACTTGGCGATCTCGCGCCGCATCTCGTCCGCGTCGCCGTTGTAGTTGAAGACCCGGCCGTCCTCGAAGCGGATGCGGTAGAACGGGTCGATCTCGACGAACTCGACGTCGTCCTCGCGGCGCATCCCGGCGAGGCTCCACAGCTCGTCGAAGAGGAAGGGCGCCGTGATGAGCGTCGGGCCCGCATCGAAGGTATAGCCCTGCTCCTTGAAGACGCGCGCCCGCCCGCCGGGCTGGTCGAGGCGATCCACGATGGTGACGCGGTAGCCACGCGCGCGCAGCCGGATGGCGGCCGCGAGCCCCCCGAAGCCCGCGCCGATGACGACGGCGTGCGGCGACTCAGGCGTGATCGGTAGGGGCGCGGTGGCGGTGTTGAGGTGGGCGTCGGCGCGGTGCGCCATGCGGGTGAGCCAGCTCATAGCAGGAGCGACAGGAGAAAGGCGACAGGAGAGGTGCGGGCGAAGGTACGGCACCCCCTCCAGTCCGTTCCGAGCCACTCCATACGAACGTCCAAAACGTTCACGTGAGTGCGCGCGTAGTAACTCTGCGCGGCGGTTTTCGTAGGCCGCACCGAGTCCCAGTTCACCGACCTCCCCACCCATGTCTGTCACCACGACCTCTGACGAAGCCCGCTCTTGGGGCATGATCGCGCACCTGTCCGCGCTGCTCGGCGTGTTCTCCGGCATCGGCTTCTTCGTCGGGCCGCTCGTCGTCTACCTCGTCAAGCGCGACGCTCACCCGTTCATCGAGGAGAACGCCCGCGAGGCGCTCAACTTCCAGATCACAGCGCTGATCGCGATCGCCATCGCGACGGTGCTGGCCATCACCATCATCGGCCTCATCGTCGCCATCCCGGCGTTCTTCGTGATCGGGCTCTCGATGGTCGTCCTGCCCATCATCGCCGGTCTGCGCGCCCGTGACGGCGAGACCTACCGCTACCCGTTCACGCTGCGGCTGATCTAGCCTAACCGAGCGAATAGCGCGTCGTTCATGCGGGGCATCTTACCCAGACTCCCATGAGCGACGCGCTTCTCAACCGCATCCATACCGATCCCAACGTGATGGTAGGCAAGCCGGTCATCCGTGGTACTCGGCTCACCGTCGACTTTGTGATCGGCCTCCTTGCGCATGGTGCTTCCGTCGAGGACGTACTCGACGAGTATGCTGGGCTGGAGCGTGAGGACATCCAGGCGTGCCTGCTGTTCGCTCAGCGTGCGCTTCCAGCCTAGGCGAGTGCGGTGCCTTGAACCTGTAGATCCTGAAGCACTGACGCCGTTTACGTAGGACTCCCGTGTCTTTTGTGGTCATCCCCGCGCATGCGGGGACCCACACAAATAGCTGGTAACCACCCGCAACGCGGAAGGGTGACGGATCGAGGAGGAGGTGTATCCGAGCATCCCGCTCCTTGGAAAGAGAGGTGTCATGCACACATTAGCCTGACCTGGTGGGTCCCCGCGGTCGCGGGGATGACTAGGGTGGGAGCCTCGAAGCCACGCACTCCTATTCCTCGTGGTTGGTATGACGCACCAAGTCACTGCCCCGTCTGACCAACCCAGGAGGCGACGGCTCATGCTGAACGCAACGCGTCCAGGCGAGGGCGGATCTCATCGAGGCTGTCCCCGCCGAGCTTTTCGAGGAGCGCGTTGGCGATCACGAGCGCAACGGTCGCCTCGGCGACGGTACTCGCGGCGGGCACGCTCGTCACGTCGGAGCGCTCGTAGCGCGTTGGCTGCGCCTCGCCGGTGGCGATGTCCACGGTGCCGAGCGGCTTGATGAGCGTCGGAATCGGCTTCATCACGCCGCGCACGATGATCGGCATGCCGTTCGACATCCCGCCTTCGATGCCGCCCGCGTGGTTGCTGCTGCGCGCGAAGGTGCCATTCTCCTGCGTGATCGGATCATGGAACGCCGAGCCGGGGAGGGTGCCTCCGTCGATGCCGTCGCCGACCTCGACGGCCTTCTGGGCCTGGATCGAGAGGATGGCCTGCGCGAGTTGCCCGTCGAGCTTGCGGTCCCACTGCACGTAGGACCCAAGCCCCGGCGGGACGCCCGTGACGACGACCTCGTAGACGCCGCCGAGCGAGTCGCCCGCCTTCTTCATCGCCTTGATGTGATCGATGGTCGCAGCGGTGAGGTCGGCGTCGAGCATGCGCGTCTCGGACTGGTCGGCGGCCTCGTAGAGCGCCTGAGCCCCGCCGTCCGCGAGGAGGGCATCGCGCTTCGCCACCCATTCTTCCTTCGATGCGTAGCCCACCGCGCCAATGCGGACGACGTGGCTTCCGACCTCGATGCCGAGGACCCGCAGCAGGTGCCTCGCGACGGAGCAGCACGCGACGCGCATCGCCGTCTCACGCGCCGAACTCCGGTCAATGACGGGGCGGATGTCGTCGAAGCCGTACTTCTGCGTGCCCACGAGGTCGGCGTGCCCGGGTCGCGGGAGCGTCACCTTCTCGACGTCCACGTCCACGGGCTCAACGGCCATGACCTCGGGCCAGCGCGCCTTGTCCTTGTGGTAGCTCGCGTTGACGAGCTTGAGCGCGATGGGGCTGCCCATCGTAGCGCCGTGGCGGAGGCCGGAGTAGACGTGGGCCTGGTCCGCCTCGATCTTCGCACGCCCGCCGCGCCCGAAGCCGAGCCAGCGCCGCGAAAGGTGCTCGTTGAGATCAGCAGGCAACAACGGCAGCCCCGCCGGGCACCCCTCGACGATGCCGATGAGCGCTTCGCCGTGGGATTCTCCAGCGGTGAGGTAACGAATCATGGGAAAGCAGAAGTCAGAGGTGAGAAGGCAGAAAAGGTAGGCTCCACCCCTGCCCTCAAAATGCCATGCGGGGGAAGGTCAACGGACTTTCATCCTTCTGCCATCCTCCTTCTGCTCTCTCCTATGCGCCATAAATAGAGAACTCCTCCCTTCGGGCGTGGAGGTTGAGCGCGACAGCAACAAGGACCGTGTTGGCGAGGAGCGCAGAGCGACCGTAGGACACGAACGGCAGCGGGATGCCGATGACGGGCATCACCCCCAGGTTCATCCCGATGTTGATGAGCGCGTGCACGAGGAAGAGGCCGGTCGCACCGCCCGCCACCAGACGCGTCATCGAGTAGCCGGTGTAGGTCCCGAGCCAGGTGAGCCGCACGAGCAGCAGCGCGAAGAGCCCGAGCACGAGCATCGCGCCGAGGAAGCCGAACTCCTCGCCGATGACGCTGAAGATGAAATCGGTCGATTGCTCCGGGATGAACGCCAGCTGCGTCTGCGTGCCGCTCATGAAGCCCTTGCCGAAGAGGCCCCCTGAGCCGACCGCCGCCTTCGCCTGGATCATGTGGTAGCCTTCGGTGAGGCGGTAGGCTTCGGGCTCCACGAACGCCGTGAGGCGCCCGCGCTGGTGCGGCTTGAGGACGCTGTAGAGCGCGAACCGCGTCACGAGCGCCACGCCCACCGAGCACACGCCCGCGATGATCGTGAACCACCGCTGGCGCACCCACAGTCCTACCGCCACCGTGAAGACGAGCCCGAAGACGACGCCCCAGATCGGGCTCACGATGGCGAGGTAGGCCGCCACGGCGATGCCCGCGAGGAGCGTCATCACCGGCAGCGGCACGAGGCCCGTCCAGAAGAGCATAATCGGGATGAGCGCCGCCACGACGAGCGCCGTGCCAGCGTCGCTGAGCGCGATGAGCGCCATCGGCACGGCGATCAGCGCGATGGCCCCAGCGACGTACTGCCACTGGCCCGTCCGTGCCTCCTTCGTCGAGAGCAGCCGCGCCACCGCGACCACGATGCCGACCTTCATGAACTCCGACGTCTGCAACCCGACGGGCCCGATGTAGAGCCACGACTTCGCGCCGTTGATCTCGCGCCCAAACGCGAGCGTAAGCAACAGCAGCACGAGGGTAAACGCATAGCCGACGTAGGCCAGCCGCCGGATGGTTGTGGCCGGGATCAGGAGGATGATCGCGAAGGCGACGCTGGCGATGACAAACATCTGCGCCTGCCGCGCGAAGTTGCGCTGCACGGTGTCGAGCAAGAACTCGGACGCCGGGCCGTGCGTCGCGCTGTAGATCGCCACGAGGCCGACGACCACGAGCGCCGCCCACGTGCCGATCACGGTCCAGTCGAGGTTGCGAATCCAGTTGCGGTTCATGCGGGGCTATTGGCTGTCAGCCGTCGGCTTTCGGTTTATGGGACGTGCCTCGGTGGTACGTTGGAAGTCCTCCCCCTCGACAGGGGGAGATAGAGGGGGTTGTCCGGTCTAGCTCATAGGTAGCTCATTGCTAGGACGGTCGACCACCCCCACCCCCTCCTGTCCAGGAGGGGAGCTTTCTGTCGCTGCCTTTCCGTTTCGCTCACGCTGGAACTCGTCCCACCACGCGAACCAGAGGTCAAAGGCAGCATCGTCGGAGTCGGCTTGAGCTAGGGCAAAGTCGAAGGAGGATATCGGTTGGGGCTTCCCACGTAGCTCGACCCATCTCTCAAACTGGTCTGGACGGTTGAATTTCCATGCCTCTGGCTCGGTGCTGTGCGCAGATTCTACATGCCGAGCACCACCCACGAAGCAAGCCAAACCATACAGCGACTTCTTCCCCACAAACATCCCTGGACGCTCCCGGACGAGTTCGACAAGCTCTGCGAACGTGCCCGCCTTCAAGACCATGACCGTCGGTTTGTATTCCACGGCTCTAACCTCGGTCTCGTCCACTCGTGCGGTTCATCACGACCTGGATGAGCCCGATGCGGTCCACGCGGCCCTTGAGGTACTGCTCCATCATCAGGCTCGCGATGGGCGCGGCGGCGGTGGAGCCGTAGCCCGCGTTCTCGACGAGGATACCGACGGCGATCTCGGGGTCGTCCACGGGGGCGTAGCCGATGAACACCGAGTGGTCGTCGCCGCGCGGGTTCTGCGCCGTGCCGGTCTTGCCCGCGACGCTGACGCTGTCGATCTGCGCGATGCGGGCCGTGCCGGCCTCCACGACCAACTCCATGCCGCGCCGGATCGTCTCGACGTGCTCCGGCGAGACGGGCAGCGGATCGGCCTCCCAGCGGGGGCGGGTGATCTCGCCCGTGGCCGTGTTGACCTGGTGCGAGAGCAGGTGCGGCCACGGCAGCTCGCCCCCGTTGGCGATGGCGGCGGTGTAGCGCGCCAGCTGCAGCGGCGTCGTGCCCATGTTGCCCTGCCCGATGCCGAGGTTGATCGTGAAGCCGGGCCCCCAGCCGCCGGGGAAGACCTCGTCGAAGTAGGACGAGTCGGGGATGAGCCCCGCGTGCTGATCCGGGAAGTCGAGCGGGGCTAGGGTGCCGAAGCCGAAGCGGTTGGCCCAGGTGCTCCACGTCGTGAGATCCATCCGCTTGCCGTTGAGCTCGTCGTTCATCAGGCGGTAGTAGAACGTGTTGCACGACACCTGGATCGCGCGCTCGACGGCGATAGGGCCGTGGGAGCCGCCGAGGCACTTGAAGAAGCGCCCGCCGAGCGTGTAGCCACCGCCGCAAAAGAGCCGCGTATCGCGCGTGATCATGCCCTCTTCGAGCGCGACGAGCGACATAAACGGCTTCCACGTGGAGCCCGGCGGCTGGAAGCTCTGCGTGGCGCGGTTGAAGAGCGGGCGATCCGGGTTGCGGTAGACGTAGTCCACGAAGGTCTGCGAGAGCCGCCCGCGCCACTGGTCGAGGTCGTAGTCCGGGGCCGACACCATCGCGATGATCTCGCCGGTCTTGGGGCTCAGCGCGACCGCCCCGCCACGCTTGCCGACGAACAGGCTCTCGGCGAGCGCCTGCACCCGCGCGTCGATGGACAGGTGGAGTTCGAAACCCGCCTGCGGGTCGAGATCGTCCTCGCCGTCTTTGTAGCGCGCGACCTCCATGCCGTGCGTGTTCACGAGCACGAACTCGCGACCGACGCGGCCCCGCAGCAAGTTCTCGTAGTGCGCCTCAATGCCCGCGATGCCCACCTTGTCGCCCTGCCGATAGCCCTCGGCGCGCTTTGACTCGAGTTGTTCGGGGCTGATCTCGCGGACGTAGCCGAGCGCGTGCGACAGCTCGGCGTCGCCGTGGTAGCGCCGCTGCTGGCGCAGCTCGAAGCCGATGCCGGGGATGCGGTACTGGTTCTCGCGCAGCCGCACGAACGCCCCAAACGGGATCGCCTCCATCAGCACCGATTCCTTGAAGCGGGAGTACTGCACGACGCGGTCGTAGCGCGCCTGCAGGAGCGAGTCCGTGACGCCGAGCAGGCGCGCGAGGTCGGGCAGCTTCTCCGTGTCGAACCGCCGCGGCGTGACGGTGAGGTCGTACGTGGTGACGTTGTCGACGAGCAGTTCGCCGTTGCGGTCGTAGATGTAGCCCCGCGCCGGGAGCACCAGCTTCTGCTCGATGGCGTTGTCCTCGGCCTCGTTGCTGTACTGGCTCTGGTCGAGGATCTGCATCTGCACGAGCCGCGCGCCGAGCAGCCCGAAGAGCAGCAGCACCGTCCCGGCGAAGACCTGGAGGCGAACCGTCGCGCCTTCTTTGGTCGCAAACGTTCCCATGCGGTTGAGCGAAGCGTCGTGGTGGGAAAAATGGGGACGCCAGAACGCCCCGCTGAGTGCGCGCAGTATACCTCCGCAGCGAACGGCTGTTCTACCACGCAGTCCCCCTGGGACACCAAGCAGGCACACGCCTTATTGCGCGCCGGATGCCTGACGCCTATGTTCGCGCGCCATGTCCTTCTGCCCACCGCGACCGTGCTTGTCTGCCCCCCGAGGGCGCTCATGCGTGCAGGTGCGCCTGCGTGTGCGGGCTTGCTTACGTGCTGGGCTCTGGCTGCTGCTCGGGAGTCTCGGGTTGAGCCTCCCTTCCCTTTGGGCGCAGCCGCGCGTCACCTCGCCCTACCGCGCCGACTTCTTCGCCACCGAGGCTGGACTGCCGGGCAACCAGGTCAACGACATCGAGCAGACGGCGGACGGCTACCTCTGGGTGGCCACAAACGGAGGCCTGGCTCGGTTTGACGGCCACCGCTTTACCACATTCGCCCCGCTCGCGCCGGACGTGCCAGCGCTGACGAGCATCACCAGCCTCCACCGCAACGCGGGGGACACCCTTTTCGTCGCGATCGGCACCGGCCAGGTCTTTCGCCTGGACGCGGGCCGCTTCGTCCTTGTGGCGAGCGCGCCCGATGGCGCTCCCTTCAACGCCCTCGCCCAGGACCGCAGCGGGCGGCTCTGGGGGACGCTGAACGGCCGCCTCTACCTTCAGGAAGGCGAGCACTTCCGCATGATCGACTACCACGTCCAGGGTGGGCTCGGCAGCGAAGGGATGGTGGTGAGCGCCGATGGGCAGGTCTGGGGAGCCTATGCCCGCTCTCGGGACCCAAGCGCCCCAGCCAGCACGTCGGGGCGCGGCCGGTGTGCGCTAACGACTCCTGCAGACCCGGCTGAGCAGTACCTGCTGGCTCGCCTCACGCCCGGCGCACCGGAGCTTGCCCAGCCCACCGACCTCCGCTACCTCATCCCCTCCCCGTCTCGCCGCGAGGCGCTGGCAGGGACCGTCACTGCCAGCACAGTTTCGCTCGTCTCCCCGGACGGAGCGGCACGGGGACGCTACCACCTGTCCGACAATGGCTGCCCTGTGCTCCTCGCGCGGGACAAAATGCTCTGGGTAAAGGAGGGCGCACGCCTCCTCGCCGTCGGACCCGACGCAACCACGCCAACCGCCGCCCTCGACCTCGGATTTCGGAGATACGGCCTGCCGCCCGTGTTTGAGGACCGCGAGGGGTCGCTCTGGGTCGGCACACAGACACGTGGGCTGGCACGGGTGCGGCGCGACCCCTTCCAGGTCTACGTCACCACGGAGATCGCTTCCAACGCGCCCATCGTCTCCATCAGCAGAGGGGCCGAGGGTTCGGTCATCCTGATCGACCGCGTCAGAGAAGTCTTCCGCGCCGACGGCACACGCCCTACCTCCGTGCTCCTCAACGGCGCTCCCTTTATCGCCCACAGCGCGTTTGAGGTCGCGCGGGACCAGCGGTTGGTTTTCGATCGCCGACCGCCGGACTGGCCAGACCTCCCGCGCGAGGTCCTCCGTCAACAGGGCACGCAATTCCAGGCGATCGCTACGATCGCACAGCGGGAGAGTGACGGGAGCATCGTCCATGAGTTCTATGCCGATCCGGTCGACCCGGACGTTGTCTGGCTTTACACCTCCGGCCAGGTCCACCGCATCGACGATGTTTGGGGGCCAAGCCCCAGGGTAGAGACGGTACTGGACAGCCTGCACCAGGTGCGGCACCTCCTGCGCGACCGCCAGGGAACCGTGTGGGTCGGCACACACCGAGGGCTCTACCAGGTCGCGAACGGTGAGGTTACGCGTTACACGCAGGCCGACGGCCTCCACGACGACCGCGTCCGCTACGTCCACGAAGACGCCGAGGGTGTGCTATGGCTCGGCACCTACGGCGGCGGCCTTGCCCGCTTTCGCGACGGCGAGTTCCAGACCCTCACCGAGGCGGAGGGGCTGGCTGAGAACGCAGTCTCGTCGATCCTCGAGGACGACGCTGGTCACTTCTGGATGAGCGGCAACCGCGGCGTCCAGCGCGCGGCCCGCGCAGACCTCAACGCCGTCCTCGATGGCGATGCCGACCGCGTACCCGCGGTGCTCTACGGGTGCGAGTCTGGCCTCCTCAACCCCGAGACGAGCGGCGTCCCAGCCTTCGAGGGGCCGGACGGGCGCCTGTGGTTTCCCACGTTCGAAGGGGCGGCGGTCGTCGAGCCCGAGGTGGCGCTCCAGCTTGGTCGGGAGCCCCCGCTCGTCCACTTCGCGCAGGTGACAACCCCAGACACCACCCTCACCCACGCTGAAGGCACACCCATCCGCCTCGCGGCAGACCAGCGGCGCTTCGCCATCGAGTACGTCGGCCTGAGCCTCCGCCACCCCGAGCGGGTAACCTATCGCTACCGCCTCGACGGCCTCGACGCCGACTGGGTCGAGGCGGGCACGGAGCGGCGCGCGGCCTACACCAACGTGCTACCTGGGACCTACGCCTTCCGCGTCGAGGCCCGCACGCACGCGGGGGTGTGGAGTGAGACGGCAGCCACGCTCACGTTACGCGTCGCGCCCTTCTTCTACGAGACGCTCTGGTTCCGCTTGCTCTGCGGGCTGGGTGTGGTGGGCCTCGTTGCCGGCGTGGGCTATGTCCGGCTGCGCCGGGCGCGTCAGCGGGAGCGGGCGCTCAATGTGCTCGTGCGTCAGCGCACTAGCGACCTCAAGCAGCGCACCGAGGACCTGAGACGGCGCACCGAAGACCTGGAGCGCGAGAAGCACACCGTCGCCGTCCAGGCCGATGCCCTCCGCGACCTCGACCGCGCCAAGTCCAACTTCTTCGCCAACATCTCCCATGAGTTCAGGACACCGCTGACGCTCATCATCGGGCCCCTTGAGGACGTCCAGGACGGGCTGCACGGAACCGTCCCCACCCCGCTCGCTCAGCAGGTCGAGGTGGCGCTGAGCAACGGGCAGCGGCTGCTTCGCCTTGTCAACCAACTGCTCGACGTGTCACGGCTTGAGTCGGGCACGATGCGCTTGCGTGCTCGCCCTTTCGATGCCCGCGCCTTCGTTGCGCAGACCGTGGAGGCGTTCGCGCCGCTCGCCGAACGCAAGGCCATTGCGCTCGAACAGGAGGTGTCCCCCGATGTCCCGGTCGGCCTGATGCTCTGGGGCGACCCCGAGCAACTCGAGAAGGTGCTCGGCAACCTGCTCTCGAACGCGCTCAAGTTCACGCCCCGGGGCGGGACCGTCCGGGTGCGGCTCCACGCCGACGGTGCCCAAGCCAACGGGAGAATCACACCAAACGGAAGCGCCCTCGACGGAGAGGAAGCCGGCTACCTCGTCCTCACGGTCGAGGACAGCGGCTCGGGCATCGCGCCTGCGCACCTGCCCTACGTCTTCGAGCGCTTCTACCAGGCCGACGGCTCCTCGACGCGGCAACATCCCGGTACGGGGATCGGGCTCGCGCTCGTCAAGCACCTCGTCGAGTTGCACCATGGCAGCGTCGCCGTGACGAGTGCACTCGGAGACGGCGCGACCTTCGTCGTACGTCTTCCGCTCGGGCAGGGGCACCTGCAGCCCCACGAGCGCGCTCCCGACGCCTCCGTCCCTGCGATGGGTGCGCCCGCAGTGGGCACTGACCCCACGCTCACGAGCGACGCGCTCGGGAATGAGCGGCATGAAGGCGAGATGCTCGCGGAGGAGACGTCCCCGAAGACGGGCCTCGAACCTCCGGAGGCGCACGCCAAGACCGTCCTCGTGGTGGACGACAACGCCGAGGTCCGCGCCTACGTCCGGCGCCACCTGGCCACCCGCTACCGCGTCCTCGAAGCTGAGGACGGACAGCAAGCCCTCGCACACGCCCGCGCTTTCGTGCCGGACCTCATCGTGAGCGACGTCATGATGCCTGGGCTCGACGGCATCGGCCTGTGCCGCGCCCTTCGGACCGACCCGGACCTCGCGTTCGTCCCCCTCGTGCTCCTGACCGCGCGGGCGGCGATCCAGGACAAGCTTGACGGGCTGGAGCACGGTGCCGACGACTACCTCACCAAGCCCTTCAACGTGCGCGAGCTGGAAGTCCGCGTCGAGAACCTGATCGCCTCGCGCCAGCGGCTCCGCGACCACTACGCCTCGGCCGAACCGCCTGGGCCAGCGCCCTCTCTGCGTCGCTACGTCCGCAACGAAGCGCTGACGCCGGAGCATACCGCGCTGCTCAGCAAGGTGCGTGCGGCAGTCGCGGCCCACCTCGCCGACGAGGATTTTGGCGTGGATGCCCTGGCAAAGGCGGTCGGGCTGGGCCGGAGCACCCTCTACCGCCGCCTCAGCAGCGTGCTGGACGTCGCCCCGATGGAGTTGATCTGGCACCTGCGTCTGGAGCGCGCCGCCGACCTCCTCCGGACGCGGGCAGGCACGGTCAGCGAGGTCGCCTACGCGACGGGCTTCAAAAACGTGGGCCACTTCTGCACCCGTTTCAAGGAGACCTACGGGCAAACCCCCGCAGCGTACGCGGCGGGGTCAGCGCTGGAAGGCGAGGGAGTGAAAGACGAGGCAGAGGAAGCAAAGGCGTAGGAGGACCGGACATAGGAGAGACGGTCACAGGGCATCCCAGCACGCCTGCCAGATCGGTTCGCTGAGCGTCCCAGAGGCTTCGTTGAGCATCCCGGAGACGCTGAGCGAACGATGCGGGACGCTCTCGTAGTGGCTCGGGAGGGCGGCGCTCTTTGGTTGGCGCCAGCGACCCGGGGAACGTCCCCGGCAGCGTCTCTGCCCCGGCTTCGATGCCTGCTCCGCCCCGCGCTCCCTCCGCAACTGTGCTGCTCGTCGACGACGACGCAGAGACGCGCGACTACATGCGGGCGTGCCTCACCCGGCTCTCGCTCCGCATCGTCGAGGCGGCGGACGGGCTGGAGGCCATGGACCTGCTGCGGGACGGCACGTGCGATGACATCGCGCTCGTCGTCTCCGACCTCGTCATGCCGCGCATGGACGGGCTCGAACTGGAGGCCGCCCTGCACGCCGACGCACGCTGGGCCGACGTGCCCATGCTGCTCGTGACCGGGCAGCCGGTCTACGACTGGGCCGGGCCGATGCTGAGCAAGCCCTTCAACGCGAAGCGGCTCCTGGCATCGGTCCGGACGCTCTTACCCGCAGCCTGTCCTCCCCTTCCTCCCACCTCTCCCCATCGATGAACTCCGCTACCTCCGTGCTCGCTCCACTCCATCGCCCAGGCTCCCTCGCCTTGGGCCACTTGGTCAACACCGCTAGCCGCACGATGCGTCCCACCGTTTGTCTCGCAGCCTTCCTCCTGCTCGCGAGTTCTCTCGCTCCGAGCGCTCATGCTCAAGTCGCCGGGATGCCCGAAGCTGGCGACCAGTTGGGTACCGCCGTCGCGACAGGCGACTTCAACAGCGACGGCGTGGATGACCTGGCCATCGGCGTGCCGGAGGAGGACGGTATCGGCGCCGTCCATGTGATCTACGGCTCTCCCGGCCTCGGGCTGGCCAACCCGCGCGATCAGTACTTCGAGGGCGTGGGGTCTGCTGGGGCCCAGACGGGCCGAGCGCTTGCTTCGGGCGACTTCAACAACGACGGCTTCGACGACCTGGCCATCGGCTCGCCCGGAGAGCTCGCCCCGGACGGTACGTCTCGAGGTGGGCGTGTTCGGTTCGCATTCGGCTCCACCGACGGCCTGGTGATCCGAAACTCCATCTTCGACCCTCAGGCCGGAGCGCGCCTTGCCGAAGCCCTCGCCTCGGGCGATTTCAACGGGGACGGCTTCGATGATGTGGCCGTCGGCTCGCCGGGGAGCGGGATGGGCAGTGCAGACAACTCCGGCCGTGTCTTCGTTTTCTTTGGCCAGAATGCGTTGTCCGTCCCTGTCAAGGGCAGCCGGAGCTTTCGTCAGGGCCAAAACGGTCTGCCCGGTAGCAACGAAGCTGGCGATCAGTTCGGCTTCGCACTCGCCGCCGGCAACTTCGACTTCGGGAATGCCGACGAGTTGGTCATCGGGATTCCCGGTGAGGATGTTGGCTCGGTTCAGGATGCGGGGGCCATCCTGGTTCTGACGAATGACGGCACGGAAACGCTCAACGGCGCCTTCTTTATCGACCAGGACACAGAGGACATCCCTGGCGTGGTCGAGGCGGGCGATCAGTTCGGATACGCGCTGGCGACGGGCAGCTTCAACGGCAATCCGAACATCGACGGACTCGCTATTGGTGCGCCGGGTGAGGACATCGGGACGGTGCAGAACTCTGGGAACGTCACGCAGCTCAACGGCACGAACGGCGGACTTCTCCTCTCGACGGCCCGGGCCTTCAGCCTCAACGCCTTCGGCGGCGCCGATGTCAATGGGCAGTTCGGCTTCGCCCTGGCCTCTGGCGACTTCGACGGCGACGGGCGCGACGACATCGCGGTTGGGGCACCCGGGGTAGACTTTTTCGTGGGGACGACGGATGCCGGGGTGGTGTACACCCTCGAGGGGGCGTCGGACGGGCTCGCTACCGCCGGAGTCTCTTTGGCCGCGGACTTCGATGGCCTACCGGGGACGCCGGACACCAACGGCCGCTTTGGAAGCGCTCTGGCCTCCGGTGACTTCGATGGCGACGGGCGCGACGACATCGCCATCGGCGAACCCGGCGGGCGAGTCGGAGGGGAGAGCGGTGCTGGCGAGGTGATCATCGCGGACAACGCGACGTATCCGTCGAGCCCGCGGCAGGGCGCCCGGGTCTTCCAAGGCACGAGGCTGCCGAGCCCCGTCGCCACGGAGACGGGCGCCGTCCCGGACGCGCTCGCGCTCGAGGCAGCCTACCCGAACCCGTTCGCCATGCAGACGACGCTCGCCTACACGCTGCCCACGGCGCAGGAGACCCGCCTCGTCGCCTACGACCTGCTCGGCCGCGAGGTCGCCGTGCTCGTAGACGGCGTGCAGCCAGCGGGCACCCACGAGGCCGTGCTGGATGCGGCCCGGCTACCGAGCGGGATCTATTTGGTGCGCCTCGCCACGGAAGCGGGCGCGCGGACGCAGCGTGTTGTAGTGGCGCGCTAGTGATCTCACCGCTTCCACGGCCACGCCCCCGGGATGCCTCTGCGTCCCGGGGGCGTACGTGTGAGACGAGGCGGCCACCCGACCGTTCAGACGAGAGGGTAGCGGCTCGGCGGGGGTTTCGGGCCGCTCGGACGCAAGGCGCGGCGATTGTGGGACCTTCCGGCGTTCATCCAACGTGCATAGCGCCCGGCGCTACCAACGCGTGTCTCTCGTCAGCATGCGCGACGCTGGGCCTCTCGCCGTCGTGGCGGGTAGCACGATTCCCGTTCCATTTTCAGGAGGTCACTTCGCCATCCCCTCTGTTACTTCGTCTGGTACCTCGTTGGCCTGCATCGCATCCTCGGCATCTCGCTCGTAGATGCGCAGCCGTTTCTCCTGATCCCTTCGCACCATGCCCGCTTCCCGCCTGCCTCTCGTGCGCTCCCTGCTCTTTGCGCTCGCTGCGCTGCTCGCGTTCCCGCTCGCGCTCGTCCCAACGGCCGACGCCCAGTACTTCGGGCGCAACAAGGTCCAATACGACGACTTCGACTTCAAGGTGCTCGAGACCGAGCACTTCGACATCTACTACTACGGCGACATGGAGCAGGCGGCCCGCGACGCCGCGCGCATGGCCGAGCGGTGGTACACGCGCCTCTCCAGCATCCTGGAGCACGAGTTCGACGAGCGCAAGATCATCGTCTTCTACGCCGACCATGCCGACTTCCGGCAGACCAACGTGATCGGCGGGCTGATCTCGGACGGCGTGGGCGGCGTCACCGAGGGCCTGAAGCAGCGCATCGTGATGCCGTTCGGTGCGACCTACGCAGCCACGGACCACGTACTCGGCCACGAGCTCGTCCACCAGTTTCAGTACGACATCGCCCAGCGCGGCGGGACGTTCAGCAACTTCGTGCGGCTGCCGCTGTGGGTGGTCGAGGGCATGGCGGAGTACTACTCTGTCGGCCGCGAGGACGCGCACACGACGATGTGGATGCGCGACGCGGCGCTGCGCGACAACTTCCCCACGCTCGACCAGCTCTCGAACGACCCACGCTTCTTCCCCTACCGCTACGGCCAGGCCTTCTGGGCGTTCGTCGGCGGCACCTATGGCGATGAGGCGGCGACCGACCTCTTCAAGCGCGGCCTCTCGATGCCGTTCGACTCCGCGCTCGTCTCCGTGACGGGCCTCACGCCCAACGAGTTCTCCGCGCGCTGGGCCGAGTCCGTTGCGAACTCCTACCTCCCGCACGTCGATGGCCGCGCAGTCCCCTACGGTCCTGACTTGGCCGTCATCGACCCAGAGAAGAATCCGCGGCTGGACTCGCTCAAGCTGGAGGCAGCGCCCGGCGCTCGCACCCTCGCCCGCGATAAGGACGCGGGAGACGTGAACGTGGCCCCGGTGCTCTCTCCGGACGGGCGCTACGTGGCCTTCTTCTCGGAACGTGACCTGTTCGGGATCGACCTCTTCTTGGCAGACGCCCAATCGGGCGAGATCATCAAGAAGCTGCAGTCGGTGGGTACAAGCGCGCACTTCGACGCGCTGCGGTTCATCAACTCGGCGGGGACGTGGAGCCCGGACGGGCGCCAGTTCGCCTACGTCGTCTTCGCAGACGGCGACAACGAGATCGCCATCGTGGACGTGGCGGGCCGCGACCTCCTCCAGCGCCTCAAGGTCGAGGGCGTGACCTCGATCATGGAC
>JBCDFO010000065.1:0-16085 GCA_039177895.1 Bacteroidota bacterium
ACGGACGTCCTCCATCACGCCTAGGGGATCCCCACTCCCCCCATCCGTACTCCTCATGCAGGTAGACACCCTCGACATCCGCGCGGCGCTCGACGAGAGCATGCGCATCTCCGGTGCCATCGGCGCAGCCATCGTTGACTACGAGACCGGCATGTGCCTCGGCACCATCGGCGGCGGCCCCATCGACATGGAGCTCGCAGCGGCAGGCAACACCGAGGTGGTGCGTGCCAAGAAGAGCATCCGCACGCAGCTAGGGCTCACCGATCGCATCCACGACATCCTGATCACGCTTGACACGCAGTATCACCTCATCCGGCTCGCGCGCAACAACCCGAACCTGTTCTTCTACCTCGCCATCGACAAGGAGGGCTCGAACCTGGCGCTGGCCCGGATGCGCCTGAAGCAGATCGATGCCGCGCTTGACCTGTAGCCCCTTCGATTTTCCAGACCGTCCGCCTTTTCAGGTCCCTCCCACCGGACCCGACGCTCTGCCGCGTGCCCTCCTGGCGCGGCAGGGCGTTTTTTGTGAGGAGAGTGCGCGCGCTGCCTGTCGACCTCGTCTGCGCGGGGAACTCCGCTGTAACCGCTGGCCGTTCCGGGAGCCGACCCTGCTTTTCCTCTCCCGACTCCACTTCGCATGGCCGCCGACACCTCCAACGGGACTGCCCGTCGCCACCACTTCACGCACCGCCCCACCGTCGCGGGCCCCTTCGCCTGGCGCTCGCTCGACGGCTACACCGACGTCGTCTACGAGAAGGGCCTCCCTGATACCAACACGGCCGGGATCGCCCGCATCACGATCAACCGGCCGGAGGTCCGCAACGCGTTCCGTCCGACGACCGTGACTGAGATGATCCGCGCCATCGACGACGCACGGGACGACCCATCCGTGGGCGTGATCGTGCTCACGGGCGCAGGCGACAAGGCCTTCTGCTCCGGCGGCGACCAGCGCATCCGCGGCGACCACGGCTACCGCGAGATGGAAGGCGGCCAGGAGACCGGCATGCAGCGCCTCAACGTGCTCGACTTCCAGATCCGCATCCGCACCTGCCCCAAGCCCGTCATCGCGGCGGTCAACGGCTGGGCGGTCGGCGGCGGGCACGTGCTCCACGTCGTCTGCGACCTCACGATTGCGAGCGACAACGCGCGGTTCATGCAGACCGGCCCGAAGGTCGGCTCGTTCGACGCGGGCTACGGCACGGCGCACCTCGCGCGCATCGTCGGGCAGAAGAAGGCGCGTGAGATCTGGTTCCTCTGCCGCGACTACTCCGCGCAGGAGGCGCTCGACATGGGCCTCGTCAACACGGTGGTGCCCCTCGCCGAGTTAGAGCGCGAGACGGTCCAGTGGTGTCGCGAGATCCTCCAGAACTCGAACATCGCCATCCGCATGATCAAGGCCGCCGCCAACGCTGACGAGGACGGCGGCGCCGGCCTCCAGCAATTGGCGGGCCATGCCACGATGCTCTTCTACATGACCGAGGAGGGGCAGGAGGGCAAGAACGCCTACAACGAGCGCCGCAAGCCCAACTTCGACGCGGACGGCTATCGTCCGTAACAGTTTTGCCGTGCTACAGTAAACCTGTGCGGCCGTGGTACCTGACCAGCCCCACTGCAACACGGCTTCACCGCAACACCGCCCCACTCGTCATGAGCATCCCCATCGAAATTGCCGAGGTGTACGACGGCCTGGCCGAGGCCACGGGCCTGATGCGTATTGCCCGTGATCCAGCGGGCGGCGACGTGCTGGAGTTGGAGTTGCAGACGGCGTGGCTGGGGATGTTCAAGCGGCCGACGCAGGTGGCAGCGTGGCCGCTGTCGGACATCGCGGAGGTGCGCTTCAAGCGCGGCGTATTCAAGGACCGCCTCTGGCTCCGCCCCGCGCGCCTCGACCTCCTCGACGCGCTGCCGGGGCGCCACAAAGGGCGCGTCAAGCTGAAGATCAAGAAGGTCTACCGCGACGAGGTCTATGATCTGCTGGACGACCTGGAGGCGTGGCGACCGGAGCAGGTTACCGAGGGCGCCTAGCGGGTAGCACGGGCGTTGGACCGCGTCCACGCCGCGGCGTATCGTGGCATGGCTCCGTTGACCTCCGCTCCCTACCCTGATGCGCCTCACCCGCCTGCTCCCGTTCGTCATCGTTCTCGGCCTGCTCTCCGTCTGGGTCCTGTCTGATCTCCCGGAGGAGGCCATCTCCGAAGCCGAGGCCCCCACGGTACCGGAGGCCGACCTGCGTCCGTTCTCCGAGCGCGCCGAGAAGCAAGCGCCCGGCCCAGACCAGCGCCCGGCCACGTGGCTTGCCGAGCAGCGGCTCTTCCCCCACTTCCAGCACGACGCGGAGGCGTTCCGCGCGGCGCACGCGCAGGCGCTCCAAATGCGTGAGGCGACCCGGATGGGAGCCGACTTCGGCGCGTGGGAGCAGGCCGGGCCGACCAACGTGGGCGGGCGGATCACAAGCATCGCCTTCGCGGAGAGCGCGCCGGATGTCGTCTATGCCGGAGCCGCGACCGGCGGCGCGTTCAAGTCGCTGGACGCCGGGCGGACGTGGACGCCCATCTTCGACGACCAGGCGGTGCTGCCCGTCGGGGCCGTGGCTGTCGATCCAACCGATCCGGATCGGGCGTTCGTGGGCACGGGCGAGTCAAACGGCGGGTCGTACAACCTCTCGGGCGGCGGCGTCTTCCGGACCGAGGACGGCGGCACGACCTGGACCTCGCTCGGGCTGGAGGAGACGATCACCGTCGGCCGCATCCGCATTGACCCGCGCGACCCAGACCGGGTCTTCGTGGCAGGGACGGGGTCTTACTTCGGCACGTCGCCCGCGCGCGGCGTCTACCGCTCCACCGACGGCGGCGACTCCTGGGCGCAGGTCCTCTTCGTCTCAGACCGCACCGCCGCCATCGACCTGGTGATGCATCCGACCTCGCCCGATACGCTCTACGCGGCGATGTGGGAGCGCGAGCGCACGCCCATCGGCGCTGTGCTCTCAGGCCCCACGAGCGGCGTCTACCGCTCCGCCGACGGCGGCGACACGTGGGCGCTCCTCGGCGAGCCGGACGGGCTCCCCGGCTCTGGCGACGACATCGGGCGCATCGGCCTCACGACGTGCGACGGCGACCCCGACCGGATGTATGCGCTCTACAACGACGGACGGCTCGTGACGGACCTCTATCGCTCCGAAGACGGCGGCGTCTCGTGGGCCCGCGACCGGCGCTCCGACGGCCTCACGGGCTTCGGCGGCGGCTTTGCGTGGTACTTCGGCAATGTCCGCTGCGACCCGCTCGACGCCGAGCGCGTGTTCGTCCTCGACGTGCCGCTGGTGGTGTGGGAAGGGAACGGCTGGTTTGATCAGTACGGCTACGACGTCCTCCACGTCGACCACCACGCACTCGCGTTCAAGCCCGACGACCCGACCTACCTCCTCTCCGGCAACGACGGCGGTTTCGACATCAGCACCGACCGGGGTATCAACTGGGAGCCGGTCAATGGCCTCGCCATCACGCAGTTCTACGAGATCGGCCTCGACGCGACGAACCCGGAGCGCCTCTACGGCGGCACGCAGGACAACGGCACTGTCCGCACCCGCACCGGCGCCCTCGACGACTACGAACTCATCTACGGCGGCGACGGCTTCTACGTGATCATCGACCCGACCAACCCCGACGTGATCTACGCCGAGTCGCAGTTCGGCTTCCTCGGCAAGTCCATCGATGGCGGCATCACCTTCGAGTTTGCCCGCAATGGCATCGACGAGAGTGAGCCGACGAACTGGTCGACACCGGTGGTGATGGACCCGAGCGACCCGGAGACGCTCTACTACGGCACCAACCGCGTCTACCGGACGACCGACGGCGCAGCGTTCTGGGAGCCTATCTCGCCCGACCTCACGACGAGTGCGGCAGGCCGCCTTAGCGTCGTGACCGCGATCTCCGTCTCGCCGCTCGATCCCGACGTGCTGTGGGTCGGCACCGGCGATGGGCAGGTCTGGACGACGGACGACGGCGGCGCGACATGGACCGATCGGACGGGTCCCCTGCCTTTCCGCTACGTCACTCGCGTCCTCGCGCACCCGACGGATGTGGCCTCGGCGTACGTCACGCAGTCGGGCCTACGCTGGCGCGACCCCGAGCCGCGCGTCTTCCGCACCGCAGACAGCGGCCTGACGTGGACCTCGATCAGCGACGGCCTCCCGGACGCGCCTGTGAACGCCATCGCCGTCGATCCACTCGCGCCAGACACCGTGTTCGTGGGCACCGACGTGGGCCCGTTCGTCAGCCCCGATGCGGGCTTCACGTGGGAGGCGCTCGGCACGGGCATCCCAGCCGTCGCCGTGTTCGACCTGCAGGTGCACCCGACCGCGCGCTACCTCGCCGCCGGGACGCACGCCCGTTCGCTCTGGACGCTCCCGCTGCCCACAAACCCCGTGGCGAACGAGCCGACTGCCGGACTTTCGGGCTTCGCGCTCGCGTCGCCGTGGCCGAACCCGGTCACAGCGTCAGCCACCGTGCAGTACGTGCTGGCCGATACCGGTCCGGTTCGCGTAGAGGTCTTCGACGTGGCGGGGCGGCGCGTGGCCGTGCTCGCGGAGGCGGTGCAGGCGAGCGGTACGCATACGCTGACGTGGGCTCCGGAGACACGGCTCGCCAACGGAGCGTATGTCGTGCGGCTCACTGCAGGCGACGCATCGCTCACGACACGGATGACGCTCGCGAGGTGACGCCACAGTCAATGCTGGGTCGCCAGATCGGTAGCTTGCAGGATTGCACCCACGCTCCTCGCTCATGCCCGACTCGACGACCGCTACGCTCTCTCCCGTGCGCCTCTGGACGCTCGCGGCGCGGCCGAAGACGCTGTGGGCGGCCGTCGCGCCGGTCGTGCTCGGCGGGGCGCTGGCGTGGGAGGCGGGCGTCTTCCACCCGCTCGCGTGGGGGTGTGCGTTCCTCGGGGCCATCTTCATCCAGATCGGGACCAACTTCGCCAACGACTACCACGACTTCCTCCTCGGGGCCGACACCGAGCGGCGCGTCGGGCCGACGCGGGTGACGCAGGCCGGGCTCGCGACGCCGCAAGCCGTTCGACGCGCGGCCTTCCTCATGTTCGCGCTGGCGACGCTGGCTGGCACCTACATCATGGTGCGCGGCGGCTGGCCCATCGTGGCCGTGGGCGTGGCGTCGCTGGCGTGCGGGTGGCTCTACACCGCGGGGCGCAAGTCGCTGGCCTACCTCGGCATCGCGGACCTGTTCGTGTTCGTGTTCTTTGGACCCGTTGCCGTGGGCGGGACCTACTTCGTGCAGGCGGCGGACATCGTGGGCGGTTCGGCCCTGCCGCTCGTCGTCGTGCTCGCGGGCGTCGGACCGGGGCTCCTCTCGACGGCGATCCTGCTGGCGAACAACCTCCGCGATCTGACGACGGACGCCGCGGCGGGCAAACGCACGCTGGTCGTCCGGCTGGGCCGCCGCGCGGGCGTGGCGATGTACGCTGCCTGGGTGGGGATCGCCGTCCTGTGGCCGCTGGTGCTCGTGTTCGGCTTCGGTGCCCCGACGGGAGCACTGCTGGGCTGCCTCGCCCTGCCGCTCGTGATCGGGCCGCTGCAGACGCTCCGGCAGACCGAAGACCCCGCGACCATTGCGCCCGTGCTGGGGCAGACGGCGCGGGCGCTGCTCGTCTACAGCGTGCTGCTGGCCGTCGGATGGAACCTGTAATAAGCGGGAAGTCAGAAGTTCGAAGGCAGAAGTGGGAAGTCACGAACTCGGGTCTTCGAGGGCACCTCCGACTGGGAAACGGTCAGCGAGACTGCACCGCCACACGGCCTCACTGCCACACCGCAGAACTTCTGCACGCGTGCCAAAAGCGGGAAGGCAGAAGTTCGAAGGCTGCAGGAGGACGTAAGTGTGCCTCTGCCCTCGGGATCAGGGGCGATGCGGCTCCGGTAAGGCACAGGCCCTTCTTCTGTCTCCTTTCCCCTGCATGTCCCTCGCCGCGCTCGTCTTCCCGAACCAGCTTTTCGCCGACCACCCCGCACTCGACCCGGACCTCGACCGACCCGACGAGGTCGTGCTCATCGAGGACGACCTCTTCTTCCGCGACGAGCAGTACCCCGCGCGCTACCACAAGCTGCGGCTCGTCCTCCACCGCGCCACGATGCAGCGCACGGCCGACCGCCTGGAGCGCGACGGCCACACCGTCCGCTACGTCGCCTGGGCCGACCGCACCTCGACGGCCGACCTCTTCGCGAAGCTTGCCGAGGACGGCGTCACGACCGTGCGCTACTGCGAGCCGGTCGACTTCACCTTGGAGAAGCGCCTGGACCGTGCCGCCAGCGATGCCGGGATCGAGCGCGAAGTGCTGGAGACGCCGCTCTTCCTCAACACGCGCGACGAGAACGCGGACTTCTTCGACGGCCGGAAGCGCTACTTCATGGCCACCTTCTACAAGCACCAGCGCCGTCGCCTCGGTCTTCTGATCGACGAAAACGGCGACCCCACGGGCGGGCAGTGGAGCTTCGACGAGGACAACCGGAAGAAGCTCACCAAGAAAGCCATCGCCGAGGTGCCGCCTGTCCCCAGCGTGGAGCCGGACGACTACACGGAAGAGGCCGTGCGCTACGTCGGGGAGCACTTCCCCGACCATCTCGGCGCGAGCGGACCGCTGCCCTACCCGACCACGCACAAGGCTGCCGCGCACTGGCTCGACGTGTTCGTCGAAGAGCGGCTCGACCGCTTCGGGCCGTTCGAGGACGCCATCGAGCCGGGGCAGTCGCACTTCTACCACGCCGTGCTCACGCCGATGCTCAACATCGGCCTCGTCACCCCACAGCAGGTCCTCGATGCCGTGATGGCCCGCGAGGGCGACGCGCCGATTGCCTCGCTCGAAGGCTTCGTGCGCCAGGTGATCGGCTGGCGCGAGTTCATGCGCGCCACCTACGACCTCGAAGGCGTGCCCATGCGCACCGGCAACATGTGGGGCTACGAGCGCGCGATGCCCGACGCGTGGTACGACGGCACGACGGGCCTCGTCCCCGTGGACGACGTGATCCAGCGCGTACTGAAGACCGGCTACGCCAACCACATCGAGCGGCTCATGGTACTCGGCGGTGCGCTCTTCCTCTCGCGCATCCACCCGCGCGCCGTCTACCGCTGGTTTATGGAGCTCTTCGTCGATGCCTACGACTGGGTGATGGTGCCCAACACCTACGGCATGAGCCAGCACGCTGCCGGGCCGCTCATCACGACGAAGCCCTACATGAGCGGCTCGAATTACATCCGCAAAATGAGCCACTATCCGCGCGGCGACTGGGAGGCCGAGTGGGACGGCCTCTACTGGACGTTCATGCGCGACTACCGCGAGGAGATCGAAGGCTACCACCGCATGTCGATGCTCACCGGCCACCTCGACCGCATGGGTGCAGACAAGCTGAACGCCCACGAGGCCGCCGCGCGGCGCTACCTCGACCGCGTGTTTGGGTAGCCGCAGGCGCAGCCCGTGACGAAGGACACGGCTCAGTCCTCGCCTGGCTGTTCGCGCACGTGACGGACGGTTAACACCAGAATATGGTCATCTGGGTGCACGTCATCCGCGTCCGGGTCGGCTTGGCGCACCTCGCAGACGATCCACACATCCCGGAACAGGAGCCGTCGCACATGCTGGCCTCCGCCTACCGAATCGGTCCAGGAGGAGATTCGACGACCCAGGTGGGGAAAGACCTCGAGGCGCGACGCGTGCTCAATCGCCTCGCTCATCCACGTGCGCGCTCGCTCAGAGGCGTCGGGGAAGCGGTGTTCAGCGATCTCCAAGATGCGCTCCAGCGCCAGCGTCGCGTACTCGATCCTCATCCGCCACGTTTGGCTTCGCTGCCCGCCTCAGTGCCAAGCCGATCCGTCAAGTAAGCTAGCGCCTGGTCCTGTGGAACTGTTTCGCCGCGCTGGGCCTGCTCTCGCGCCATCTGCACGTCTTCGAGGAGCTCAATCCGTTCGATCAACCGCTCGAACTCACCTGCATCGAGGACGACCACCGCACTCCGGCCATTGCGGGTGAGCACCAGCGGACGGCGGCTCTTCTGGAGCCGGTCGATGAGGGCCGACGCCTGCTTGCGAAAGGCCGAGAGGGGCTGGATGTCGCTGGCGTAATTGATGCGTTCCATAGGAGCCTCATTCTAGAAGGAGTCAGCCATGAGGCTACATTCGACCCTTTATTTGGTTTCCCAGCAGGACTCTCCAGCGATGCAACCTTTGCTGTAGCGCTTCACATTTAGGGAAGCAGGTAGCGTGTACGCTACATGGTCCGCAGGTACCCGCCAGGCTAAGAAAAACCAATCGCTGCCCGTAGGCGCACGTCGAGGCGCTGGAGGTAAGCGCGGCCGTAGGGGCCGCCTTCCAGCCCACTCACCAACACGTCTGGCAGATCCTGCTGGATCTCCGATGAGCACGACGCCGCCCCGAGCGCGATGGTAGCCACGGTGTCTACGTCGCCCGTGAACGCGATGCAGCGCTGGAGCATGTCGCCGAGTGATTCCGATTGCGTGACGACAGTCAGGGCAGCGTGCGCACTCATCATGCCTTTCGCGCCGACCTTGCCGCGCCAGGGCGTCGTCCACGCCCCTTCGACATGCGTGGCGATGAACGCTGGCATGTCCGCCTTTGGCCCGAGGTCGTAGAGAAAGTAGTGCGCCATCAGGCTCGTGGCTACGCTGGCTGCGACGCCGCCAGGCGTGCCGTGCGTGATCGCGGCCTGGAGACGGCTGCGCGCGATGACGGTCTCCACGTCCGGGTACACCCCAATAGGCACCGCACGCATCGCCGCGCCGCTCTTGTCGCTCTCGGGGCGAATGCGGTCGAGAAACTCGGCTCCGTCGCGCACCTCTTCCAGAAAGGCACGAAAGCCACGGGCATAGCCCTCGCGAGGGTCACGCTTGTAGACCTCCACGAAGCGCTGGGCGAGGTGTGCGCGCGTCCATGGCTCGCCGGAGACGATGGCCTCGGCAATGGCGAGGGTCATCTGCGTGTCGTCCGTGTAGCAACCTGGCGCAGTACCGTGGCGCGGGTGCTGGATGTAGCCGCTGAGGTCGTTGTGCTCGCGCGTGATCCGCTTCGAGACATACTCGAAACCGGCCCCGTAGGCATCCCCGATGGCGAATTCGAGCAGCATGGGCACCGATGCGGCTGGGAGGTGTCCTTCGGCCTAGCTTTCTCGCTAGAGCAACCTTCCGGTAGATCCGGCGTCTGAGCGGCTTCCTCAGCCTACTCCCATGCCCGCCTCCTACTCCCTCGATCTCCGCTCCCGCGTCGTCGCTGCCCTCCTCGCTGGCGACCGTACCCAAGCCCAGGTCGCCCGCCAGTTCTCCGTCGGCCTCTCCACCGCCTGCGACTGGCTCCGGCGCTACCGAGCGACGGGCTCGGTCCAGCCCACCGCTCAGCGCCACGGCCCGCTGCGTCTCCTCTCTTCCGAGGACGACGCGCGCATCGCCGCCTACCTCGCCGCCGAGGGCGACCTCACGCTCGACGAACTCGCCACCCGCTTCGCCGACGACACCGGACGCTCCGTCAGCGACACCACCGTCTTCCGCTCGCTGGTCCGCAGCGAGATCACGCGAAAAAAAGACGCTCCGGGCCGCCGAGCGCCTGACGCCGGAGAAGGTCGCCGTGCGCGAGGCCTTCGTAGCCGCGCAGCCCGCGCTCGATCCGGCGCGGCTGGTGTTCGTGGATGAGGCGGGGGTCAACCGCAAGATGACCCGGCGCTACGCCCGGGCGCACCGCTCGAAGCGAGCCGTGGGCCACGTGCCTGCGAGTTGGGGCAAGAACACGACGCTCACCGGCGCGATGACCGAGCGGGGGCTGTTGGTGCTCGACCGGCGGACGGGACGACGAAGGCGTCGTTCCTGGCATTCGTGACCGAGGTGTTGTGCCCGGCGCTCACTCCCGGGCAGGTGGTAGTGCTGGACAACCTGTGGGCGCACAAGACGGCAGCGGTGCGCGTAGCGATCGAAGCGGTCGGGTGTCGCGTGCTGTTCGTACCGCCGTACAGCCCGGAGTTGAACCCAATCGAGAAGCTATGGTCGAAGCTGAAAGCGGTGCTCCGGCGGATCAGCGCGCGGACGCAGGAGGCGCTGGGTGCGGCGATCACGGAGGCGGCCGGAGCGATCACAGCGGGCGACGCGGCGAGCTGGATTCGTGGCGCGGGGTACGTTGCCAGACCTACCTGAACAATGCTCTAAAACAGCCCGAAGCGGATCTCGAAACGGTGGTTGCCGCGCCGAAGCTGGCCCGGGAGCCGTCCGTCTTCCACGCTGAAGAAGGCGTAGTCGAACCGCGCGAACCGCGTCACCACGCCCGCCCCGAGCGCGGGGTAGCCCTGCGTGATGCCGCCCCGCAGGTGGAGCAGGTTCGCCATCTCCAGCCCGACGCCAAAGCGGAAGTGCGTGCCGAACGGCTGCGCGAACTCGGAGGTGGAGCGGCTCGTGTAGTCGAGCGCGACCGAGAAGCCGGTGAGCGCCGTCGTGAGGCGGTTGAAGTCCTGCGCGTAGGCCGCGCCGAGGCGCACGATGGGCGTCCCGGAACGCTCGGCGAACCGCGCCTCCAACGCACCAACCTCCTGCAGGTCCTCGGGCGACACAGCCTCCTCGGTCGGCTCGCTGACGCCGAACACCACCTCGAACGGGCCGGGGGCGTTGGAGCCGTCGAAGGGGACGCGCCCGCCTTCGTAGGTGAGGTCCACGTTGCCGCCGATGAGGTTGTAGACCGCGAGGCCGACGTTGATGTTGGGGAGCACCTCCTGGTAGTGCGCCCCGATGTCGAGGCCGAGCCCCGCGCCGCGGAAGAAGTAGAGGCTCTGGGTGTCGTCGAGCGCGTCGAGCGGCGTCTGCTTCGCGGTGACCTGCCTACGGATGTAGCGGACCGTCGCGCCGAGCGACAGCCCGCCCACGCCGTCGAGGAAGCGCGCCGTGCCCGGCACGCGGTAGCCGACCGACACCGGCAGCAGAAACTCGGTCTGCGCGTACGCATCGAGGACCGGGACGATGTCCGGCGAAAACTGGAAGCGCGCGATGCCGTGGACGAACGCCCCGACGCCCACGTTCACCGGACCCGCGCGGAAGAACGCCTGCGGGAGCACCACCTGCGCCGCCAGCACCGACTCCTCCTGCGCCAGCGTGCGCGCCCGGTCGTAGAGCGACTCCAGGCGGTCGCGGTCCTCCTCATAGAGTTCCTCCAGCCCGAAATCGATGGCGTCCTGCAGGTCTCCCGTGATGAAATCGGTCTTGTCGAACAGGTCGGGCGAGAACCCGAAGCGCAGGCCGACGAAGTTCATCTGGAGCCGGTCGAGCGGGAGCTGTCCTAGTTGCGCGGGGTTGTACGAGAAGACGTAGTCCGCGTCCACGAGCGCGACCGCCGCGTTGGCCATCCCGAGCGCGGCGAGACTGGCCGGACGGCCCGTCGCGTCCTGTTCGAGGTCACCAAAGAGTTGCGCGCGGCTGGGCAGCGCTGCCAGGAGCAGCAGGCTCAGGATGGGGATCAGGCGGAGCATGGCGGCGGTGGTGGGCATAAGCGGGAGGCGAGCAGCGGGCCGATCAGGTCGGGCAGGTGGCGAGCTCGCGCTGGATCGAGATGAGGGCCTGGACGACGTCGATGAGCAGCTCGTCGGTGGCCTCGGGGTAGCCCAGCAGGAACGCGCGCAACTCGACGGCGATGGTCGCGCGCAGGAAAGCCTCGGCCGGATCGCGGACGGTGCTAGCCACGCCCAGGAACGCGAAGGCGTTCGCAGCGCAGTAGGTGATGTACTCGTCGCCGCTCTCGCGAACGCGGTGGAGAGAGACGACCTCGCTCTGCGTGTTGAGGCTGGGGATGCGGACGGCGAAGAGGTCGTAGTAGCTGCTCGTGAGCTGCGTGACGGCGTAGGTCACGAGCAGGTCGCCGATCTGGAGGTCGCTGAGCCCATCGTCCCGAAGATCTTGGAGGATGCCCGCGCGGTCGTAGGGCCGCAGCACCTCGGCCTCGCGATCCACGATGGTACAGAGGTCGAGTTCGCGCAGGCGGCCCTCCAGCGTCGAGAAGGCCTGGCCATCCGGCGTCCGCGTCAGCAGTCCGCTGATCTCGTCGAGGTCTGTCACGGCGGCCTCGATGCTTGCGAACCCCTCAAACGCAGTGGGGTCGAACGGCTCGAAGCGCTCGATGCCCTCGTCAGGGATCGCGCAGAACTGGTCGTCCGGCACCGGGTCGGACCCGAGCGGCTCCTCAATCACGTGCTCCGCCGCATCTGCGAGGTCGAAGACACCCACCGGCGATACCTCGAACCGTACCGCAGCGAGCTCGATACGCACCTCCTCGCTCTCGGGAAAATTCTGCTGCGCCTCCCGGAGCAGCGCCAGCGCCGCGTCGAGGTTGCCGCTTTGGCGCTGGATGCGGGCGTCGGTGAGGTACTCCGAGAGCGAGCCACCCTGCTCGAAGCTGCACCCCACGGCGGTGCAAAGAACGAGCAGAACGGCCCCGAGGCGAGCGAGACGAGACATAACAGTGGTGGATCGGTACAGCGATGCGGCGCGGGCATCAAGGCTACCCGCCCGGCAAAAGCTAGTCCAAACCATGGTGACGAGATGGTGGGTGGCCCAAGGTGACGCGCCGCGTGGCTGGCGTCAATCCCAATCTCGCCCCCTGCTACTCCGTCAAACGCTCGAGCAGGAGCGTCCGCACACGCTTGGGATCCGGCGCTCCTGGGAAGGCCCGCATCACCTGCCCGATGAAGAACCCCACGACCTGCTGCTTACCCGCACGGAAGTCCGCGACTTGCTTCGGATTCGCCGCCAGGATCTCGTCTACGACCGGCACGAGCGCGTCGTCGTCGGAGACTTGCAGGAGGTCGCGCGCCTCTGCAATCGCCTCCGGCGCAGCCTCATCAGTGAGCATCGCGTCGAATACCTCCGTGGCAGCGGTGCTGCTGAGTTGGTCGCCGAGGCGCATCCGCACGAGCGCCGCCAGCCGCGCTGGCTCGACGGGGAACGCAGCGACGTCGAGCTTCTGCTCCTTGGTTACCCGGAGTACATCGCCCATCACCACATTGCTGACCGCTTTCGCTTCGTCTTCGGACGGCGTCGTGCTGAGCGCGTCGAGCGTGGCCTCGAAGTAGTCGGCGAGCGGACGCTCCTCGGTCAGCAGCGCGGCATCGTAGGCGGGCAGGCCGAGCGTCTCGACGAAACGGGCCCGGCGCGCGTCGGGCAGTTCGGGCATCGCGGCGCGTGCTTCGGCGAGGACGGCGTCGGTGACAACGACCGGCGGCAGGTCGGGGTCGGGGACGTAGCGGTAGTCCATCGCCTCCTCCTTCGAGCGCATAGAGCGCGTCTCTTCGCGGTCCGCATCCCACAGCCGCGTCTCCTGCACGACCGCCTCGCCGCGCTCGATCAGCGCGATCTGCCGCGTAGCCTCGTACGCGATGGCGCGCTCGACGCCCCGGATCGAGTTGAGGTTTTTCACCTCCGCCTTCGTCCCAAGCGTCTCGCTGCCGACGGGCCGCACGGAGACGTTGGCGTCGCAGCGGAGCGAGCCCTCCTCCATGTTACCATCACAGATGCCGAGCCAGCGGACGAGGCGGCGGATCTCCTGGAGGTAGAGCGCCGCCTCGCGCGGCGTGCGCAGGTCGGGCTCGGAGACGATTTCCAGCAGCGGCACGCCGCAGCGGTTGTGGTCCACCAGCGTCGCCGTCGGGTCGAGGTCGTGGACGAGCTTGCCCGCGTCTTCTTCCAGATGGATCCGCGTCAGGGCGACGGCACGCGTCTCGCCGGTTTCCTCGTCGCGGATGGGGACGTGCCCCCCCGCGAGGATGGGCGTCTCGTACTGCGAGATCTGGTAGCCTTTCGGGAGGTCGGGATAGAAGTAGTGCTTGCGCGCCAGCACCGAGCGCCGCGCGATGGCGCAGTCCAGCGCGAGGCCGAGCAGCAGCGTCTCCCGCACGGCCGCCGCGTTGAAGACCGGCAGCGTCCCCGGGTGCCCGAGCGACACGGGATCGACGTACGTGTTCGGAGCCGCGCCGAACGCCGCCGCATCGGGGCTGAACGCTTTCGTCGCGGTCCGGAGCTGCGCGTGGACCTCCAGCCCGATGACGGTTTCGAAGGGCATAGCTGTTGGCAATTGGCGGTTAGCTGTTGGCTGATCTTCTCCCAGCCACTAGCCAGAAGCTAACAGCTATCGCGCCTCCCACTTCGCGAGGATCTCCTCGGCGTGCGCGGCGGTCTTCGGACGCTTGAAGACGTGCACGATGGTCCCGTCGCCGTCGATGAGGAACGTGGTGCGCTTCACGCCCATCACGGTGCGGCCATACATGTTTTTCTCGCCGTAGGCCCCGTAGGCCGCCATGATCGCGCGCTCCGTGTCGGCGATGAGCGGGAAGGGCAGGTCGTACTTCTCGGTGAAGCGCGCGTGCGAGACCTCGTCGTCCGCCGAGACGCCCACGATGGCGATGCCCGCGTGCTGGAGCGCGGCGTAGTTGTCGCGCAGGTTGCAGGCCTGCTTGGTGCAGCCCGGGGTGTCGTCCTTGGGGTAGAAGTAGAGCGCGACGGGCTGCCCTGCGAAGTCGCTGAGCGCGACAATGTCGCCGGTGTGCGTGGTGCCGGAGAACGGTGGCGCGGGCTGGCCCGCAGACGGCATGTCAGCCATGGGACGTGCGTTGCAGAAGTGAGCAGGGAGAGTGGCGCTCGAAGATACCGAACGCCTCTCCTCCGCGTCGTTCCGACGCACCGTCAACTGACCCACCGCCCACCGACTCACTGCTCGTTGAGCGACCAGTCGTAGCGGCCGAAATCGACATCGTAGGCAGCCTGTTCGAGGCCTTCGCGAGCTTCCTCAGGGGCGAAGGCTGCGAGGTAGCGCTGGAGGGACTCGTCCGAGCCGCCGAAGTCGCCCTTGTACCAGTCGAAGATCTTCGAGAACGTGGCTGTCTCGCCCTCGAAGCGGTTCTTGCTCTCGTCGGCGAGGAAGATGCGCCCTTGCTCGTCGAGTTGCGCGTCGAGCTTCGCGCCGGTGAACGCCTCCGCGCGGAGCGGGGGGCAACTGATGGCCGCGCAGATCACCACGAAGTGGATGCGCGGGTCGTTGAACTGCGGGCGGATGATGCCGTGCTCGATCTCGTCGAGCGTGCGCTCCTCGCCACCGACGTTGGCAAACTTGACCTGGAACGGGCTGTTGACCTTCGGCACGAACGGCCCGCTGGTGACGTCGAGGATGCTCTCGGTGGGGTAATTGTCGAGGACGAGCTTGATCGCGTAGGCGTTGTAGGCATTGATCCAGAACGCAAGCTGCTCGCTGCGCCCGAGGCTCGACGGGTCCGTAGCCGCGAGGCGTTCAAGGTACGCGTCGAGCGGCGCGCGGTTGGCGAGGAGCCCGGCGTAGTCCACGAGGCCGTTGCGGTCCACGTAGGTCTTCAGGATGCGGTCGTAGGCGCTGTGGTCGAACGTGCTCTGCACCTGCATGACAGGCCCGGCGGGCACGACGCGGATGAAGTCGGCGCTGCTCAGGCAGCCGGAGCAGGTAGCGCCCGTGACCAGCACGGCAAACACGGCGAGGTGGTGGACGAAGGCGGTCATGGTCAAAGCCGGAACGGCGGGCTGGATGCGGTGTGACTGTCGAGTGGAGCACCGCGCGGCGCCGATGCTCGTTCCAACAGACGCATGGTGTCCGGCTTGGCTTACGCCGCCGATGGCGATTTGCCGACGCGGATGCAGAGGAAGCCCTAGCAACAGCGAGACGAGGCCCCGCAGAACTGACTGGACGCCCAGAGCCAGCCCCTGCACCTTTTCGACCTCGACCTACACCTCTGCTTCGTCCTCGGCCCCCACGCGCTCGGTGTCGGCGGCGAGGCCGTTCCAGGACCACGCGCGGAAGCGGTCGAGGTGCGCATGCGCGGTGAGGTCGTGCTGGAGCGGCGTCACAGAGACGTAGCCTTCCTCCACGGCCGTCTGATCGGTATCGCCGCGCTCGTCGAGGTTGACGAAGCGACCGCCGAGCCAGTAGTAGGGCCGGTTCATCGGGTCGCGGCGCTCCTCGAACTCCTCCACCCAGCGGGCACGCGCCTGCCGGGTGACGCGGATGCCGCGCAGGTCATCGTAGGGC
>JBCDFO010000066.1:0-16039 GCA_039177895.1 Bacteroidota bacterium
CGTCGCGCTACTTGGTCGAGCGGGTGTCGCTCACGGTGAGGTTCTTGCGGCCCTTCTTGCGGCGGGCAGCGAGCACCTTGCGGCCGTTCTTGGACGCCATGCGGGCGCGGAAGCCGTGCTTGTTGGCGCGCTTGCGGCGGCTGGGCTGGTAGGTACGTTTCATGACAGTCGAGGTCTGGAAGCCGGGAAGGCGAGGCGTCGAGCCGACAAGGCGGTCTGGCAGACGTGCCAGCGATGCGCTTTGCGGAGCCGATGAAGATACGCCGCGTCCAACCGCTCTCCTTGACAGGGGTTGTGAAGCATCGTAGTATAACCGTCCGCTTTGCGCTACACAGCGCGTCCGAGGCGGACATACGCGGGAATAGCTCAGTTGGTAGAGCATCAGCTTCCCAAGCTGAGGGTCGCGGGTTCGAGTCCCGTTTCCCGCTCATGCGATTTCGGATTTCTGATTTTCGATTGGGCACACAATCCGAAATCGCAAATCAACAATTAAACATCGTTCGGGCGGTTAGCTCAGCTGGTTAGAGCACCTCGTTTACACCGAGGGGGTCGGGGGTTCGAATCCCTCACTGCCCACCCTGGAGGCCGGGAGGTGGCCCGGAGGCGACGCTGCGAGGTCAGTGCTACCGCTCGTGCGGTAGCTTCGGGACGCAGTCTTCCAATCTGTGTTAGGTACGTCATGCGTCTCCTTGTCCTGCTCGTCGTGGGTAGCCTTTCCTCAGGAGCCTGGGCCCAGACCCCATCTGCCATGGTTGGTCCTGATGCCATCCCCCACGCTTCTGACTGGCGGCAGCACGACATTACCCGCCCCGCGCCCGCGCGTGTCGAGCCAGCCCTCTCACGACTGCCGACACTGGCGCCTGCCGATGCGACGATCCTGATCCCCGCCGATGGCGGCTCCGCCGAGGCGCTCCAGGCAGCGTGGCAAGCACCGGACGGTAGCGCGGCTCCCTGGACGGTGGAGGACGGCGCCGTCGTAGTCTTGCCCGGCAGCGGGCCAATCCAGACAAAACGAGCTTTCGGGGATCTCCAGCTGCACATCGAGTGGCAGGCGGCGGACGAGCCCGAGAAGACGAGCCAGGACCGCAGCAACAGCGGCGTCTTCCTCCTCGACGGGCGCTACGAGGTGCAGATCCTCGACACGTACGTGAACACCACGTACCCCGATGGCATGGCGGGCGCGATCTACGGACAGTACCCGCCCCTCGCCAATGCACTGCGGCCCTCCGATGAGTGGCAGAGCTACGACCTCTTCTTCCGCTGCCCGCGCTTTGGTGAGGACGGGGTGGTGCTCGAACCGGCGCGGCTGACGGTGCTCATCAACGGCGTGCTCGTGCAGAAAAACGAGATGCTGCCCGGCATGACGATCTAGATGCAATCGCTCCCGTACGAACTGCATCCGAGCACGGGCGCGATCCAACTGCAGGACCACGGTAGCCCGGTCCGCTTCCGCAATCTCTGGGTCCGCGAAACGCCCGTGCGCCCCGAGCCGCCTTCAGGCTACACCGACATCGCGGCGGCGAGGGTCCTTGACGCCGACCGGGCGCGTCTCGTCGGCCGCTACGAGCGTGGCTCCGGCGACCTCTTTGTGGTCGAGGATACCCCGGGTGGCCTCGCCCTCTCGATACCATGGCGCCCAGGTCTGCTGCCCATGGTCCCGCTCTCGCCGACCCGCTTCCAACTCGAACACACTGCGGGCGTCCTCACCTTCAACCTGGACGCGGACGGCCAACCGCCGGGCCTCGTGATGGAGATGGCTGGCGGCACCTACCCAGCGACGCGGGTGCCCGAGTGACGACGCCTACAGCTTGGCGACTTAGCCTCAAACAAAGCGAGAGCACTACTTTTGGGTAGCGCTCTCGCTCAACCGGGCTCGCCGGGGTACTCCGTACGGGATTCGAACCCGTGTTACCGCCGTGAAAGGGCGGCGTCCTAAACCACTAGACGAACGGAGCAACGATGGACGCCGCGGCTAGCGGCGTGTGGGACACCGGTGGGACTTGAACCCACGGCCTCCAGGGCCACAACCTGGCGCTCTAACCACCTGAGCTACGGCATCCATATGTCAACTCTGCTTTCAGCGCGGGCGCTTCTTTCAGAGTTGAGAAACATAGGAACACCAGAGCTGCTGCTCCAAATGGAGAACCCGTGAGCACGCCGCGACGCCGAGCGCTCACCGGATCACGGCGATCTTGCCGAACCCAGTCCCCTCGCCATCAAGTCCGGAGGCTGCCACCAGGTAGACGCCTGACGGCACGGGACGTCCATCCCGGTCGAGGCCGTCCCAACGCACGGCTCCGCCTCGTGTCTCGAGGGCCTGCACGAGGCGCCCATCAGCGGTGAGAATGCGGACGCGCGTCCCAGAGATGAGGCCTGAGATGCGTACTCCGCTGGCATGAACGGCCGGGCGGTACGGGGTGGGTGCCACGTCGAGGTCGCTTACGGTCCGCGCAGCTGCGATGGCCTCGGCTTGGTAGCTCAGTACTCCCCGATCCGTGCCGAAGTACACGAGCCCCGTAGTGGCATCCACATCCACGGCGACCACGTTGTCCGAGAACAGCGGCGAGTCGGCGGCGGTGAACCGCTGAAGCACGTTCTCGCCCTCGCTGTCGATAAGCCATACCCCGCTTGCCGACGCGATCCACTTGTTGTTGGCAGGATCAACGGCGATATCGTTGATGAACAGGTCGCGCAGGAAAAACGAGGTGCCGTCCTCGGTCCGCGCCCACTGGGGCTCGATAAGGCTCGGGTCTCCGCCGAACGCCGAGCCTGGCGAAAAGATGGTCGCCAGTCCGCGGCGCGTCCCGATCCAGATGCGCCCATCGAGGTCCTGCGCCAGGGCTTGGACGAACGCGTTGGGGAGCCCGATCCCGTTGGCACCTCCGGTCCGGATGTAGGGCGCGCTCCCGGTCACAGGCTCGATGCCCGCCGGGTAGACAAAGATGCCGGTTTCGTCGGTGAACACCCATTTCTGGTCGAAGCGGTCGATGAGCAGGCCCTGCACCTCGTCGCTGCTGCCCACGTTGGAGGGGAACGGCAGGCCTTGCCACGTCCCGTCCTCGTCCTGCACATGCAACGGCAGCTGCGTCGCCTGATTGACGGCCCAGACCTGCCCCCGCGCGTCGAGCGCGGCATCGACCACTGGCAGGAAGTCCGAACTGGACAGGCCGTTCAGTAGGCTCGAGTTCTCCGTGTCAAACACCGTCACGACGCCATCCGGGTCGATCTGAACGAGGCCAGCTGAGGAGGTGCCCCCCCAGAAGGTCCCGTCGCGGGCGACGGCAGCGCTGAACATGTTGCTGTCCGGAAGCCCATCGTCTTCGGTGAACACCTGCCACGTACCGTCCGGGTCACGACGAGCTACGGTCGTGCGGTTGAGATCACGGCGCGGCGCGATCCAGACCGTTCCATCGGGCCCTACATCCAGGTCGTCAGGTCGGTTGGAGCGTGGCCCATCTGGGATGATGGCTTGCTCCGGCTCGGTCGGGCCAGGAGTGAGCCCTTGGAGTACGGGAAGTCGGAGGAGGCCGTCGCGCTCGTCCCCTACCCAGATGCGCCCGTCAGGCCCCTGCACAAGCGCTGTGAGTGCGTCGGCAAGCCCCGGTGTGTTGCCTTCGATCGAGTACCGCCGAGTCGCTCCTTCTCCAGAGATGGCAACGAGGAAGATGCTCACAGAGACCAGACGTGGCCCATCAGTCAGAAAGCCAAGAACGGGGCGCCCCGTAATCGAGAGGACAGCCCACTGCCCATCGTCCTGACGGCGGAACGCATCTGCTGAGCTCCCAGCCACAACCGTCCCGTCGAAGGCCGCGAGTACGATCGCGTCACTGGGGCCCTCGGTTTCCACCGTCCAGGCACCTGGTTCGAGCAGGTTGGCGCCAGCAGGCGCGCGTGCGACTCCCGAGGCTGTGGCCGCCCAGAGCCCGGGGCGTCCGTCGGGCAGCGGCGCTTCGAGCACGTCGCGCACGGCCGTGCCCGTCTCCAGCGTCCCGAGGCGTGTGTAGCTCGCGCGCACCTCCTCGCGCTCGGTGTCGAACACGACGATCCCGAAGCTGGTTGCGGCATAGACTACGCCGTCGCCGATGCGCAGCCGCTCCACCTGGCGTGCAGTGAAGCGGTCGGTCCGCGTGATGTCGAAGAACGACGTAACGAGGCCCGTCGCGGGATCGAGGCGGTCGAGCGCGCCGTCCGCGTGGCCGATCCAGAGCACCTGTCCGCCTGGGTCGTAGGCGATGGCCGTGGGGCCGATGGAAGACAGCCCTTCGACAGTGGTATAGCGCTCGATCTCGCCGCTGTCGGGCGTGTAGCCAAAGACGCCGCCCGAGGTCGCCGCCCAGATTGTGGTCGGGCTGGCGGTGAGCGCGACGACCTGGTTGAAGGCGGTGAGGGCCTCCCAGCGGCCCGGTGCGTCGCTGGGGGGATCCTGAGCCCAGCCCGGGACCGTGAGGAGGAGCGCTGCCAGGACGCTGAGGAGCAACCGCGTGGGCATACGTGGGGAGTCGTCTACGTTCGGTGAAGTCGATGTGCGCTGTGCGGCGCAGGGAGCAGAGCGGAACGTAGCAGTCGGTCAGAAGCCTCGCAGTGGATAGGTAGGGGAGCCGGACAACGGCCCGCAAGGTACGACGAGGCCTACCCGAACGCGAGGGGTGCTTTCGTGCCCTGCGCCTCGTGGATGCAACGCGCGGGGTCAGCCGATCTGCCGCAGCAGATTCGCCATCTCGATGGCACCCGCCGCCGCCTCCGCGCCCTTGTTGCCCGCCTTCGTGCCCGCGCGCTCCCAGGCTTGCTCCAAGTTCTCGACCGTGATGACGCCGAACATCACCGGTACCCCTGTGGCGAGCGACGCCTGCGCGATGCCGCTGGCCACGCCGCCTGCGACGTAGTCGTAGTGCGAGGTGGCTCCTCGAATGACGGCCCCGACGCAGATCACCGCGTCGTAGTCGCCCGTGGCCGCCAAGCGCTGCGCGACCAGGGGTACCTCAAAGGCCCCCGGGCACCACGCGACCGTCACCGCGTCTGCGTCGGCTCCGTGGCGTCGCAGCGCGTCGAGGGCACCGTCGAGCAGTCGCTGCGTGATCGTTTCGTTGAAGCGGCTCGCGACGATGGCAAAGCGGGCGTCGTTGGCGACGAGCGCACCTTCGAGCATGGGCATGGCGAATTCGGGTCGAGGGTCGAGGGTCGAGGGTCGAGGGTCGAAAGGTAGCGGACGCCTTCAATGTGGTGGCGTCCGGCCGAAGGGATTCGCGGGGAAGTCGCGGGGTGCGTCTACGCGACCTGCGGATGCGCGACGCGCTCGCGCAGGCGCTCGACCCAGGCAGACGGCGGGGTGTAGCTCCCGAAGTTCTCGTCCTCGAATGTGCCGAACCCGTGGTAGTCCGAGCCGCCGGTCGTGAGGAGGTTGTGTTGCGCGGCGAACGCGGCCCAGCGCCGCTCGGCGAGCGGGTTGTGCGACGGGTGCACCACCTCGACGCCATCGAGTCCGTCTGCGACCAGGGCCGCGCCCACGACCTCGTCGAGGTTGATGCCGGGGTGGGCGAGCACCGTCACGCCGCCTGCCGCGTGGACGAGCGCGATCATCTCCGAGGCAGGCTGGTCGGTCTTGGCTACGTAGGCGGGGGCCTCCGTACCGAGGTAGCGGTCGAACGCCTCCCCGAACGTCGCCACGAGGCCCGCTTCGAGCAGCGCCTTAGCGATGTGCGGCCGGCCAAGGACGCCCCCTTTGGCGTGGTACCGGACCCGCTCGAAACGGATGCGCACGCCCAGGCCTGCGAGCCGCTCGACGATGGTCTCGGCGCGCGCGATGCGCTTCGTGCGGTAGTCAGCCAGGGCGGCCCCGAGGGCTGGATCCGCGAGGTCGAAGCCGTAGGCGAGTAGGTGGATGTCGCGCCGTCCGACCTGCACGGAGAGCTCCACACCAGGCAGCAGCGTCACGCCTTGCTGCTGCGCCGCGATGCGGGCTAGCGGGTACGCTGCCACGGTATCGTGGTCGGTGATCGAGAGCAGTTCGATGCCTCGCAGCGCGGCTTTCTCGACGAGGCCCGGCGGGGAGAGCCGACCGTCCGAGGCCGTCGTATGGGTGTGGAGGTCGGCGCGCACGCGGGGCAGGGTCGAAGGAGGAGAACGCAGCAAAGTAGGACCCAGCACGGCGGTGGAGGTTCGCGCGGCCCGTAGCTTCCCAGACTGGCCCGCTGGGGCTTCACTCCCTACCTGCTCCTACGCCCCGTGCCCGTCGATCCTGCCCGTCGTGACGCCCTCCGCCTCCTCGCCCGCATCCGCGACGGGGCCTACGCCGACCGCCTCGACCCCGATGGCTCAGCGCTAGACGCGAGCGGCGATGCCCGGGCCTCGGGGCAAGCCGTCGGCTACGCGGCGGGCGTGACGCGCCACCGTCGCTGGCTCGACTTCCTGCTCGCCCACCTCTATCACGGCAATCCCGACACGCTCGAACCGGATCTCCGCGATGTGCTCCGCCTCGGGCTCTTCGACCTCTTCATCGAACAGACGCCGCCGCACGCCGCCGTCAACGAGGCCGTCGCGCTGACGCGTGCTGCTGTCAACCCGGGTGCGGCGAAGCTCGTCAACGCCATCCTCCGCACGGCCGACCGACGTCGTGCAGACCTCCCGCAACCCAATACGGGCAAAGCGGCGCGCGATCTCGCCGTGCTGCACTCGCACCCGACATGGCTGGTGCGCCGCTGGCTCGTGCGCTTCGGCGAAGGCGACACCGAGGCGCTGCTGCTCGCGGACAACGCGCCGCCGACCTACAGCCTCCGCCTCAACACGCTCCGCCACTCCGTCGAAGATGTGCACGCGAAGCTGAAGGCGCTCGACGCCGAGCATGGCCTCGACTGGGAGCCGTCGCCGTACCTCGCTGACTTCGTGCGGGTGGAGCGGCTGCAACCGGTCGTGCGAGCAGGATGGCTTGCGGATGGGACCGTCGCCGTGCAGGACGAAGCCGCTGGGCTGGTCGTCCGCCTCCTCGATCCGCAACCGGGCGAGACGGTTCGCGACGTGGCGGCCGCACCCGGCGGCAAGGCGCTCTATGCCGCGCTGCGGATGCATAACGCGGGCCGCGTCCTCGCAAGCGACCCGCACGAGGCACGCGTTGGGCTGGTCGAGCGAGGTGCCAAGGCGCACGGGTTGACCATCGTGGAGGCAGTCGCGGCCGACGCGCAGACGCTCGCGGCTCAGGCGCTCGAACCGGGGGCCGACGTGCTCCAGGCGGACCGTGTGCTCCTCGACGCGCCGTGCTCGGGAACGGGCGTCCTCGCCAAGCGCGCCGACCTCCGCTGGCGGCGTACCCCGGACGACCTACGCGACCTCGTCGCGCTGCAGGACACGCTGCTGGACGCGGCGGCGGCGCTCGTGAAGCCCGGCGGCCTGCTCGTCTACGCGACCTGCTCCATCGAGCCCGAGGAAAACGCTGAGCGCATCCGCCACTTCCTTGACGCACGGACGGACTTCGCGCTGGAAGGCGCCGCGCCGTTCGTCCCTGCTGGGATGCGTACGGAGGACGGCTTCTACGCCGCGCTCCCCCACATCCATGGCACCGACGGGGCCTTTGGCGCGCGGCTTCGCAAATCGGCGTAGCGTGCCCTACCTTCGGGCCTCCTGCTCGTGCGGACTGGCCCTCTCGCTGGCGTGCTGCTGAAGAACTTTCCCGACCTCGGCTACCTCAAAACCTGCATCGCCGAGCGGCAGGCATGGCCGACCGTGCTGCTTCAGGTTGAGGCCAAAGACGCCTACCGTCCCGACGTGCTCGGGCCGCTCTCGCTTTTCGCGAACGTGCGCGGCGCGAGCGTGGTGCGCTCCGAGGACATGGCGACGCGGATCCCGCCAGGCACCTACGCGCTCACGAACGCAGGGGCGCGCTACACGCTGGAGATCGAGGAGGCCGCCGAGACGCAGAACCTGCACGTGAGCGGCGACGCCGCAGCGGCCGTCTACCGCGCCCTCGTGACGGACGACGACCGCCTGATTGAAGTCCCGGACGCGGCAGGGCCGCCGCTGACGGTCTTTCCGAGGCTCTATCGCCGGACGCCGACGTTCGACCTGCTCCTCGGCCGCGCCTTCGAGGTCGCCTCCGCCACCCCGGCAGCGCTGGATGAGGCGGTGGCCGATGTGCTTGTGCATCTGCTGGCCGTGCATCGCGGCGCGCTCTACGAGGCAGCGCGGGTGCCTGCCGCCCGCGCCGCAACCCGCACGGAGCTCTACCGTCGCCTCGCGCGCTCGGTGGACCTGATGCACGCCACCACTCACGACGCACTGCCGCTCGACGTGCTCGCCGAGGCCGCGTGCCTGTCGAAGTACCACTACCTCCGCGCCTTCCGGCAGACCTTCGGCACGACGCCGCACCGCTACCACACACGGCTCCGCATCGCGCAGGCGCAGCGGCTGCTGACGGGCTCGCGGTTGGCCGTCGCTGAGGTCGGGTTCGCCATTGGCTTCGACGAGCCGAGCGCGTTCACGCGGGCCTTCCGTCGCCACGTCGGCGTGCCACCCGCGACCTATCGTGCTGCTGCGTAGAGGTAGGCCCTGGTCTGGAGGACTTCCGCAATTTGGGGTAACCCGCAGCGGGGCATGCCGTGCGACGTTGGGGTCATCGCGTTTGTCCTACCCGTGCTCGCGTCCTTATGACGACCTCGTTCTCCGCCCCGTTGCCGCCCTCGCTCCGCCCGCTCGGTGTCGTGCTTCTCGTCTGGGGGATCGCCGCGCTGCTCGTTGCGGTGTCAGGCGTGCTCGCGTCGGTCCTGGTGCCGCCGCCCGCCCTCGCGATTCTGTTCGCGGGCCTTGTGCTGCTGGCATATGCCGTCTCGCCAGGCATCCGCGCGCGCCTGAACGCGATCCCGCTGCGGGCGCTCGTGGCGATCCACCTACTCCGCATCTTTGCGGGGGCCAACTTCCTCCGGCTGTCGGCTCAGGGGACGCTCCCCGCCGACTTCGCCCTGCCTGCAGGCATCGGCGACGTGGCCGTGGGCCTGGCTGCGGGGCTCGTGCTCTTCTTCGCGCTCCCGGTAAAGCAACCCTGGCAGCGCACAGCGGTCCTCGTCTGGAATACGCTCGGGCTGATCGACATCCTCGCGGTACTGGGCAACGGGGCGCGCTACGCCATCGCGGAACCGTCGCTCATCCTGCCCTTCACGACGCTGCCGCTGGCGATGCTGCCGCTCTTCGTGGTGCCCCTCGTCATCGTCTCGCACGTGCTCGTGTTCGTGCGCCTGCGCCGCTCGTGACCACCCCACGCTCCTCACCCATCCAGACTCGAACCGCTGTTATGTCTCTCCCCACCGCAGGCACGCCCGCCACCTTCTACGCCCACAAGATCCTCGTTGAAGACTGGGCAGGCTCGCTAAGCGCGGCGCAGTTCAACTGGAAGCCCTCAGCGAAATCATGGTCCGTCGCCGAGTGCCTGGTGCACCTCAACCGCCTCGCGGAGATGTACGCCCCCGCCCTCGAAACCAAGCTGGCGACGACGAGCCTGCCTGCGGGATCACCGCCGTTCACGTACGGGTGGTTCGCCCGGTTCACCGTCCGCTCGTTCGGAGCCGGGAGCACGCGCAAGCTGACGTCTCCCGCCGACTTCCTCCCTGAGGCGACGGGCACCGACGATGCCTCGAACCTCGACCCGGCTACTGTTGTCGGCGCGTTCGGGGCGTTGCAGGACCGCCTGGCTGCGGCGCTCGACGGAGCCAAAGGGCTCGACCTGAGCGCCGCGAAGATGCCGTCGCCCGCGATCAAGGTGCTGCGGCTCCCCCTCGCCGCCTGGTTCGATATGCTCGCAGGCCATCAGGCACGGCACCTCCAGCAGGCGCAGCGCGTGATGGCCTCGCCGGGCTTCCCCGGCACGTAGATCCACAGGCCGGAAGGACGCACAGGGTACGATTACGCCTCCGTGCAACGCGCGGCAGGGGGTATCGTAGGGCTTCATTTCCCATTCTCCCGACGGTCCCATGCCTACGCTCTCAAAGCCTCCTGCCTCTGCCAGTCGCGCTACGTTTCTCGACCACAAGGCCATCGTTGAGGACTGGGTGGCTACCTACAGCCCTGCCCAACTCAACTGGAAGCCGACGCCGAAGCGCTGGTCCGTCGCCGAGTGCATCCAGCACCTCAACCGCGCGGCCGGGATCTACGTGCCCGTCTTGGAGGAGGTCGTCCCGACGCTGCCACCCGGCGGCCCTCCGTTCGACTACGGCGGGTTGGCGCGCTTCAGCCTCAAGATCATGGGGCCGGACACGACGATGAAGTTCCCGGCACCCCCGGTCTTCAAGCCGCGCTCCAACGCCACGCCGACGGCGTCCGGCTTCGATCCGGCTGCCGTCATCGGCGAGTTTGCCGTGTTCCAGGACCGGTTCGCGGGCATCATGGACGCTGGAGAAGGCCGCGACCTCAGCGCTAAGAAGATGGGCTCCCCTGCGATGAAGCTGTGGCGCATGCCCATCGGCGCCTGGGCGGAGGCGATGGCGGCCCACCAGGCGCGGCACCTCCAGCAGGCGCAGCGGGTGCTCGCCGAGCCCGGCTTCCCGAGTGCGTAGCTAGCCGTGCTCGCACGCCAACCATAGCGCAAAACCACGCGATGTCTTCGCTGGAAGCGCTTCGGGGCGCGTGAAGCCGCGCGGTATCTTTTGGGTAGGCCGAGGCGTGTGGGATCCTGCCTCGGCCCCTTCCGTTTGCCGGGGCCCTCTCGGGCGGCCCGCCGCCTTTGCACCGTCCGGCTTCACCTCCAGCCTGCCCGCTCCATGACGCAGCACAAGATCTGGTTCAACGGCGACCTCGTCCCCTTCGAAGACGCCACCATCCACGTCCTCTCGCACGTCGTCCACTACGGCTCGTCGGTCTTCGAGGGCATCCGCGCCTACGACACCGCGCGCGGCCCGGCCGTCTTCCGCCTGGAGGAGCACATGCAGCGCCTCATCGACTCGGCGAAGATCCACCGGATGGACTCCGGCTACGACCTCGCCACGCTGAGCCAGGCCGTCCTCGACACGATCTACGCGAGCGGGCTCGAAAGCTGCTACATCCGCCCGGTCGTCTACCGCGGCACGGGTAGCATGGGCGTCAATCCGCTCAAGAACTACGTCGAGACATTCATCGCGGTGTGGGATTGGGGCAAGTACCTCGGCGACGAGGCCATCGAGCAGGGCGTGGACGTGCAGGTGTCGACCTGGAACCGCAACGCGCCCAACACGACGCCGAGCCTCGCGAAGGCGGGTGGCAACTATCTCAACGCCTCGCTCATCAAGATGGAGGCCGTGCTGAATGGGTTCACGGAAGGCATCGCGCTCTCTGTGGACGGCTACCTCTCGGAGGGCTCGGGCGAGAACCTGTTCGTCATCAAGGACGGCGTGCTCCACACCGCCCCGACGGGCCTCTCGATCTTGCCTGGCATCACGCGCAACTCGGTCATTACGCTCGCGGAGGCGCTTGGCTACGAGATCAAGGAGGCCGCCATCCCGCGCGAGGCGCTCTACGTGGCCGACGAGCTGTTCTTCACCGGCACCGCCGCCGAGGTCACGCCGATCCGCTCGGTGGATCGCTACCAGATCGGCTCGGGCTCGCGCGGCCCGATCACGAAGGCCATCCAGGACGCCTACTTCACCGCACTCCGCGACACGAACAACCCGCACGGCTGGCTCACGTTCGTGAACGAGACCGCCACCGACGCGGTGCGCGAGACGGCCGAAGCCGAGGTCTAGCCAGGGCGGCGTGCGAACAGGGGCGGTTTGCAATCCGCCCCCACAGATCGGACTTCGATGACCTGGCGTCGCAACCTGCTCTGGATCGACTACACCGGGGCGTTGGTGGCGGGTGTGCTGGTGCTCCTGCTGAGTGGCTGGCTGGCCGACCTGCACAGGCTTCCGCGTAGCGTGCTCGTGTTCACGGGCGTGATGAACCTCGCCTACGGGGCGTTCTCGTTCTCGCTAGCCCGGCGGGCAGTGCGTCCGAAGCCGCTGCTGTCGCTCCTCGCGGGCGCGAACATGGCCTGGTCGCTCGTCTGCATCGCGCTCGTCGTCGCTCACCGCGCCACCATCGGCCCGACGGGTCTGCTGCACCTGCTTGGCGAGGCGGTCTACGTCGGTGGCCTCGGCGTCGTCGAGTGGCAGTCGCGGGACCTGCTCGTGCGTACTCCTCCTGCTGCGTGAACCATGAGCGAGACGGTTATTCGCAGCAGGACGAGCCTGCTAGGATTGCTGCCGGGCCTCGCTGGCACTGCGCTGACAGGGGGCTCTTTTGTCGTGTTGGGACAATCCGGCGTACTGGAGCAACTCCTATCTAACCCTCAAACTACCCGCGAAGAGTTTCTTCTCGTGCTGCTGGTCTTGGCCTTCCCCTTTGTTGCCTTTCACACGTTTTGCAAGTCGCTGCATCGTTTGGAAGTTCAAGAGACGGGCATGAGCGACTACTACCAGCTTGGATCAATTCGCTGGCGCGAGCGGACCGCTCTGTGGACCGATGTCACAGAGTTGGACATTCTACCGGATCTAGATGGTGTTGCCAATGTCGTGTGTCGCCTCAGCGACGGCAGCACGTACAGGGTTGGCGGATTCAACACGCGCCTCCGTGAGATCGCAATTCTAGCCGCGGCTCAAGTGCCCCAGTCCTATTGGAGCGAACGCACAATCCGAGCGCTCCGACTGCTGACAGCCGAACGCTGACGGCCATCTACACCTGGTCCGTCCGCAGCTTTTCGAGCAGGCGCGACAGCGTCTCCAGTTCCTCGTCTGTGAGGTGCTGCGTGAGGTGGGCGAGGCGATCGTCCACGGGTCCGTCGAGGCGGGCGAGGGCGTCGCGGCCGACGTCCGTGATGCCGACCTCCACGACGCGGCGGTCGTAGTCGGCGCGGCGGCGCTTGACGTAGCCGTTCGATTCGAGGCGGGCGAGGAGGCGCGTCACGTCGGGTGTCCGGTCAAGGAGGCGGTCGCCGATGTAGGCGCACGGCACGCGCTCGGGGTCGGCCCCGCGCAGGATGCGGAGGACGTTGTACTGCGCGTGCGTCAGGCCCTCCTGCTGCATCACGCCCTGAAGCTCGCCCTGGACGTAGCTGTGCGTCACCATGACGTTGAGCAGCGCTTCCAGCGCGGGCGTGCGGAAGTGGGCCTGGTGGATGAGTTCGCTGAGGGTCACGGCACGATGGGCGGCAGTTGGTGGTAGAGGGCGAAAACGCCGAGCGCGTCCCTCTGTTCGATCCCGTGCTCGAAAATGCGACGAGGGGCGTCTCCGCTACGGCTGCGCGACCGCCACCTGGACGCCGTCGGGCCGAGGCCGCTCGGTGCGGTGTGCGACGGGGAACGCCTCCACGACCGATGCGGTGAGCTCGCCGCCGTCGTAGCCCAACGGGAAGACGGCCACGCCGCCGAGCCCCTTGCTCTTCACGAAGTCGAACTTCTCGGTGAGGCTCACGATGTCCTCGTACCACCCCTGCCGCCAGTTGCCGTCGGCGTCGCGGTAGGCGTAGTACGGCGAGCCGCTCACGGGGTCGCGCTGCATGCCGAACGCGGCGGCGCGCTGGGCCGCGGAGCCCGGAATCTCGGGCACGCGCGCGGAGATAGGCGCATAGGCGACGATCTCGCCCGGCCCGGTCGTCGCCGCGCCGGGTTCGCCCGTCACGGTAGGCCACTCGTAGCCGAAGTAGGGCACCGCCATCACGAGCTGGCGACGCGGGATACGAAGCTGGTCGTAGCGGTCGAGGACGGCGTGCCAGTTGAGGCGGCCCCAGCCGCGCAGGCCAGCGATGGGCCCGGCCGTGTCGCCGTGCTGGTGGTGGAGGTCGTAGCCCTGCACGACGAGGTAGTCGGCCGCCTGAGCGATGGCGACCTCGTCGTAGGCGTCGGCGGGGTCGAGCGCGAGCGTGAAGACGGTCACGGTGTAGCCCGGCCCGAGGCGCGCGTCGAGGTCGGCGACGAAGCGGCTGTAGGCGTCGCGCGCCTCCGGCGGGACCGGCTCGAAGAGTTCGATGTCGAGGTGGATGCCGTCGGCCTGTCCCGCATGAACGGCCGCAATGGTGCCTTCGAGCAGGCGCTCCACGGACGCCGGGTTCGTGAACAGCTTCGTGAAGATCGCCGCGTCGAAAAGCGTCAGCGACGGGGCCGCGCGCGTGCCGCTGCGGTGCGCGGCCTGCACCATCCGCGCGCCCTGGTCTTCCCAGCCGTGCGTGTTCGCAAACGTCCCGTTCGCCTCGATGGCGAGCTCGAAGTAGAGCAGCTCGTCGATGGCGTCGAGGCGGGCGTGCTCGTAGGCGTCGCCCATCCAGTAGGGGTGGTAGCCGAGGACGACGTAGTCGCGCTGCGCGCAGGCGGGCAGCGTCAGGATGAGGGCGAGCAGAAAGGCGAGGCGAAGCACAGCACGCAGGACGGCAAGGCGGAGGTCGGTAGCGGAGGTGCGCATGGGGGTGGGGGCGAGGCGAGAAGAGCGTCGTCCCCCTGCGGCGCGAAGACCCCGCCGCGCCCCCGCGCGTGGGGCCTGCCTTTGCCGCTACACAACCGTGCCGCGTTTGCCCCCCGCGCTTTGTTATGCCGCCTTATCGGCCTCCGGGGACTGAACGCACCCTCGGTATAGGGCGCAGACAGGTGAATTCGTAACCACGTCGCGGGCAGCTCTCCGGCTCCCCCGCACCCTCAAGCGCGTCCTAGCCGGATAGATTCGGTGGGGTATTCCATCTCCCTTTCCCGGACTCCCTCATCTCCTCACGATGGCACCCGCAGCGCCAAGTTCGGCGAGGAATTCCTGGGTGCGCAGGTGGATGTAGCAGAGCCAAAGCGGCTTGCCGAACAGGCCCATCACGGCGAAGAGCGCCACGTGTTGCCGGGGACGCGGCTTCGGACTCTCCGCGTCGAAATAGGCCCGGGAGACAAAGGTGAGTACGCGGAGGTATGCGGCTAGGAACGCGAGTATGATGGGGAGCGCGAGCAGGAACAGGACGACCCTTGCCATCTCGACTGAGCCCTGGAGCAGCTCAGAGCCCGAGACGAGGGCCGCTAGGTTCGCCACCCACCCCAGGAACATGGCAAACCCGAGCACGAGGACCCACGTCGCCATGAACGTCAGTGCGCGCACGAAGCGAACGGCATCCTGCCGATGCTCTTGCGACACGAGCGCGTTGAGCTCGATACCTAGGCTGTAGATCCAGACGAACGTCGCGAGCGTTCCTAGTCCGAAGGTGGCCGCTCCGGGCAATTGTTGCACCAGCAGGAAGAACAGGAACAGCGTTGCTGGCGAATACTCGACGACGCGGCGGGTGAGTTCGTTGGGCTCGGGGTCGAAGGACCAGGCCATGGCGGGATACTTCGGCTGCAGACGGCGTTGGATCAGGGCTGCGGGCCAGAACCGTTCCTAACCAATGCCCTGCCCGTTCAGTTCTGGTGAACGGCGATGGCCGTTGCCTCCCCGAGCATTTCTCCCGGACCGGTGTAGCTGTGCGCCACCTCGCCCCGGTCCTTTCTACCCTCCCCGTTGTTCAGGATGACCGACGCGCTCGCCGAAAAGCTCAAGCACCTGCCGACGCAGCCCGGCGTCTACCAACACAAAGACGCCGGGGGCACGATCCTCTACGTCGGCAAGGCGAAGAACCTCCGCAGCCGCGTGCGGAGCTACTTCCACGAGTCGCGCCCCCGCGACGCGCGCCTGCGTATCCTCGTCTCGAAGATCGCTGACATCGAGGTCATCGTCACCGATACCGAGGCCGAGGCGCTCATCCTCGAGAACAACCTCATCAAGCGCCACCAGCCACGCTACAACGTCAACCTCAAGGACGACAAGACCTACCCCTACATCTGCATCAAGCGCGAGCGCTTCCCGCGCGTCTTCCCCACGCGGACGGTGCGCAAGGACGGCTCGGAGTACTTCGGCCCGTACACCGACGGCAAGGCACTCAAGCTGATGCTGAAGACGATCAAGGACCTCTTCAAGCTGCGTACCTGCTCGCTCTATCTCTCCGAGGGCAACGTCGTGGCCGGGTAGTTCGAGCCGTGCCTAGAGTATCACATCCAGAACTGCAATTCGCCGTTCGTGGGCTAAGTGAGCGAGGAGGTCTACTATGCTGCAA
>JBCDFO010000067.1:0-15936 GCA_039177895.1 Bacteroidota bacterium
CGGGGCCTCCTACCGCTTCGTAGAGGCGAACCCGAGCGAGGGCGAGCCGTCCGTGCTCGACGGGGAGAGCGACCGCGTACGTAGCGGCATCGGCTGGCTGCGGCTGGGGCTGAACTACGACCGGCCCAGCTTCCAGGTCGCGCCCCACCTCGCGATTCCGCTCGTCGTCTGGGGCGACGTGCAGGGCGTGGCCGTCCGCTCCGGGCCGCGCCCGAACAAGGTCCGCGTCGGGCTCCAGGTGACGCTGCGGTAAGGGGGCTGTTAGCGATTGGCTGTCAGCCGTCGGCTTTCGGCGATGATCGTAACTGGCGTTGGCGGTGCGCGTAGGGTGCGGGAAGCCCCCCAACCGATGCGCTGGCTGTTCTACTTCCCCAAGCCCCGCAGCCGAGACGGCCTGCTGCGCCGTCGCCCGGTCTGGCCCCGCCGCCTCATCCGTCGCGGCGCGACGCCTTACGCGCGCCGCCGGTTTGACCACGCCGAGGTCGGGCAGCTCGCTTACCACGTCACGCTGATCGTGCTGCTGCTCTTCGGATGCCGGATGGGCACCCTCGTCACGATGACACTGAGCGAAAGCCCGTGGGCACTCCAAGAGGCGATGCAACTTCGGGGCATAGAACGGCCAATCCTTCACCATAGAGAGCGTCCTGAGCAAAAGCGACTCGTCTACAGAGCCGTCTTAAATAAGGATGGTCACATGATCCCTTTTCCTAGAGCTTCTGACTCGCTCGCCGCCGCCGTGTGTGGATTCGAATTTACCGGCTTTGAGCCCATCGAACTGACATCGCTGAGATATACAGACTACGATCCAACCCCACGCGACTCAATGACGGCTCGCCAGCGCTTTTTCAGCAACCGACTCAATGAAGAGCCGCGCATGATCCTTTCGATCAGCGCCGACCGGCGGACTCCAATGGACTCGATGTACGCGTTCATCCACGATGCTCGTGTGGCGGGTGTCCGGCGCTTCATGTTCATGGGTGTTCCCCCACCGTCGCCTTCAATCGCAACGCAGCCGTAAACTTTGGCACGGAGCCCGACTCTACCGTTTCGGTTGCACCTACGTCCTCCTTCGAACTTCTCACTTCGAACCTCCCCATGCTCGTCTACGACCGTTCCGGCTTCTCCTCCTTCATCGACGACAGCGAGCGGAGCCGCCTGCGCGACCGGGCCGTCGCGGCGCATCAGACCACGCTCGACGGGAGCGGCGCGGGCAGCGACATGCTCGGCTGGCGCTCGATGCTGCGGCCGCCGAACGGCGACCTCGTCGGGCGCATCCAGCGGCTGGCCGTCGAGATCCGCGACAAGGCGGACGTGCTCGTCTGCGTCGGCATTGGGGGGTCGTACCTCGGCGCGGAGGCGGTCAACGGGGCGCTCGGGACCTACTTCCCCACGGAGGGCCCGGAGGTCATCTTCGCCGGGCACCACATCTCGCCGACGTACCACCAGGAGTTGCTCGCTTACCTCGAAGGCAAGTCAGTCTACGTCAACGTGATCTCGAAGTCGGGCACCACGCTGGAGCCGATGCTTGCCTTCCGGTTCCTGCGGCAGTTCATGGAGGACACCTTCCCCGACCACGCCAGCCGCATCATCGCCACGACGGACGCGGACAAGGGCCAGCTGCGCATGCTCGCCGACCAGAAGGGCTACCGCACGTTCGTCATCCCCGACGACGTGGGCGGGCGCTTCTCGGTGCTTACGCCGGTGGGCCTCCTCCCCATTGCCGTAGCCGGGCACGACATCGCCGCGCTGATGGACGGGGCCGCTTCCCAACTCGTGGACCTCGCCGACGCCGACGCCAACGAGGCCATCGCCTACGCGCTCGACCGCTACATCCTCCACGAGGCGGGCTACCGCACCGAGATCCTGGCCGTCTTCGAGCCGAAGCTGCGCGGCATCGGCGCGTGGTGGCAGCAGCTCTTCGGCGAGAGCGAGGGCAAGGAGCACAAGGGCCTCTTCCCCGTCAGCGTGCAGTACTCCACCGACCTCCACTCGCTCGGGCAGTACGTCCAGGAGGGCCAGCGCACACTCGTCGAGACGTTCCTGCTCGCCCACTCTGGAGGAGAGGACGCGGAGGCGTCGCTCACCGTGCCCGAGATCCCGGGCAACTTCGACAAGCTCAACTACCTCGCTGGGAAGGACTACAGCGCCGTCAACCGCGCGGCGTACGAGGGCACGCAGAGGGCCCACACCGACGGCGGCGTCCCGAACTGCACCGTCGCGATGAAGCGACTCGACGCGCGGCACCTCGGCGCGCTGCTCTACTTCTTCGAGCACGCCGTCTCGGTGAGCGGCTACCTGCTGAACGTCAACCCGTTCAACCAGCCTGGCGTGGAGGCCTACAAGCAGGAGATGTTCCGCCGCCTCGGCCGCCCGTAGGGATACGAGCCGGGGAATGGGCGAGACGGAGAACCGGGGCAGTCGCGAGGCATCCTCTCGATTCATTGGGGGCCGCGCTCCATAGGGGTGATTTGCCCCCACCTACATTCGCTCTGGGGCGCTGATGCCGAGCACCGTGAGCCCGTTGCGAAGCACGAGGCGTGCGGCGTCCGCGAGCGCGAGGCGCGGCTGCGCAACGGCGTCCGGCTCGCCGAGGATGCGGCAGTCGCGGTAGAACGCGCTGAACGCAACGGCCACCTCGCGGAGGTACGTCGCCAGGCGGTGCGGGCCCATCGACTCGGCGGCGGTCGCGATGGCCTCGGGGAAGCCGAGCAGCGCCTTGATGAGGTCGATCTCTGAGGGATGCGCGAGACTCGTCCAGTCGAGCGCGGCGGGGTCGTAGGTCACGCCGACCTCTTCGGCCTTGCGCAGGATCGAGGCGATGCGCGCGTGGGCGTACTGGAGGTAGAACACCGGGTTCTTCTCGCTAGCCTCCGTTGCCTGATCTAAGTCAAAGTTGAGGTGCGTGTTGGGCGAGAGCATAAGGAAGAAGAACCGGACCACATTGGGCCCAGCTTCCCACTCAGGCCCTTCTGAGTGAAGACCGGCTTTGTCCTGTAGGACCTGGTTCACCTCATCAATCAGTTCGTCGAGGGTGACGTAGGTCGCCTTGCGCGTGCTCATCTTCACCTCCTCGCCATCGCGGAGGAGGGTGACGAACTGGTAGATCAGCACATCGATCTTCGAGGCGTCGCCGCCGAGCGCTTCGACGCCGCGCACCACGTCCGGATACGTCACGATGTGGTCGGCACCGAACACGTCCACGACCTTATCGAAGCCTCGGTCGAGCTTGTCCATGTGGTAGGCGATGTCGGGCAGCCGGTAGGTCGGCTCGCCGGAGGACTTCACGAGGACCGTGTCCTTCGCTTCCTCCTCGCCGTCCTTGTTCGTGACCACCTTGCCCAGCTTGCCCGTCGCAAACCAGACCGCGCCGTCCTCGTCGTAGGCGAGGCCCTTCTCGCGCAGCTGCTCGACCACGTCCCAGACGGCCCCGTTTTCGTACAGGCTGTGCTCGTTGAAGTACCGCATCCCGCCCTCGCCGATGGGGATGCCGAGCCGCTGCATCGTCTGCTCGATGTCGGCGAAGATGGCGCCGACGGCCTCGCCCCGGAACAGCGTCTCAGCGTCGTCCCGCTCCAATGCCTCATCGCCGTGGCGGGCGCGCACAGTCTCGGCAATCTCGATGATGTAGTCGCCCTGGTAGCCGTCGTCGGGGAAACTGTCCGGTACTTCGAGGCCGCCGTCGAGCGTTTTGGTCGGCGTATCGGGATGGATCAGCGCCTCGTAGCGCGCCATCACGGACTGCGCGAGGACGCGCATCTGGCGGCCCGCGTCGTTGAAGTAGTACTCGCGCGTGACGTCGTAGCCCGTCCAGTCGAGGAGGTTGGCGATGGTGTCGCCGAGGACCGCATTGCGGCCGTGGCCGACGGTGAGTGGGCCCGTTGGGTTGGCGGAGACGTACTCCACGATGGCGGTCTTCCCGGCACCTGCGTCCGTGCGTCCGTAGACGTTGCCCTGCGCGAGGATTTCCGCGAGGCCGTCGTAGAGGTAGTCCGTCGCGAATCGCACGTTGAGGAACCCTGGCCCCGCGACCTCCACCGCGGCGATGCGCTTCGGGTCAGCGCTCGTCGCCAGCGCGTCGGCGATGTGCTGAGCTATCTGGCGCGGATTGCTCCGTAGCGGCTTGGCGAGCTTGAGCGCGACGTTGGAGGCGAGGTCGCCGTGCTCGGGGTTGTTCGGCGTCTGGAACTCGATGTCGAGCGCGGCGGCGTCGAAGTCGTCAGGGGCCCCCGGGTAGGTGGCGAGCGCGGTGCGGATCTGCTGGGCGAGGTAGTCGGTCACGAGAAAGGTCGAAGGTCGCTCTGGGAAAGCTCTCCCCTGGACAGGTGGAGGGGGTAGATCCGCCGAGACCGTCACGGTTATCGTGCTCGTCACTTCGACCACCCCCAGCCCCTCCTGTCCAGGAGGGGAGTACGAGAACTGCTCACCACTGAAGCTAGCTGACATAGCACGAACTGGCTGCCAACTCTGTGTAGATTTCGCCGCTCACCCGCTGCTGTTCCCCTCCGTCTACCCTATCTCCGATGCTGCGTGCGTGCTGCGTTGCCGTGTTCTTCCTCCTGCTCAGCGGATGCGTGACCACCGAGGTGCCATCATCGGGCGGATCGTGGTCGGGGCCGCGCCCGACTACTCCCGAGGAGCCCAGCGCGGCGCGCCCGTCGCCGTTCGTGGACGGTAACAACGTCGCGGGGGCGTGGCGGGCCGTGGAGGCGCTGGCCGACCCCGACCGCAACCGCGACATCCGCGAGGGCGTCCTCACGATGGAGCTCACGATCTACCGCGATGGTAACGCGACGCTGCGCGGCGAGGATCAGGCGCTCGGCTCAGGCCCCGTGCGCTTCGACGGCGTCCTGGCAGGCGAGCGACTCGTCCTCGACGGGATGTCAGGCCCGGCGAGTGTCCGCCTTCGCTCTGGTCGCCTCGTCGTGCAAGACCCGAAAGGCCGGCAGACGGTGTTCGCGCGGCAGTAGGGCTGTTGGCTGTTGGCTGTTGGCTGTTGGCTGTTGGCTGTTGGCTGTTGGAAGGTGTGTGTATGGAGTGCGGGGCGCAAGCTCCTGTCTCGAAACTCTGTGCGGGGACGACTGGTCGCATGGAAACACACGCTCCGACCTTCACGCCATGCAGATTCTTCCTCCCGAGCAGTCTGCCGCGCGGGCGGGGCTCGTCTACGTCACCGATGCGCAGCCGGGCATCTCACGCCGTCGCCAGGGGCGCGGGTGGTCGTACCGCTGGCCCGACGGCTCGCTCGTGGACGGCCCGCACCGCGACCGGGCCGAAGCGCTCGTCATCCCGCCTGCCTACCGCGACGTGTGGATCTGCACGCTCGACAACGGCCACCTCCAGGCCACAGGCCGCGACGCGAAGGGCCGCAAGCAGTACCGCTACCACCCCGACTGGATCGCTGCGCGCCAGGAGACCAAGTTCAACCGTCTCATCCCCTTCGGCGAGGCGCTTCCCGGCCTGCGTGCCCGCGTGGACGACGACCTCGGGCGCGCTGGCCTCCCCCGCGACAAAGTCCTCGCCCTCGCAGTGCGCCTCCTCGACGAGACGCTCATCCGCATCGGCAATCCCGATTACGCGCAGGCGAACGGCTCATACGGCCTCACCACCCTACGTGACCGCCATGCCTCGTTCGACGGCACCGGCGTCCGCTTCGAGTTCGTCGGCAAGAGCGGCAAGCGACACGCGGTTGCGCTCGAAGACCGCCGTCTCGCACGCCTCGTCAAGGCCTGCCGCGACGTGCCCGGCTACGACCTCTTCCAGTACATCGAGCCCGACGGCGACCACCACGCCATCGACTCCGGCATGGTGAACGCCTACCTGAAAGAGACGACGGGCGAACCGATCACGGCGAAATATTTCCGCACGTGGGGCGGCACCGTTCTCGCCGCGAAAGCATTGCGGGCTCGCGGTCCGGCCGACGATGAGGCCGACGCGAAGCAGCACAAAGTCGATACGGTGAGAGAGGTCGCGGCAGCACTCGGCAACACGAAAGCGGTGTGCCGGAAGTACTACGTCCACCCCGGTCTCTTCACCGCCTACGACTCCGGTGCGCTGCTCGACCACCTCAAGCGCCGCCACCCGGGCAACACGCCGCGCGGTCTGGAGCCTACTGAGGCGGCGGTGCTCCGCCTTCTCAAAGAGCGCGCAGCGTAGCGCCTACCGCTCCAGTCGTGGTTCCTGGAGCTGCTGTTCGAGGAAGTTGACCGTCATGGCCCAGGCTTCCTCAGCCGCTTCGGGCTGGTACCGGTCACCGGACGGGTTGGCGAAGGCGTGATCGGCCCCCTCGAAGATGCGGATGGTATGCGGAACGCCGACCTCGTCGAGCGCGGCGTCGAAGGCGCGGGCGCTCTCGGCGGGGATGCCCTGGTCGTCGGCTCCGAACAGACCCAGGATCGGTGCATCGAGCGCCGCGAGGGCTGCGGCGTCGGTCTCGACCCGCCCATAGTAAATGACCGCCGCGTCGATCTCGTCGGGCAGCGCGAGCGCGGTGCGGAGCGACCATGCGCCACCGAAGCACCAGCCCAGCACGCCGATGCGCGTCGCGCCTTGCTCGCGGAGGTAGGCCGCAGCGCTCGCCAGGTTCGCGACAGCGCCATCGTAGTCGGCCATCGCTTCCTGCATCAGCGCCCGCGCACCCTCCATCGTCTGCGAGGCTTCGCCACCGTAGAGGTCGACGGCAAGAGCGCGGTAGCCCTCCTTCGCGAGCCGACGGGCCTGCCCCTCGACGTTCTCGTTCAGCCCCCACCATTCGTGGATCACGATGAGGCCCGGCACATCGTCCTCGACGTGGTCGGGCACAGCGAGGTACCCGGTTGCGCCCTCGTGATAGGGCACGCGCGCTGTGGTGAGCCCTGCTTCATCCGTGGACGGGGCTCCCGATGGATCGGCGGAGTCGCCTGTGTGCTCGACGGCCATGCTGTCCACGTAGGCTGCATCGCCCTCGGACAGCTCGCCTGTGGATGACGAAGCAGCGGGATCGTGGCAGGCTGCAAAGAGAAGCATTGTGAGAGGCACGGAAAAGAGAAAGGAGCGAGAGCAGCGGCGCATACGAGAGCGAGCGAAATGGGAGAGAACAGGGTGTCGCACGGGCGAGCCTGCCGTACGTTTCCCTGCCGGGTTCGCTCTCCTCACTGCGCATGAACGCCGCCGTCCTCTCCTACCGCGCCGAACTCGGCCGCAAGGCGCTCCACGTCGGGGCGCTGCTGATGCCGCTCGGACTGCTCGCCGTAGGACGCGAGATCGCGCTGTGGGTGTTCGTGCCGCTCGCCGTGGTGGCGCTCGTGTCGGACGTGCTGAGGACGCGCTCGGCAGCCTTCCACCGGTTTATTCAGTGGGTCTTCGGCGGCATTATGCGCCCGGAGGAACGGCCCGGCCTCGATGGACCCATTGTGTTCAACGGCGCAACGTGGATGTGCACGGCGATGGCGCTCACGGCGCTCCTTTTTCCCGAGCCCATCGCGGCAGCAGCCATGGCGATGCTGATGCTCGGCGACGGAGCCGCCGCGCTCGTGGGACGGCGCTACGGACGCCACCGCTGGCCTGGCTCACCGAAGTCGCTCGAAGGCTCGGCGGCCTTCGCCGTCTCAGCCGCGCTGATTGTCCTCCCGCTGGCGCTGCTCCCGCTCTCGTGGTTCGCCCTCCCCGGCACACCGCTTGATACGGTGACCGTACCCGGGCTCTCGCTGGGGCAAGTTGGTATCGGAGCCCTCATCGCGGCGGCAGTCGAGGCCCTCCCGATTCCGCTCAACGACAACGTGCGCGTGCCGCTCCTCGCTGGGGCCGCGATGCTTTTGATTGGCGATGTTTGATTTATGATGTGCGATTCCACTCCCTAACACACGACTTGGGAAGAGTCACAATTCCTCAAGCGCCTAGCCAAAAATCCCAAATCGACCATCTCAACTCCTTGCATCTGCTTCTCGTCGGCGGTGGCCATGCGAGCCTGCCGCTGCTCACAGCGGCCGGGCGACTCGTGCGGCGCGGCGCGCGGGTGACGCTTCTCAACGACGTGCGTCACCTGTGGTACTCCGGCATGGTCCCCGAGCACCTCGGTGGCGTGTACACGCAAGCACAGGTGACCATTGACCTCGCGCGGCAGTGCGCGGAGCACGGCGTCGCGTTCGTCGAGGAGCGCGTCGTTGCCCTTGACGCAGCGGCGCAGACGTTCACCACGGAGTCTGGCCGGACGTTCGGCTGTGACCTCGCCGCCATCGACATCGGTGCGATGAACCCGAACCGGACGGTCTCGTGGTCCACCATCCCGACGAAACCACTGCACCGGATCGCGGACCTCGTGGGGCTGCTCGATGCGGTCGAATCCGGCGGGACGCCCCAGCGGCTCGTAATCGTCGGGGGCGGCGCGGCGGGCGTGGAGGTCGCGCTCAACGTGACGGCGCGGCTCCCGAAGGCGCGGCTCGACGTGACGCTCATCGAACCCTCGCATCGCTTGCTTGGTGCGATGCCGGAAGGAGCCGCTGCGTACTGCCGACGCCTCCTCACCGAACGCGGCGTGCGGATTCGTTTCGGACATCGTGTCGGCTCAGTCTTGCCCGAGGGCATCGTACTGGACAATGGTACCGAGATCGAATCGGACGCCGTGCTCTGGGCGACGGGCTCCGTGGGACCGCCGCTGTTCGCCGAGGCTGGGCTACCGACCGACCACCGCGGCTTCCTTCGGGTGAACGCGCACCTCCAGTGCGCAGCCGCGCCGTGGCTCTTCGCCGCGGGCGACTGCGCCGTGATCGACGGGGCGGAGCACCTCGCCCGGGTCGGCGTCCACGCCGTCAAGCAGGGGCTGACGCTGCGCACCAACCTCCTCCGCATCTCTGAGGCTGCGTTCGATGGCCGGGATCTCACGCGGCTACGCCTCGACCGCTTCCGCCCCTACCCGCTCGTCCCGCTCATCCTTTCGACAGGCACTCGCGACGGACTCATGGTCGTCGGCGAGCGCTGGCAGGCGAACCCCGCGATGCTGCGGCTGAAGCATGCCGTGGACCGCCGCTGGATCCGGCGCTACCACCCCGAAGACCAGTTCGAGGGCCTGTTGGATGCGGCGCATGCCGAAGCCGTCCACGCGTGATGCTCAGAACGCGAACGTGAGTCCGGCGCTCGTCGGGCCGACGTGCAACGCGACCTGCTCGGCGAGCGCGCCCCACCGTCCGCGTGTGTCGAGATACGCAATGCCGTCGAGGACGAAGAGGCCGAGGCCCTGGAGGATGAGCGCCGCCCCGTGCCCGCGCAGGCTGAGGTTGTTGTCGACGCCTCGGTAGCTCACCGCGACGAGCGTCGTGCCGACAGCACTGTAGGCGATGTTCAGGCCGAGGTTCAGCAGCAGGATGTCGGCGTAGCTGTTCTCCGCGCGCAGCGCCTCCGCCCACGTCGTCGCCATGTCAGGTCCCCCCGAGAGCAGCCCGATGGTCGCGATGCCAACGTTGATGGTGCCCCACGCTGCGAGTTGCACGCCCGCGCCGAAGCGCCCCGGCTGATCGCTGCGGCTCGATGCGAGGAGCAGCGCCAGGCCGCCGAGCGCGTTTGCTCTACCCCATGCGCCGACGCGCCAGAGGTGCGCCCGCTGCGCCGCGTGCAGCGCCTCAGTGTAGGCCACAGGCGTGTCGGGCACGATCTCCTGGGCCATCGCGGATGGAGCCAGCAGAGCGAGGAGGAGCACCCCTCCAAGAGAGAGACGGGGCACAATTGGGGCAGGTCGGGCGTTCATAGCGTGACTGATCCGGATCGGGCTTCTGGACAAACGTGCACCTCTGCGACGACGCAGCCGTACGGTCCGATCCCACCGCGCTCCCACGGCCCCGCTCTCCTCTTCCGCGATGCAATCGAACCTCTTCGGGCGGCTGTTGCTGCTCTTCCTGATCGTCCCCATCGTCGAACTATTTCTTCTGGTCTGGCTCGGCGACCGGATCGGCCTCGGACCCACACTACTGCTCATCGTCGTGACGGCGCTCGTTGGCTCGTTCCTCGCGCAGCGGGAGGGGCTGGCGGCGTGGCGGCGCTTTCAAGCCCGTATCGGCGAGGGCAAGCTACCCGGCAAGGAGCTGTCGGACGGCCTCATCATCCTTGTGGCGGGGGCGCTGCTGCTCACGCCCGGCGTGCTGACGGATGTGGTCGGCTTCCTCGGGTTGCTCCCGCCGACGCGCGCCCTCATTCGCCGCAGCGTAGCCGGGCGATTCCGCGCGTCCGTGGAAGCCGGGCGCACGCAGTTCGTCGCGTTCGGACCGGGCGTTCCTCCGGGGTTCGGATCCGCTGGCTTCGGCCGCCCCGGCGCGTCGCCATTTGGAGCGCCACCACCGTCTGCGCAACGCGAGCCAGAGCCGACGTGGCGCGGTCAACCCACCGGCGAAGACGACCTTCCGGTCGAGCCCGCAGACCGCATCGAGGATGCGACGATCATCGAGGAAACGCGCGATGGGTGAAGGGCAGGTCGGCGCGCGTAGGGCCTCCCCTCGCAGCACGGCCCGGTCTCCCCGGACGTAGCGAATGGCTCCCCGCTGGCGGCGGCATTTCGGGCGCGTGGGCACCTTGAGGTCCTCGCTCACCAACCCTACCGCCCATGTCTGCCGCCCCGGTCCTTGCCGCCCTCGATGTCGCCGACGACGCCAGCCGCGCCCTCGTCACGGCCGCTGACTACGCCGAGCGTTCAGGCCGTGACCTCCACATCCTCAACGTGCGCGCCTCGATGCCGACGTACGTCGCCAAGTCGGATCCCGACGCAGGCTTCCGCGCGATGGTGGAAGTAAAAGTGGACCAGGCGCTCGGGCCCGGTGCGTGCGCCCAGCTACAGCCGACGATCCACGTCGTCCACGGCGACGCGCCAGCGCACGCGACGATCTCGCTCGCCGACGAAATCAAGCCCGCGCTCGTGGTGCTCGGCACGCACGGACGGCGCGGCTACCAGCGGTTCGCCCACGGTAGCGTCGCGGAGGAGGTCATCCGGCAGGCCCCGCGCCCGGTGCTGGCCGTCCCGAACGGGGCCGAGCGCCTCGCCCCGAGTCCTCAGAACCCCGTGTTGGTTCCGACCGACCTCTCCACACACAGCGCCGCCGCACTCCGCACTGGCACCGAGTTCGCGGCCCGTTTCGACGCGCCGGTGATCGTCCTGCATACCGTGCCGCCGGCGGGCTTCGGAGCGGGCCGCTATGTCATCTCGGGGCGCGTGCAGTCGTCGATCTCCGAGGCAACGCGCGAGGCCGTCGGTGTCCATCTCGACAAGCTGGGCATCGAGGCCGCCGAGGTGCTCATTGAGCCCGGCTTCCCGGACGAGGTCATTGACCGCATCGCCGAGGAGCGCCAGGTCGGCTGCATCGCGATGGGCACGCACGGGCGGCGCGGGATCGAGTACGCCGTCGTCGGTAGCATCACGGAGTCGGTCCTCCGCCGCGCGGCCTGCCCGGTGCTCGCGGTGCGCGCCTAGCGCCACGCTCACACCTCGGCGCGCACCCGGAGGCGGTCGCCCTCGGTGGAGAGGTTCGGCTCGCCGAGCTGGCCTTCGGACGCGGCCACCACCGTCGCCACGGTCGCGTCGCCGGTGATGTTGACGACGGTGCGGATCATGTCGAGGATGCGGTCCACGCCGAGGATGAGCGCGATGCCCGCCGCCGGGACGCCGACGGCTTCGAGGATGATGACGAGCATGATGATGCCTGCACCCGGCACCGCCGCCGTCCCGATGGAGGCGAGGACGGCCGTGAGCACGATGGTGAGCTGCGCCGCGAGGGATAGGTCCATCCCGATAGCCTGCGCGATGAAGACCGCCGCGACGGCCTGGTAGAGCGCCGTGCCGTCCATATTGATCGTCGCGCCGAGCGGGAGCACGAAGCTCGACACCTCCTCACTTACGCCCAGCTTCTCCTCGCACCGCTCCATCGTCACAGGCAGCGTCGCGCCGGACGACGACGTCGAGAACGCGACAAGCTGAGCCGGCCCGATGCCCTGGAGGAAGGTCCAGATCTTCATCGGGGAGAGCGTCTTGAGGAGCGTCCCGTAGGTGATGGCCGCATGCAGGAACAGGGCTACGACGACGGTGCCGCAGTACTTGGCGAGCGCCCCGACGATGCTGAAGATCAAGCTCGGGTCGTCTCCCGCGATCTCGGTAATGGCACTGGCGAGCAACGCAAACACCCCCACGGGTGCCAGCAGCATGATGACATCCACGAGGCGAATGACGATCTCGTTGAGCCCTTCCACCACCTTCAAGACTGGCTCAGCCTTCGCACGGGGAATCTGGATGAGCCCGATGCCGATCAGGAGCGCCATGAAGACGACCTGGAGCATATTTCGGTTGTTGCTCACGGACGTGAAGAAGTTCTCGGGGACGATGTCCACGAGGAACTGTAGCGGTCCGCGTTCTTGCGCGGATTCTGCGCGAGCCATGCGGGCTTCGGCGTCACCCGCGTACGCCGCCGCCAACTCCTGCTGTGTCTCGGCGGGGATGCCGGCTCCAGGCTCGGCAATGTTCACCGCGATGAGGCCGATGGTGACCGCCACCGCCGTCGTGGTGAGGTAGATGCCGATGGTCTTGCCGCCGATCCGCGAGAGCTTGCGGAGGTCGGACAGGCTCGCCACGCCGAGGATGAGCGACACGAGCACGAGCGGCACCGCGATCAGCTTCAGGCCATTCAGGAAGATGGTTCCCCACGGCGCGACCCAGGCGTCCACAAAGCCCCCCCACCCGTTCACGGCTGCGATAACGCCATAAATCAGCCCGAGGATGAGGCCGAGGATGATCTGCCAGTGGAGCTTGCGGTACCAGGCCATGCGTGGAGGATGTTAGTCGGGTGGGAGGCGGAGACGGGCGTAAAACGAGCGCGCCGCGAAGGTACGTGCGCCAGGCACAAGGAACGGCTACGCGAGCACCGAGGCCAGCGCCACGAGCGCGGCCCCGGCGAGCGTCCCGGCGAGGTTGACGCGGTCATTGGTCACCCAGGCCCAGCCTCGCACGAGCGGATTGGGCACGGCAGCCTCGTCGAAGGCGGTCGCGGCACGCTCGGTGAGGGCCTGCGTGCGCACGTCGCGGTAGAGCGCCTGCGCCGTCGCTCCGAGCGCGCTGTCGATCAGCGAGGCCAGCACACCACCGAGCACGACGACCGCGAGCGCCGTTCCGCTGCCCAACTCGGCCAGCCGCTCAGGGGCCACGAGCGGGAGCGGCGCGAAGACCGTCGCGGCCCCGGCCAGCGCGCCGAGCGTGCCCGCGATGGAGACGCCGCCCGAGGCTCCGGGCGCGACGGGCTTCCACGTCCACACGGAGCGCGTTGCGCCGCGCACCCACGTCCCGATCTCGGTCGCCCAGGTGTCGGCGGCGGCGGCGGCGAACGCGCCGACGAAGCCCCAGTAGAGCCACGGCTGCGGCGTGGCGACGTGCGCCAGCAGCAGCACCCACGCGACACCGCCGTTGGCGTAGACCTGCCCGGCATCACGGCGGCTTCCCTTCTCCGCCTGCACCGCCGACGCCTTACGCCGCTTCCCCAGTTTCGAAAGAACGCTCGCCAGCACGAAGAACGCGAAGCCGGGCAGCGCCCAGTCCCAGCCGCCGAGCCCGACGACCGAAAACGCGAGCAGGCTCGCCGCGAGCGTCCCACTAAGGTCCAGGAAGCGCAGCGCGAAGGCGAGCGCCCCGAACGTGGCGGCCCAGCCGAGCGCCACGAGCAAAGGCCCGAGCGCCGCGGGGTCCCCGTGCAGCACCACGAGCGGCGCGAGCACCGCGAGCACGATGGTGAGGTTGTCCCACCCCTCGCCGCCGATGAGTTCGGCGCTGGCCGCAAGCACGGCCACGAGGAACGCCGCCGCCGCATATTCACCAGGCGTGTACCCGAACGGGTCGAGCCAGACGAGCGCGGCCCAGGTCAGCACCAGCGCCGTCGCGAAGAACGCGGCCGTCCCAGCCACCGACTTCGTGTTACCCCCGACCTCGAAGCGCCCCGGCCTGGAGAGCGCCCCCCCGACAAGCGACGCGGCCGGGTCCGCGAGGGCGAGCACGAGGAAGGCCGTCTGCAGCGCGAACACGCGCCCGGCGTCGAGCGTCCAGCAGGCCCACAGCGCCACGAGGAGCGCGATGGGAAACACGACCGTCCCGAGGCTGCGCCGCTCGATGCTGTGCATGCCGCGGAAGACGCCGCGTGGAATCGCCCAGAGGTTGACCCCGATGAAGCCGGCTGCGAGGACGTAGATCCAGAGCGGCCCGTCAAAGACAAGCGGGCACCCGGCTACGGCGAGGCCCGTCCAGGCGTGCACCACGCGCCGTGACGCCTCGCCTGACCAGCCGCCTGCACGCAGTGCTTCGCCGAGGCCGACGCCCACGAGCAACACGCCGCCGAACACCCAGAACCAGCCGAAATCGCTCATGCCGAATCCGCTCATGGGCGCGAAATTACACCGCCGCGCCCCACCCTCGTCGTTCTACTCCCAGAGCCGCCGCAGCGGGAGCCGCACGGTGCCCTCGAACGTGGTGACGGAGGAGCGTACGCTGAAGGCCAGCCCCTCCTGAGGCAGCGTCCACACGTGGCGCCAGCGGAGCTGCACCCAGTCGTTCCCCAGCCCTACGACCAGGCCTGGCTCCACGACCCACCCGACCGTCTGCCCGTCGCGCAGGGCCGCGTCTCGGCTCGCCACCGTGAGGTCGTAGTCGAGCCGGGCGGCCCGCGTCGTCAGCCCGAGCATCGACCGGAATCCACCGGTGTCCTGATGCTCTGCCACGAGGCTCAGCGTGCCGAAGGGAGCCGTGTAGTCGCCCGACTCCTCGACGAAGATCGGGTCCCGCACGAGGCCGTCGAAGCCCTGCGTCTGCGAGGTGCCGGACGCGAGGCCGCCGCTCAGTTCGACCCAGCCACGCACGGCGTCGCTCAGAGGAAACGCGTGGCTGGCCCCGAGCCCGACATACCAGCCCTGGTGCTCCCGTCCCGCGCTTGAGTCGGGTGCTGCCTCAGACTCCCCGCCCGCGTATGCGTAGACCCCAATCGGCCCGCGCACGACGACTGAGCCGGTCAACACGCCTGTACTGGGCAGGTGCGCGTTTGCCGCAATGCCTGGCTCGTCCAGCAGCACCACGGGGTGCGGCGTCGGCGCGTAGATCGGCGGTGGCGCGCAGCCAACCGAGAGCGTGATCGCAAGCGCCCCCAGGGCGACGAGTAGAACGGCGGTCCTGCGCATGGATGGTTCAGAACTGAAGGCGCAGGCTCGCCACCGGCGCCAAGTCACCGTTGGCATCAGGCACGAGGGCAAGGTTGCTGTCGAGGCGCAGGTTGTGCAGCCGGGCCGTCAGCATCGCGTCGAAGGCGCTCGCGACGTGGTTGAACACGATCACGGCGGTGGCCCGTGAGGCGTTGCGGAGGAAGTCGTTGGCCTCATCGTGGGCGTCGGCGTAGGCCTGGAACTGCGCCGTCGTGGCGTCCGCGTTGGCAGGGATCTGGCCGTCGGGATACGCCTGGCGGTAGTCCTCCCAGCCGGGGTTGAACTGGGCGTACTTGCCGATGAGCTCGTAGTACTGCTGCTCGCCGAAGAACGGGAGGGCATGCGAGAGTGCCACGCCGGAGGCGGAGGTACTCCTATCCTCGCCTGCGCGGATGGCCCCGATGAGGCGTCGCACGGCGGCCTCCTGGCCGGGACTCCAGGTGCTTGGGTTCTGGAAGTCGACCCCGGCGACCCCATCCAGGGCGTCGCTCAGCGCTCCGGCATCACCGCCGAAGCCGTCGTAGCCGAGCAACCACGTGCCGTAGCGCGCCGGGCTCCAGCCTGCGTGGGCCTGCGCCTGGAAGGCGCGCTCGCCGTCGAGGCCCTGCCCGCGCCACGAGGCATACCCTGCCCAGAGCGCCACTTCGAGGCCTGCATAGACCGCCGCCCGCACCCAGTTCCGGTTGTAGGCCTGCCCTGCGCCTGGCAGCGCCGCCGACAGCAGGAGCGCGAGCGGTACGCTGCGCCTCGCCTCCGGCA
>JBCDFO010000068.1:0-15738 GCA_039177895.1 Bacteroidota bacterium
CGGGCGGCGGCGGTCATCAAGCCCGTCATCAACTGGATCTCGAAGACGCTCGTCGCCGACAACTACTACGCCTACGCGGACTACCGCTACCCCGGCCAGCCGTGGGAAAACCCGATGGCCTACTGGGAGGAGTCGCCGATCTCGGTCGTCGGTAACGTCGAGACGCCGACGATGGTGATGGTGGGCACCGCCGACCTGCGGACGCCGCCTTCGGAGGCGCGCCAGTTCTACCACGCGCTCCGCCTGCGCGACATCGAGACGGTCTACGTCGAGATCCCCGACGCCGCGCATGCCATCGCCCGACGTCCCAGCCAGCTCGCTGCAAAGATCGCCTACATCCTCGCGTGGTTCGAACGGTATCGCGGCGACGGCGCAACCGGCTCCGAAGAATGACAGTGGATGGCGCTGGGTCGGCTCCCCCCGTTTCGGTCGACAGTCGCTGCGCTCCTGCGTCAACCAAAACTGTCCCCCTCATGTGTGAGGGGGACAGTCCGAGGAGCGGAGCGCGCGAGCGCGGAGGCGACGCAGGACGGGGGGAGCCAACCTGTTGCGATCGCTAAAACGACTGCACGACCCCGCCATGAATTCCGAACTCCGCGCGCTCTACGAGGCGGACTACCACGACCACGGCCAGGGCCTGCAACACAGCACGCCCGAGTACGATGCCATGCGTGCCCGCGACCGCCAGCGACGCCAACGTGCGGCCGAGATTGTGGCGGAGGAGCGCAGCTTGGTAGCGGAGGACTACTACCACGCCGCCTGGCTCTTCAACCACAGCGATACGCCCGAGGATGCCTCGCAGGGGCACGTGTGGGCGAAGCAGGCTGCCGAGCTTGGCTACCGTCCAGCGCGGTGGCTCGCGGCGGCGGCGTACGACCGCGCGCGGATGTACAGCGGCCAGCCGCAGAAGTACGGCACGCAGTTCGTCCCCGACGGAAAGCGCCACCGGCTGTGGGACGTGGAACCCGCCACCACCGACGCCGAGCGCGCGGCGTGGGATGTCCCGCCGCTGGCGCAGCAGCTAGAGCGCGCCGAGGCGATGACGCAAGCCGATCCGCCTGGCCCCATCGGCGAGGGCGCGCCGACGTGGCTCACGGACGCTATCGCGCGGTGGAGGGCTGAGGAGGCCGCGTAGCCTGGGTGCGTTCAGGGTCTCTCTCGTTCGCAGCGGGCGTGTGACACCACGACGGCACTCCGCGTGCGCAGGTTGTCACCACCTCACCGTCACCGTCGAGGTATCCGGACACGTTCTGCTCCCGCATCCGCTGTCGCCACGCTACCTGGTCCCGCCCATGGCCCTCGCCGCCGTCACCCCCGTCCTGCGCATCTTCGACCTCGACACCGCCCGCGCGTTCTACGTCGACTTCCTCGGCTTCGCCGTCGATTGGGAGCACCGCCATGAGCCGGATCTACCGGTTTACATGCAGGTGTCCCGCGAGGCGTGTGTGCTCCACCTCACCGAGCACCACGGCGACGCGGCCCCTGGTGCGGCCATCCGGATCGCATCGAGCGACCTCGACGCGCTGCACGCTGAGTTGGCTGCCAGGGACTACCGCCACGCCCGGCCGCACATCGAGGACAAGCCCTGGGGCATCCGCGAACTGGTGATGTGGGACCCGTTCCACAACCGGCTCACCTTCGCGGAGGCGGTCGATCCTGGCGAGGCGTGAGCCCTACACAAACGCACTCAGCCCCGTGATGTCGCGAGCGTGTTCATTTCGTGGGTGCCTTCGTACGAATAGACAGCCTCAGCGTCGGCAAACCGCCGCGCCACGTCGTGCTCCAGCAGGATGCTATTGCCGCCGGGCAGAAGGGCCAGGCGTCGTAGCTTGTCAGCATGCTCGTCTATCTCGACTCGTGTGCCCTTCAGCGTCCGTTCGACGACCAGGCGCAGCTGCGCGTTCGCACAGAGGCAGACGCTGTACTGAACGTACTGTCCTTGTGTGAGAGCGGCACCCTGCGCCTTGTTGCTTCGAGCGTGCATGCTATCGAAAATGCTCGGTGTCCTTTTCCTGATCGTCGCGCCCATTTAGAGGATGCGCTGGCCTTGGCTGAAGTCTACATGCCGATGGAAAAGGGCGTCGTGCAACGAGCGCACAGCTACGAGGCAGACGGCATCAAGGCGCTCGACGCGTTGCATCTCGCGGCGGCGGTCGAAGCGCGTGCTGATGTTTTCTGCACGACAGACGATGTCTTGCTAAAGCGGGGGCGCGAGACGAACACCGAGGGCACGGTGGTTGTATCTCCCCTCGAATTGATCCTTCGGCTACGCTAGAGCACCACCCATGACTCGACCCCTTGCGGACATCAACCGGGACGGCCACGCGGCACTCGTGCGCGCGCTGGGCGTGGTGGACGCGTTTCGTTTCCTCCGCCAATTTGACACCGGACGCGGCGACTACACCGCCGAGCGCCACACCTGGATCGGAGAGGTCTCGCTTGACGACCTCGTCGCAGAAGCACGTGAGATAGACGCGCAGCGTGGAGCAGAGTAAAAGACCGCGTTAGACAAACGCACTGAGCCCTGTGATCGCACGCCCGACGATGAGCGTGTTCATCTCGTGGGTGCCCTCGTAGGAGTAGACCGCCTCGGCGTCGGCGAAGAGCCTCGCCACGTCGTGCTCCAGTAGGATGCCGTTACCGCCGAGTAGGCCGCGCCCGATGCTGGCCGTCTCGCGCATCTTGCTCACGCAGAATACCTTGGCGAGCGAGGCGCGCGGGTGCAGCGCCTTGAGGTCGTCGTAGAGCGTGGCGAGTTGGAGGACCATGCCTTGGATGGCGATCACGTTGCCGAGCATCTCCACGAGGCCGTTCTGCACGAGCTGGTAGCCTGCGATCGGCTTGCCGAACTGGACGCGCTGGGTGCAGTAGCGCTGCGTCTGCTCGAAGAGGCCCATCGCCATGCCGCAGGCTTCCCAGGCGACGCCTGCACGAGCGGTGGCGAGTTGCGCGGCTACGTCGCGGAAGCTGTTCACGCCCGGCAGCCGGTCAGCCTCGCTTATCTCCACGTTCTCCAGCCCGATCAGCACATTATCGACCGAGCGCTTGGCGATCTTGCCCGGCAGCTTCTCGACCGTGAAGCCCGGCGTGTCCTTCTCGACGAGGAAGCCCTTCACGTTGCCGTCGGCGGTGTCCTTGGCCCAGATCACGGTCACATCAGCGAAGGTGGCGTTGCCGGACCACTTCTTGGCGCCGTTGAGGATCCAGGTGTCGCCGCGCCGCTCGGCGGTGGTCTCCAGGCCGAGCGCGGCATCGGAGCCGTGCGCGGGCTCGGTGAGCGCCCAGGAGCCGATGGCTTCGAAGCGTTCGAGGCGGTCGTACCACTTCGCCTTCTGCGCGTCGCTCCCGAAGAAGTGCAGCGAAATGAGGCAGAGCCCCCAGTGCACGCCGAGGAAGGTCCCTATCGATGGGTCCACGCGCGCGACCTCCATGCCGACGAGGCCGGTCAGGAGCGGATCGGAGCAGTAGCGCTGCCCGGGGTGCTCGCCGTACGCCTCGCGCAGCATCGCGGCCATCTTTGGAACGAGTTCGAACGGCATCTCACCGCGCTCCCAGTAGTCGTTGATGATCGGCCGCACCTCCTCCAGCATCCACGCGTGGACGACCTGGCGGGTACGCTGCTGCTCCGCCGTGAGGTGCTGCTCGAAGAAGCGGTAGAAGTCGATGTCGGGCTCCTTGAGGCGGCGTGGCTTCGGCGTCGCAGGCTCGCCCTGCGCTCCGTCGCCACTCGTGCCCACAAATGCAGCAATCTCGTCGGCGCTCATCCCGTCGAGGCGGTCGAGGAGGCGTTTCAGGTCGGCCTTCTCAGCGAGGCGAGCGAGCTTGGTGGGATCGAACTGCATGGGTGGGGAAGAGACGGGGAGTGGGGGAGAAAAACTCCCCTCCTAGATAGGAGGGGTTGGGGGTGGTTGATCGGCCTAGCTCGAAAGGGGATCCAGACTAGATTGTTCAAACCCCCTCTGTCTCCCTCCCCGCCTTCGCGGGGACAGGCTCTGTCTAGGGGGAGAACTTTTTAGGCAACAGTTCAGCACGCCTGGGCGAGCCGGTGGCCTTCAGCGGAGACGACCTGATCAGCGCGGATGATGACCTCGGCGGGCGCGCCGTCGCCTTCGGTGTTGCACCCCGCGTTGTTATAGGGCACGAGGCGAACCCAGTCGGCGTCGTCCTTCGCGAAGAGGTCGGCGATGCGAACGCAGGCGGCTCGCTCTGGGGCGTCGGCGGCGAGGCCAGTGCGCCAGACGAGCGTGATCGGCTCACGGCGGACGGCCCAGTGTTCGAGCCGGTCGTGGAAGCCGCAGGCGATGGGCGTGTAGTCGGTCATCGAGCGGAGACGTTGGTTGCGGGGATCTACCGGACGCGCCGAGCGGCGTTCCGCGTACGCAGGCTCTCCCGCACACGTGCGCGCTCTGGCATGGGGTGCGAGACAGCGAGGTCCGACCCCTTGCACCCCATGCAGGTGTCCTACCGTGTTGCGACACCGAACCAGGCAGTCTGCCCGGAGGCCGCACTGAGGCGTGTTTGGAATCCGCAAGCGAGCGCGGTTAGATTTTGCAATTCCTTAAAGCGGAAGCCCCATGGCGCAGGAAGCCCCCACGTACAGCATCGGCGAAGTCGCCAAGCGCACCGGCGTCAAGGCGCACACGCTGCGCTATTGGGAGACAGAGTTCGACGGCCTCCAGCCCGCTAAGGACGACATGGGCAACCGGACCTACTCCGAGGCCGACATCGCGTTCGTGGAGCGCATCCGGTACCTGCTCTACGAGGCGAAATACACGCAGGAGGGCGCGCGGCAGGTGCTCAACGGGCGAATGAACGGAGACGCGGTCGAAGGGGGAGACGGGGACGGCCAGGAGGGGCTCTGGGCGCTGCGTGGCTTTCTGGTAAAGCTGTTGCAGGACCTCGACGAGGCACCGTAGTTTGCCCGTCCTGCGTTCGCCATCCAGCAACCCCACGGCGAGGCAGTCTTGTTCGGGATGTGGCGCAGCCCGGTAGCGCACCTGCATGGGGTGCAGGGGGTCGCAGGTTCAAATCCTGTCATCCCGACGACCGCCCGGCCCCTCGTTTGGGGCTGGGCGTTTTTCGTGGGATCGATCCGCGTGGAGATCGATTCGCTTGGGGCGCCACGGCAGCCTGGGTGGCAGCTTTCTTTGGAAGGGGCCTCTAGCGTATCCTAGAGCGCTCTCCCGACCACTCCGATCTCCACCATGCCCGAGGTACCTGGCGGCTCTTCTTTCGAGGCCGATCTGCGCGCCATTCGCGAGGATCGCGGGCTGACGCCGGGCGACATCGAGCGGGCGACCCGGGTGCCGGCCGACGTCGTGCGCCGCTTCGAGGACGGGGCGCTCATGCGCGATCCCGACTTCAGCGCAGTCTACCTCCGCGCCTTCGTCAAGGCCTACGCCGAGGCGCTCGATCTCTCGGCCCCGCGCACCAACGCGGCTTTCGATGCCGCCCGGGCAGGCACGTATCGCGGCGAACTCCGCACCGAACTTGCCACTGACCCCGAGACTGGCGCAGACGCCCCGCCCACCGCCGGGACTGAGTCGGCCTCTCAGCCTGCCGCGCCTTCACGGCCCCCGTCAAAACCCACCGCGTCGAAGCCAGCGGCATCGCCTCCAACCTCGCCCAAACAGGGAGCCGCCAAGCGTGAGGGTCCCAGCAAGCCGAACCCGGTGTCCGCAGGGAAGGGGGCCGCTGCAGAGCCGCCCGAGCGCGAGCCGCCGCCTGCCGTCGAGGCGCTCGCAAGGGAGGCTCCCAAGGAGCGCGCGGCACCGCCGCCGTCGGACCTGCCGAGGCGGAGCGCGCCCGCCCGCCTCACCGCACCGGAGCGGTCGTGGGGGCTCATCATCGGCATCGCCGTCTTCTCCGTCGCTGCGCTCGCGGTGGTGTTCGCCCTCATCTTCCGCCAGCCCGGGCCCGACCTGGAGCCGGTGGCGCAGCCCGTCGCGGCTGACACGACCGCCGCCGACACCACCGTAGCCGCCGCCCAGCCGGTCGTGCCGCCCGCGCCGCAGATCGGTGACACGGTCCGCGTAACCGTCATCGCAGCGGACGGACCACTCCAGAACTTCCGCGTGCAGGCGTCTCCCGATGTGCGCCGTCCCTACTGGATGGAGCAGGGGGCCGAGCAGACCTTCGCGAGCCCGACCGAGGTGATCGTCTGGGGCAACGAGACCGCGAGCGGGTACCGCATCGACTCGGAGGCGCGGCTGCGCATCGCCGGGCTGACGTGGACGCCGGCCGAGGGGGCGGTGCAGCGGCTCACCCGCGCCCGCGCACAAGCCGTCGTGGACTCCCTCCACCAGGCCCAGTACGAAGGGTAATCCACGGACGAATGAAGGCAGCAGGCAGGAGGGACGGCCCCTCGAACGCAGCACAACTCGTCGCCGACACGACCGCTGCGCTGGCGCACCTTGACACGGTGGACCTGGACGCGCTCGACGAGCCTGCTGCGCGCACCCAGGTGGAGGTGCTGCGCCCGCTCATCCGCGGACACGCCGTGCGCTACTACGAGCACGATGCGCCGCTCATCGCCGACGCGCAGTACGACCGCCTCTTCCACGCGCTCCGCACGCTCGAAACGCGCTTTCCGGCCCTCGTCGCGCCGGACTCGCCCACGCACCGCGTCGGCGGCGACCCGCTCGACCGCTTCGAGAAGGTGCGCCACCCGGAGCCGCTGCTCTCGCTCGGCAACGCCTTCGACGGGGACGAACTGCGGGCGTGGTACGAGCGCATCCAGCGCAAGCTCGCCGATGAAGACATCGGCACGAAGGAAGACCCGGCCACACCCACGCTCGTCGCTGAGCTCAAGATCGACGGCCTCGCGATGGCGCTCACCTACGAGGAGGGCGTCCTCGCGCTCGCAGCGACGCGTGGTAACGGCACCGTCGGGGAGAACGTCACGGCTGGCGTCCGCACGATCCGCCCAATCCCGCTGCGCCTCACGCCCGCAGCGCCCGAGCCTGCCGTGCCATCAGCGGACCTCTTCAACGCCCCGGCTTCTGCGCCCGCTGTCCCGCGCCGCATCGAGGTGCGCGGCGAGGTCTACATGGGCACGGGCGACTTCGATGCGCTCAACGAACGGCTGGCTACCGAGGGCTCGAAGACCTTTGCCAACCCGCGCAACGCGGCCGCCGGGAGTCTTCGGCAACTCGACCCGAGCGTGACGGCGCAGCGCCCGCTGAGCTTTTTCGCGTACGGCCTCGGCCCGGGGGATTTCGGCGAGGCCGGACCGCCTGCGTCGCAGTACGCGGCGCTCAGCCTGCTCGCGGACCTAGGTCTGCCCGTCAGCCCCGAGACGCGTCGGTTCGAGACCATCGAGGAGGTCGTCGCTTTCTGCGAAGCGTGGACCGCCCGCCGCGATGATCCCGCCCCGCCCAACGGACAGGGCTTGGACTATGAGATCGACGGCGTCGTGGTGAAGGTGGACGACCTCGCGCTCCAGGACAAGCTCGGCAGCGTTGCCAACGCGCCGCGCTGGGCCATCGCGTTCAAGTTCCCCGCCCGCGAGGCCACGACGCGTCTGCTTAGCATCGAGCACAACGTCGGGCGCACGGGCGCGATCAAGCCCGTCGCCAACCTCGAACCCGTCAGCATCGGCGGCGTGACCGTCTCCAAGGCCACGCTCCACAACGCGGACTACATCCTGGGCCGCGACATCCGCATCGGCGACCTCGTCGTGGTGAAGCGCGCGGGTGATGTCATCCCGGCGGTCGTCGGGCCCGTCGCGGACGCGCGGACGGGCGACGAGACGGTGTATGAACCGCCCACGGTGTGCCCGGCGTGCGGCGAGCCGCTCGTGCGGGTCGAGGGCGAAGCCGACATGTACTGCGTCAACGCCTCGTGCCCAGCGCAGCTCAAGCGGCTCGTGCAGCACTACGCCCACCGCGGCGCGATGGACATCGTCGGGCTCGGGGAGAAAGTCGCCGTCCAACTCGTGGAAGAGGGCCTCGTCGGGCACCTTGATGACCTGTATCGGCTCGTAGACCGGCAGGCCGACCTGCTTGCGCTGGATGGCTTCAAGGACAAGAAGGTCGAGAACCTGCTCGCCGGTATCGACGCCTCGAAGGCGCGTCCGCTGCGGCGGCTGCTCTTCGGGCTCGGCATCCGCCACGTCGGCGAGACGGTGGCGGAGACGCTCGTGGAGGAGTACGCCTCGCTCGCCGACCTCGCCGCGGCCGACACCGAGACGATGACCGCGATCCCCGGCGTCGGCCCCGAGATCGCCGAGGCCGTGCGGGCCTGGTTCGACCACGCGCCGAACGTCGCGCTCGTCGCCGCGCTGCGCGACCTCGGCGTCAACACCGAGCGGCTCCCCGAGGAAGCCCCCGTCGAGGCATCGGAGGACGGAGAGGGGCCGCCGCTTGCTGGCAAGACGGTCGTGCTCACAGGTTCGCTCTCAGGACGCACCCGCTCCGAGGCGAAGCAGCAACTCAAGCGCCTCGGCGCGAAAGTCACGAGCAGCGTCACCACGAAGACGGACCTCCTCATCGCGGGCGAGCGTGCGGGCTCGAAGCTCGACAAGGCGAAGGCGCTCGGCATCCCCGTACTCTCCGAGGACGACCTCGATGCCCTGTTAGAAGGAGGAGGTGCGAAGTGAGAAGTTTGCAGTGGGGGTAGACCGTATCCCTTCAAGACGTGGACTGAGTGCTAGACTCTACCACTTCTAACTTTACACTTCCCGCCTTCCCATGCGTCGTCTCCTCGTCGTGGCCTACTACTTCCCGCCGTCGGGCGGGCCGGGCGTGCAGCGGCTGCTCAAGTTTGTGAAGTACCTCCCGGCGCGTGGCTGGCAGCCTACGGTGCTCACCGTCGAGGCCGGGGCGTATCCAAGCCTCGACCCGAGCCTCGCGACGGACATCCCGACGAACGTAGCCGTACACCGCACGAAGGCGCTCGACCCGTTCGGCGTCTACGCGAAGGCAACGGGGCGGGCCAAGGCTGAGGTCGTGACGGTTGGGGCCGTGGACCAGGCCCCGTCGCTGGTGGAGCGGCTGGCGCGGTTCGCGCGGGCGAACGTCTTCGTGCCCGACGCGCGCGTCGGCTGGGTGCCGTATGCCACGCGCGCGGCCCGTCGGCTTCTTCGCGACGCGGAGCAGGCGGGGCAGCCGTTCGACGCCGTGCTCACGTCGGGGCCGCCGCACTCAGCGCATCTCATCGGGCGGGTGCTGCACCGCAAGACGGGCCTCCCGTGGGTGGCCGACTTCCGCGACCCGTGGGCCCGCCACGCCCTCGCCGATGTGCTCCCGATGACCGCCGCCGCTGCTGCCTTCGACGCGCGCATCGAGCGCTCCGTGCTCCGCGAGGCGACGCGGCTCGTCACCGTCAGCCCGACGTGGCAGCAGCACCTCGCCGACCAGGCCGGGCGACCCGCCGCCGACGTGGCGGTCGTCCACAACGGTTACGACGCGGAGGACTTCGAAGAGCTCGGTCCAGCCAGTGCCGACGCCGACGTGTTCACGCTCACGCACGTCGGGAGCCTCTACGCGACCCGCGACCCCGTCGCGCTGTGGGACGCGCTCGCCGACCTCCGCAGCGATGAGGCAATTCCAAAACTGCGCGTGCGTCTCGTCGGGAGCGTCGCTGGCGAGGTCCGGGCGAGCCTGCAGGCACGCGGGCTTTATGAGGTGACTGAGATCGAGCCGTACGTCCCGCACGACGCGGCCATCGCAGCGATGCGGTCGGCGACGGCGCTCCTGCTCACCATCGAGCCGTTCGTGCTCGACGCGGGCATGATCACGGGCAAGCTTTACGAGTATCTCGCGGCGGGGCGTCCCGTCGTCGCGCTCGGCCCCGCCCACGGCGATGCTGCTGCGATGCTGCGCGACACTGGGGGCGGCGTCCTGCACGCACGCACGGACACAGCGGGGCTGGCGGCTACGATCCGCGGGCACTACGACGGCTGGGCGGCGGGAACGCCGCGCTCGGGAGCGGATACGGAGGCCGTCGCCCCCTTCTCGCGCGAAGCGCAAACCGGGCGACTTGCAGCTGTCCTGGACGCCCTCCCCTGCCACTGAGCCCATGCGTGCCGCTGATCGGCTATCGGTTGCTGCCTGGCCTGGCTTTGCAAACCGGACCGGCAATCCGTACAACCGGCTGCTCTACGCACCAATGGGCGACCTCGGTGTGGACGTACATGAGTTCACGGTGCCTCGCTTCGTTCAGCAGCGCTACGACGTGTGGCACCTGCACTGGCCGGAGGGTCTTGCGCGCTCAGGCGCCGACATCCGAGCCTGGCTGGGGCGAGCGGCGTTTCAGGGCCTTCTGCGTCTGGCTCGGCGTCGTCGTACCCGTGTGATCTGGACCGCTCACAACCTCGGAGCCCACGACGAGGCAAGCCCTGATCAGGCAGACACATTCTGGAGACAGCTCGCGCAGCACCTCGATGGCGTTATTAGCCTAAGCGCAGCCGCGCTCGCCCAACTCGAAGCGTGCCATCCGTCCTATCGCTCCGTGCCTAGCCGTGTTATTCCGCATGGCCACTACCGCGACGTGATCGGATCGGTCCCGGTGCAGGCTGAGGCCCGACGAGTCCTCGGGTTGGGCGATGTGGGGCCCGTCGTAGCACACATCGGAGCCATCCGTGCGTACAAGAACGTTCCGAAGTTGCTGCGTGCGTTTGCAGCCATGCCAGACCAACAGGCGCGACTCCTGATCGCTGGGGCCGTGAACGAGGATACCCTTGAGGCCGAGGTCCGTTCGCTGGCAAGGGCCGACCCTCGCGTGCATCTGTGGCTGGGCTACCAGTCCGACGAGCAACTCGCGCATGTCGTCGCCGCGAGTGATGTCGTGGTGCTCCCCTACCAGGCCATCGCCAACTCTGGGAGCGCGCTCTATGCGCTTTCGTGCGATCGTCCGGTGACGGTGCCCGCTCTCGGGTCGATGCAAGAGCTCCGCACCCAGGTCGGGCTTGACTGGGTACAGGTATACGAGGGGCCGTTCACACCCGAGGTGCTCAGCGATGCCATTGCCTGGGCACAGCAGAGGTCGCGCTCGTCGCGGGCCCCCCTCGACGGACTCGGCTGGGGCGAGATCGCAGCTCAGACCGTGGCCTTCTACCGCACACTTCGTCCACCGGTCCACTCGTTGTGATGCGTGTCCCGTTGCTCTTCGTGACTGGCATGCCGCGTTCGGGAACGACGCTTCTGAGCACCATGCTGGGCCGACACAGCCGCATGCACGCGACACCGGAAACGCACTTTTTTAGCCAGTGCTATCCGACCGGGGAACTCGATGCCTCCCTGGGCGAGATGAGAGCACGGCAAGTGGCTCGCTGTCTGGATGGGTCGATAGCGCGAGCAACGGTCCATACGCTTGAGGGAGCGGACCTGATTGGACATACGCCGCGCAGCACATTCGAGGGCGGACTGCGTGCCTCGCTCGAGGCTGTGGGAAAAGGTGACGGCGACGACCTGGCGTGGTTGGTCGAGAAGACGCCAGCCCATCACGAGCACGCCTTCCGGATTGCTGCGGCTTATCCAACAGCCCGGCTACTCACCATCGTTCGAGACCCGCGTGCGGTGAGTGCATCGCTGCGGCGGGTACCGTGGAACCGGGAGCCCGCTCTGCAGCACGGGCGGCGCTGGAAGCACTATGCTCGCATCCAGCGCGAACTTGAGCGCACGCTAGGCGAACGGTACCGATGGATTCGCTACGAGGCGCTCCTCGAAGCGCCGGAGGCAATGCTCAGCGATCTGTGCGCCTGGCTAGGCGTGACGTACGAACCCGCCATGGTGTCCGCCGGGGCTACCCCCTCGACGTTTGATGCGGACACGGAGCCCTGGAAAGTGAATGCGAGCGCAGAGCTCGATCCGAGCCGCATCTTCGCCTGGCGCTCGAACTTGCCGCCTGCAGATCGAAAGCTGGTCGAGCTCGGTGCTGGGGATGCGCTCGAACGACTAGAGTACGAAAAGGAGCAGGGAGGCTGGGCACCAGGTGTACTCCTCAGCATGGGCGTGCAGGTGATCGCGTACGGAGCGCATCGTCTTCTAAACAAGTGGCGCTACTGGAACGAAAAGCGGACAGGAAAGCCTTTTGTATGAGCGAGGGGGCGTAAGGTATTTTTCTCGAGTATCGACTCGGCCTTCACGAGTCAACGAGGCCCTACTGCCACCCTCTTCAATCTATCCCGATCAGATGCGTTGTCTACTGCTTGGTGCCCTTCTCGTCCTCTGCGTGGCTGATGCTAGAGCCCAACTCCTAGAGAGCCGAGCGCTTCCTGGGATTACCGGTCTGTCCGAAGGGACGACAGGAGCCTGTTGGGAAGACCTCGACGCGGATGGCGATCTGGACGTGGTTACCACGCATCCTGACGGGTACGTGCGCGTTGCTGATAACGAGAGCGGCAGCTTCCCCGAGCGTACTCGTTTCGATGGGTTTGCCAACGCCGCGACGACGCTCTGCATCGATCTGGAAAATGACGGCTATCCGGATCTCGTCGTTGCAAGTCTGTCCGATCAGATTGGGGTGCTGCTGAACCGAGGAGGGGCCATCGAGAGGACACCGAGGTACGTTGCGGGTGCCGAGACGCCTGACACCCGCGATATCGATGCGGGCGATCTCAACGGCGACGGATTCATCGACCTCGTGGTGGCGCGCCGCAGTGGGGCTGCAGATGTGTTGCTCTACAACGCTGGACAGGGCACCTTTGAAGCGGCTCCTACCAGTGTGTTCACGCCTGATTCGCTCAACAGCACAGGCCTCTCGCTTGTGGACATCGACGGTGATCTCGACCTCGATCTGCTGGTCACAGCACTGGAAACCAATCGCCTCTACGTGAACGAGGGAGGCACGCTGGTGCGAAGAACGAATGCGGCTGTCGAGCAGCAGCGCGGCGGTATCTCGCCTACCTGGGGTGACTGGGACGGGGATGGCGATCTAGACCTCTACCTCTACGGGCAACAAGAGGATATACTGTATCGCAACGACGCGGGGCGTCTCGTTCAGACGCTTGTGTTTCAAGCGGAGTCCTCTGCCACGGCTGGGGCCGCATGGGTAGATCTCGACCTAGATGGAGACCTCGATCTCATTCAAGTGCGCAATGGAAGTGCGGGGCAGGTTCTCCTAAACGATCAGGGCACGTTTACGGCGGTTTCTTTCGGACGTAGTGGGATCAATACAGCGATAGCCGTCACCGATCTAGAGGCGGACGGACGGGTTGACGCGCTCGTCCTGCGCGGTGGGTTCGACGCAGACCAAGAAGACGAGGTATTCACGGCTGTGCCCTCGGACAACGCCTGGCTCAACGTTCGATTAGCGGGCAGGGCCTCGAATGCTCAAGGGCTCGGAGCGCAGGTCTTCGCCACGTCCTTCGAAGAGGGATGGGAGCGCCGTGTACGGCCTGTGCTTGCTAAGCATGGGCGTCGCGGCAACAGCGCTACCCTCGCGCACTTCGGGCTCGCGGAGGCGGAGCAGGTTGATCTGGAAGTCCGCTGGCCGAGCGGGCAGGTGCAGGTGCTGAAGGAGGTCGAGGTTAACCAGCGCCTCACCGTCACCGAGAGCGCCGCGCCCGTGTCCGTCGCGGCGGTGCCAACCAGTCCGACGCGCATTCCTGCCGACGGCGGCAGGCTCTCCTACACGCTGCGTGGCATCAACTTTACCGACGAGCCGCAGACGCTCGACCTGTGGGCGTATGCCTTCCGTCCCGACGGCTCGCGCTTCGGTCCCGTCGTGGGTCCGGTCGAGGTCACGCTCGAGCCGGGCGCGCGCGTGGACGAGCCGCTGCGGGCGCGCATCGCAGCCGATGCACCGCCAGGGACCTACCTCGGCACAGCCTACCTCGGCGACTTCGAGGCGGGGACGGTCGTGAGCGAGAGTAGCCTGCACTTCCGCAAAGAGGCGGGCCCGCCGACGATGCCGTGGCTCTGGACGACCGAGTTCGTCGCGACAGGTGAGACACAGGAAGTCCAGGTCGCGCCTGCCAACCCGGTGGCCACAGAGACAGAGACGGCGCCCGAGGCCTTTGCGCTCGCCCCGGCGTTCCCGAATCCGTTTGCCGCGACCACCCGCCTGACCTACACGCTGCCCAGCGCGGAGCACGTGCGCCTGGACGTGTTCGACGTGCTGGGCCGCCGGGTCCACGTCCTCGTGGACAAGCCTCAGACGCCCGGCGCGCATGCCGTCGTGTGGGACGGGCGCGACGCGAGCGGGGCGCGGGTGGCGAACGGGCTCTACCTCGCGCGGCTCTCAGCAGGAGACGCCACGGCAACGCAGCGGCTGTCGGTCGCGCGGTAGGGGGCCGAGCCGTAAGAAACTGTTTGGCAAGAGCACTGATGGGCTGCAAGCGGCCGCGACGGACCGCCTTCTGCGTTGCGCTGCATCGCCGATGCGGGCGCATCGCCTGCTTCACGCGCCTTGAGGGCGGCCGTCTCGCTCCCCGCAGGGCGGGGCAGGCTGCTTACGCCCTGATCCTCCCTTACCAAACAGTTTCCAAGACGGGGCAACGGGGCTCGGGGCAGGAGCGTAAGTTGCTGCTCGAACCGTCTCCCCGCCCGTGGCTCTCTCCGATTCCGTAGACCGACTCCGCGACCTCGCGGCCAACATCCTGCCCCGCGAGTCCGAGCGCCCTGATGCTCGGCGTCGCACGCTGGCGGTGCTCTTCTCGCTCCTCGTGGCCTTTGTGCTGTGGTTCAGCGTGAGCATGGACGAGGACTACGCGCTCACCATCGACATGCCGGTGGCGGTGCGGCAACTCCCCGAGGGCCAGGCGCTCCGCGTGCCGCCGAATTCCCCCGCCCGCGTGACCGTGCAGGGCCGAGGGTGGGACCTCCTCGCGCTCAGCCGCAACCCGCCGGTGCTCGCGCTGGACGTGGAGGAGGAGCGTGTCAACCTCCTCAGCGCCGCCAACGAAACCGGGGTGCTACCGACCGGCGTCCGAGTGCAGGGCATCGCACCGATGACGCTCGCGCTTGCGCTCGACGAGGAAGTCGAGCGGCGGCTGCCTATCCGCTTGCGCGGCACCGTCGAACTCGACGCCGACTACGAGTTCCTCGACGCGCCGCGCCTCCAGCCCGACTCCGTCCGCGTGGTCGGCGCGCGCTCGGTGCTCCGCGACCTCGACTACGTCCCGACGCGGCTGGTGGAGTACGAGGACGTTGATCAGTCGTTCGCGACGATGGTTTCGCTCGCAGACACGCTGCGCGGGCTCGTGGAGGCCGACCTCACCGTGACGCAGCTGATGGTGCGGGTGGCGCGCTTCACCGAGGCGACGCGCTCGCTAGACGTGCGCGTGAGTGGCATCCCGCCTGGCGTGCGGTCGGTGCGCCTGCTGCCCGGCCGCGTCACAGCCACCTACCGCGTGCCGGTGGACGAGACGCTCTTCGAGCGCGCGCGGACGACCGACGACTTCTACGCGTTCGTTCCCTACGCCGAGATCGCGCGCGATACGACCGGGACGGTGCGCCCCATTCCGCAGCTCCCCGGCGACATCCCGCTCCTCGACGTGACGCTCGACCCGGCACGGCTGCGGTACTACACGGGGGTTGAGTAGGCCGGATGCTCTCCCTCGCCCTCGCCATCGCGTGCAGCCTCTCGATCGCGACCATCTTCAAGGTCGCCGAACGCCGCGACCTCGACCGGATGGTGCTGCTGACGGTGAACTACGGCGTCGCTGCACTCGTGGCGCTCGTGTTCGTGCTCGGCGATGAGGCGGGAGCGAAAGCAGGTTTGGCCTTCGAACTCGGGCTCATCGCGCTGGGCGTGGGGACCGGGGCGCTCTTCATCGGAGGCTTTTTCATCTAC
>JBCDFO010000069.1:0-15299 GCA_039177895.1 Bacteroidota bacterium
CGCGCTGGTCGTCATCACGACGACGGTCGTCGCCACGGACCCGACGGTGCTGCTCTTGCCCTTCAGCCCGATCCTGAAGAACCTCGCCCTGCTCGCCTGCACGCTCGCCGTGTGGCACGGCGGCACGGAAGCCTACATCGAGTCTTCCTCATCACTGCGCCCGCCAGCGCTGTCCGCTTAGCGTCATGCATGCCCCACTTCGCACTCGCTTCGAGGCGCTGGAGGCTCAGCGCGACGCCTTCCTTGCGCCGATCCGTACGCTCACGGAAGGAGAGCGCGCCCGCAAGCCGTCGGCGCGGGCGTGGTCGCTCAACGAACTCGTGCACCACCTCCTCCTGATCGACACGCAGGCCCTCGACGGAATCACGGCCGCCTTCGCAGCACCTCCCCGATCAGCTGGGGTGACGGCACCGCTTCGCTTCGGGGCGATCCGCTGCGTTCTGGCGTTGCCAGTCCGCATCCCCGCCCCGCCTGCCGCCGACGGCGTGATGCCTCGTGACACGCCCGACTTTGCCACGCTCGACGCCGAGTGGACCCGCGTCCGCACCATGCTGGCCGACTGCCTGCTGGAGGCGCCGCCGGATCGGTTCGACGCGGCGGCGTTCCGACACCCCATCATGGGGCGCTTCACGCTGCTGGACACGCTCGACTTCGTGCATGCGCACCACGCGCACCACCTGCCGCAACGCAAACGGCTCCTCGCTTGGTGTAGCGAGGAGCCGTTGGAAGCGAGCGTGATCTGACGCCTAGCTCGTGCTCGGCGTCGGGCGGACGACGGTGCCATTGCCTGCGCCGTCACCTTCGGTCGGGCGGAGGCCCGCCGGAGCCGGGACGAACGCGCCGTCGGTGTGCAGCGTCGTGTTCGTCGCCTCGTCGGAGGACGTGCTGAAGCGCGTCGCGATGGAGTCGAACGTGGAGTACATCACCGGTACGATCACGAGCGTGAGGAACGTCGCGAACGTCAGGCCCGAGATGATTGCGGTGCCCATCGGCCCCCAGAACTGCGTGTTCTCCGAGCCGAACTGGAAGGCCGGATCGAGGTTGGTGATGAGGCCCACGAAATCGATGTTCAGGCCGAACGTGAGCGGGACGAGGCCGATCACGGTCGTCATCGCCGTGAGGAGCACCGGGCGCAGACGCGTCGCGCCGCCCTCGATGACCGCCTCCTGCTTCTCCTTGCCCTGCTTGTGCCGGAGCTGTTCGATGTAGTCGATCAGCACGATCGCGTTGTTCACGACAATGCCCGCGAGCGAGATCACGCCGATGAACGTCATCAGGCCGAACGGCGTGCGCGTGAGGATGAGCCCGAGCATCACGCCGATGAGCGAGAGGCCCGTCGCGATCATGATGATGAGCGTGTTGCCGACCGAGTTGAACTGCAGGAGCAGGATCAGCGTGATGAGCGCGAGGCCGATCAGCAGCGCCGTCGTGAGGAAGCCGAAGCTCTCGGCTTGGTCCTCGCTCTCGCCTGTATAGCGGATCGTCACGCCGGGCGGCACCTCGTTGTCGATGTAGTCGGCGAGGTAGCCCTGCACGGTGGCGAGGAGCGCATTGCCGTTGACGCCCTCGGCGGCGTTGCCATCGACCGTGACCACGCGCTCCTGGTCGAGCCGGGTGATGTTGCCGAGGCCCGTGCCCACGCTGATGTCGGCGACGGCGAGCAGCGGGATCTGCTGGCCCTCGTAGAGGATCGTGAGGCTCCGGAGCGTCTCCAGGCTCTCCCGGTCCTCCTCGCGCAGGCGAACGACGATGTCGTACTCATCCTCGCCCGCGCGGAAGGTGCTCGACTCGAAGCCGTTGATCGCGGCCTGGATGGTCTGCGAGATCTGGCGCGTCGAGAGGCCGAACTGCCCGGCGCGCTCGCGGTCGATATCGACCTGGAACTGCGGGCGGCCCGTGTCGAGGTCGTCGGCGATGTCGACGAGGCCGTCGAGCGGCGGCGTGCCGGTCTCAGGGTCGGGCTCGGTCGCGCCGCGCACGAGGCGCTGCTTGATCGCCTGCGAGACCGCCACGATCTGGTCGAAGTCCTCGCCCGCCACCTCGATGTTGACCGGCTTGCCCGTCGGCGGACCGTTCTCGTCCTTGACGACCTCGAACGTCGTGCCGGGGATGCCGCTGAGCTGCTCGCGGATCTTACGCAGCGTGAACGTGCTCGACTCGGCGCGGTCGGCAAAGTCCTTCATCGTCATCGTGATGGCGCTGTTCTCAGGGCTGGCCGAGCCGCCGCCGAAGAGCACGTCGCCACCGATGCCGACGCGGGTGAGGATCGTCTTGACGTTCTCCTCGCTGGCGTCGTTCTCGGCGAGCACGCCCTGGATGCGGTCGTAGGTCTCCTGCGCGATGGCGTTCGACGCCTCGATGTTGGTCCCGAGCGGGGCCTCGACGTTCACTTCGATGAAGTTGGGATCGCTGTCGGGGAAGAACTCCGTGCCGGTCGGCGCGAGCACGAAGAGCCCCATGATGGCGACGAGGGCGGCGAGCGTGGCCGTGAGCAGCCGGGCCCGGTTGTCGGTGAGCAGCAGGCGCGTGCGCTGCCCGAGCACGAGCGCACCGAGCAGCCCAAAGACCACGATGACCGCTGGGAGCGTCATCAGCTCGAAGATGATGAGCGGGTCCTCAATCCGTCCACCGGCCCAGAGGAAGCCGCACAGCGTACCGATGATCGCGCCGAAGACGAGCCCGGCCTTGACCGACCCGATCCGCCCGAGCATGATCGTCTCGATGGCATGGACGACGATCCCGAGGATGCCGATGACGAGAAGCGCCATACCCGGCACGAAGAGCAGCATCGAAGCGGGCTGGCTGACGCCGCCGACCAGCGCCCCGCCGATGAGCAGCAGGAAGCCGAGCGTGAAGCTGCCGAGCGCGAACGTGTTGCGCAGCATCGCACGCTTGGCCGCGTAGTCGCGCTCCAGCATCCAGCCGAGGAAGGCCCGGTAGCGCGTCGTGATGCGCGGGACGGTCTGCGTCTGGAACCGCTGCGAGAACGGGCCGAGGAGGTACTTGTGCAGGTAGTAGAGCACCGGAATCGTGACCGCGAGGAAGACAAAGGTCTTCCAGTTGGCGAGCGCCACCACGAGGCCAAAGAAGGCGATCACGGCCGCTGCGCCGAGCTTAAACTGGCGGCTACGCGCCGGGCGCTCCTCGCCGTCGAGGCGCATGAAGTAGCCCGTCACGACCGGGTTGATGACGAGCGCCACGAAGAGGCTCGACGAGAGGACGACGATGAGCGTGAGCGGCATGTAGCTCATGAAGCGCCCGATGATGCCCGGCCAGAGCAGCATCGGCGCGAACGCCGCGACGGTCGTCGCCGTGGACGCCGCGACGGCCATGCCGACCTCGCCGGTGCCGAGGCGCGCCGCCTCCCAGCGGTCGTAGCCCATCTCCCGGTAGCGGTAGATGTTCTCGATGATCACCACCGCGTTGTCCACCATCATGCCGAGCGCGATGATGAGGCTGAACAGGATGATGAAGTTGAGCGTCTGCCCCATCACCGCGAAGATGACGAAGCTCAAGAACATCGAGAACGGGATGGCGAGGCCTACCAGCGTCGCGTTACGGACGCCGAGGAAGAACAGCAGCACCATCACCACAAAGATGAGCCCCGAGATGATGTTGTTTTCGAGGTCACTCACGAGCGTCTCGACGTTCTCGGACGAGTCGCCGGTGAAGGTCACCTCGGTGCCGCCCGGCAGCGGGAACTCGCCGACGGTCGTGCGCACGCGGTCGACGACCTCGATGATGTTGGTGCCGGGCCGCTTCTTGACGCTCAGCGAGATCACGTTGAGGTTGACCGGGTCCGGATTGAGGAGGTACTCGCCGTCCTCGACCTCCGTGCGGAGCACCTTGAGGCGGGCGTAGGACTCGCGGTCCTGGAAGCCCAGCTTGGCCTCAGCCACGTCTCGGACGTAGATCGGACGCCCGCCCGGTGCGTCGATGACGAGGTCTTCGATCTGCTCGGGCGCCTCCAGGTCGCCGTTGACGCGGACGAGGTAGTTGAGCCGGTCCACATCGACGGAACCGCCGGGGATGTTGATGTTTTCGCGCTGGACCGTCTCGATGACGTCGCCGAAGGTGAGGTTGTAGCCCTGGAGCGCGGCCAAGTCGACGTTGACCTGCACCTCGCGGGTGAGCCCGCCGATGAGGTCCACTTCGAGCACGCCGCCCACCGACTCGACCTCGTCCTGGAGGTCTTCGGCCACGTCGCGCAACTGCGCCAGCGAGTAGTCCGCGGCGAGGTTGATCGTGATGACCGGGAACTCGCTCGTGTCGATCTCGGAGACGATGGGCTCCTCGACCTCGGCCGGGAACTCGACCTTGGCGCGGTCCACCGCCTCGCGCACGTCGAGCTCGGCGTCGTCCACGTCCACGTCCGGCGTGAACTCGATCACGACCGTCGAGACGCTCTCCGAGGAGATGCTCCGCAGGTCGTCGATGCCGTCCACCGAGACGACCTCGCGCTCGATCTCCTGCGTGATGATCGACTCGATGTCGTCGGGGCTCGCGCCGGGGTAGATCGTCGTCACGACGATGGTGGCGAACTCGATCTCGGGCTCGGCCTCCTTCGGGATGGAGACGTAGGCGATCAGGCCGCCGATCACGAGCACCAGCGTGAGCACGATCACGGCGATGCGGTTCCCGATGGCGAGGTTGGTGATGGTCATGGGATTGGTTGTTGGTCCTTTGTCCTTTGTCCTTGGTGGAAACGGTGTGTCACCTCTTCACCAGGGACAAGGGACCAATGACAAATGACCGCGCGGAAATGACCGCTCAGGAAGGCGAGGTGGAAGAAACTAGCGTAGGGCTGCCGTCAGGGACTGATCGTCCCGGCCGACGACGCGCACGCGGTCGCCGGTGGCGATCTGGGTCTGGCCGGAGACGACGACGCGGTCGCCGGGCTGGAGGCCGTCGTTGACGACGACGCGCCCCTGTGCCTGCGGACCGAGGGCAACGCGGCGGCGCTCGGCGGTGTAGAGGCGCTCGCCACCCTGCGGTTCGGCCTCGGGGATGGCCACGTAGACGCTCGCCCCGACCTCGTCGCGCACGATGGCGGCGAGCGGCACCGCGAGCACGTTGTCGAGCACCGAGCGCGTCACGAAGAGCTTCGCCACCATCGCGGGCTTGAGCGTGCCGTTGCGGTTGTCGATCTCGACCTCGACGGGGAACGTCCGGTTCTGCGGGTTGATGGCGCTACCTACGAACGACACCGAGCCGCGCATATCCTCCAGGCCGTAGGCTGTCGGCGTGATACGGACGGAGGTACCGCGTCGGATGTCGTTGGCGTAGCGCTCCGGCACGCCCGCCGTGATCTCGACGCGCTGCGTGGCGACGACGCGCGCTACCTGCATGCCGGGCGCGACCATCTCGCCCCGGTCGGCGAAGTGCTGCTCGACGGTCCCACCGAACGGAGCTGTCACGACGGTGTTGTTGAGCGCCTCCTGCGCCTGCTCCACTGCCGCATCGGCCTGGGCGACCTGCGCCCGCGCTTGCGCGAGCTGCGTGCGGACGCTCTGGAACTCCAGCGCCGAGATGATCGAGTCGGCAAAGAGCGGCTCCTGGCGGTCGAACTGGTCCTGCGCCAACTCGAGTTGGGCGGCAGCGACGTCGCGGCTGGCCTCAGCCTGGCTCAGCGCCGCACGCGGCAGCGCCGGGTCGATCCGCGCCACCGTGCCGCCCGAGCGCACATACGTGCCCTCCTCGGCGACGAACGTGAGCCGCCCCGACGATTCCGCCGACAGCGTCGCATCGTCCGGGGCCTCAACGGTACCGGTGAGCTCGATGGTGTCCTCGAAGCGCTCGGCGTCGATGGTCACCACCTCGACGGGCGTGGCCGGGACCGCGACGACGGCCGTGCTATCGGCGTCGGCACTGTCGCCTTCGCCCGGAGGCGCGCAGCCGGTGAAGAACACGGCCAGCACAATCGCGAGCACGAGCAGTGCGAGGCCAGAAAACAGAGAGAAGCGGGCGGGGGCGGTCATGGCTATCAAGAGTGTTGCCGTTGTGCAGTAAAGCCGTTGTGCCGTGGGCGGTGTCAGTGAACGTGTGCTGCAACGTCGGGCTGCGCACGGCAGCACGGCGATACAGCAGCACAGTCACACTCACCGCATGGTGAACTCGGAGGCGGGGTCGGCGTCGCCGTCGAGGCGGAGGGTGCCGGTGGCGCGTTCGAGGGTGGAACGCGCAATGAGGAGGTCGTGGACGGCCTGGAGGTAGGCCAGGCGCGACTGGTCGAGCGCGTTCGAGGCGTCGCGAACCTGCAGCGGCGTGGCGACGCCATTCGCAAGACGCGCCTCGGCAAACGTGTAGGCCGTCTCGGCGCGCTGCACGTTCTGGTCCTGCGCGGCGATGCGCTGCTGCGCCGAGCGGAGGTCGCGGAGCGCCTGCGCCACTTCGAGGCGGGCACCCTGCGTCGCCTGCGCGAGCGCGATCTCGGCCTGGTCGATGGCGATCTGGCGCTGCTGCATCCGGCGCGTCGTCTGCAGGCCGTTGAAGAGGTTCCACCGCAGGCTCAGGCCCACGGCCACGTTCGGCTGCCAGTAGGCGTCCGAGAAGAACTCCTCCGTGCCGGACTCGAACAGGAACGGGTCGCTCTGGTCCGGCTGCGTGGTGAAGTCGCGGTTGTCGGGGACGTTGCCCACGTAGGCGAACGTGGCGTTGGCCTCGACCGTGGGGAAGTACTGCGAGCGGGTGATGCCCTTGTCCACCTGCCGGAGCCGGACGCCGAGGCGCGCCTGGTCGAGGTCGGGCCGCCGCTCCATCGCCGTCTCGACGGCGTCGGCGAGCGCGACCGACTGGAAGAGCGCGTCGCCCGGCAGGTCGAGCGCGCCGCGCAGCCGGATGTCCTCCTCCACGGGTAGCCCGAGCGTGAGCAGCAGGTTGTCCGAGGCGAACGCGGCCTGCGACTCGGCCTGGATGAGCTGCGTCTCCAGGTTCGCGAGCTCGACCTCCGCCGTGAGGCGCTCGAACTTCGGCATCACGCCTTGCGCCACGCGCCGCTCCGTCTCCTCGACGGTCTCGGCCGTGCGCGCGACGCTCGCCACGAGCACCTCGACCTGCTGCTGGGCGAGGAGCGCGCCGTAGAACGCCTCGCGCGTCTGGTGGAGCACGTCCTGAAGTTGCGTCTCGTAGGCGGCCTGGTTGAAGTCCTTCAGGCTCTGCGCGCCGCGCACGGCCGCGAAGGCACTGCCGCTGTAGAGCGTCTGCGTGACCGTGATCGCGCCCTGGAACTGGTTGTCCACCGCGAACGGGTTGGCATCCTCATCAACCACGATCCCGGCGTCGTCGAGGCCCTGCTGCTGGCGGTCGAAGAACTCGCCGAGCGCGATGGGCTCCGTGTTGGGGTCGTCGTCCGTGCGCGCGCCCTCGTTGAACGCGAGCCAGTCGATGGCCCCAAGCCCGCCGAAGATGTCGCCTGCCGAGGAGCCTGCGAAGGGGTTCGCCTGCTTGAGGTTGCGCGTGTAGCTAGCCGAGGCGTCGACCTGCGGGAAGAGCTGGCCCCAGGCCTCGCTCACCTGCGCGTCGGCGTTCTCGACGTCGAGCGCGGAGGTCTGGAGGACGTAGCTACGCTGGGCGGCGATCTGCATCGCCTCGTCGAGCGAGATCGTGACGGGCGTTGCGGCTTGCTGGGCGTGCGCGGCGAGCGCAGACGCCACTGCAGCCAGGGAGGCCACCAGGGTGGCGAGGAGAAGGCGGGACATCGGAAGAGGACGCATCCGAGAACGGCGGGAGCGAGAGGTAGGCGGAGGGGCTGCAGGCAACATCGGTCGTGTTGGTGTCAGCCCCGTGTCGTGTGTGCGAAAAGTGTCTGGGCCGGGTCTAGATAGACCCCTCTGGGGCGGTGCACATTCCGTCGAAGAGGACGGTCGTGAGGAAGTCGGCCACCTCGTCGACGGACTGCCAGGGCGCTTCTGCGGGGGGCTCGCAGCCGGGCGGCGGGGTGAGGTACATCAGCATGCCCTTGACGTTGCCCATGATGGTGTGGACGACGGGCTCGACGGGGAGGCGCCGGAGCGTACCGGCGTCCATCGCGGCTTCGAGCGGCCCAGCCATGATGGCGAGAATCTCGTCGCGGCGGCCCATGAGCCGCACCACCTTGGCGCCCTCGCCCTCGATCATCATGCGCTGCACCTCCTTGATGAGGAGGAAGAACGCGGCCTGGTTGAGCGTGAAGTGCTGGATCAGCCGCGCGATGAGACCGCGGTACACCTCGCGGACGGGCTGGCTGTCGGTGTCGGCGAGATGCTCGGTGAGGAGCGCGGTGAGTCCGTCGTAGAGGTCATGGAAGACGGCGAAGAGGATTTCTTCTTTGCCACCGGGGAAGTAGTTGTAGAGGGTGCCCTTGCCGAACTCGGCACGCTCAGCGACCTCGTCGAGGGTGGTGCTGTCGTAGCCTTTCTCGGCGAAGAGGGTGCGGGCGGCGTCGAGCATGGCCGCGCGGCGGGCGAGGCGCTCGCGTTCGCGGCGGGAGAGGCTCTGGTCGGAGCGAAGAGAAGCGGGCGGGGCGAGGTGCATGCCTGTGGGAGGCGGAGGCCGCTCAGGTGGCGTATGTAACGCCTATGTGGACGACCAGTATGAAAGGTGACCGACTGGTCACATGCTGCACCCCTACGTCACATCGTCCAGCGGGTTGCAGGCAGGCTGCCAAGAGACGATGAAGGAACCGCTTCCAAATTCCTAGACCCGGAGGCGCACAAAAAAAGCGGTGCGGAAGGCGCGTAGCCCTCCGCACCGCTGCGGTCATGTCGGTACCAGTCGGCGTCTCAGTCGGCGCGCAGCGTGATCGAGCCGTTCGACGTGGACGCCCGGAGGCTGTTGCCGCCGCTGCCGAGGCGCCCGCGCGCCTCGTCGCGCTTGATCTCGCCGGAGAACGCGAACGCCTCGGCCATGCGGATGCGGCCGCCCTCGAAGCGCACGTCGGCGTTCATGCCCGCCGGGGCGACGAGCGTGATGCTGCCGCTCGTCGTCTCGACGGCGACCTCGCTGCTCAGGTCGAGGCGCGCCCGGACGTCGCCCGAGGAGGCGTCGGCCACCAGCAGCCCCTTCACGATGCCGAGGTCGGCGGAGCCGGACGACATATCCACGCTCGCCTGGCCGAGGATGCCCGCGACTTCCATGTCGCCTGACGACGTGTCGCCGATAAACTCGCCGATGTCGGCGTCGTCGATCTCGAGGTCGCCCGAGGAGGCGTCGAAGCCGAGCGTTTGCGCGATGACCGTGCGGACCTCGTAGTCGCCCGAGGAGCAGTCGAACACGATGCGGTCGGCTTCCAGGCGGTCGGCTTCGAGGTCGCCTGAGGACGTGTCCACGATGATCTCGTCGGCGATGATGGTGCCGAGGGTGACATCGCCCGAGGACATGTCGGCTATGAAGCGGTCGCCGCGCAGCTCGTCCACGCGGAGGTCGCCCGACGACATGTCGAAGCTGCCGCTGGTCTCGACGGGGACACGGATCACGACCGTGAACGAAGCCTGGCGGTTGCCCCAGTTCCAGCCGCTGCGGCGCTCGGGGTCGCTGCGCACGATGAGGCGGCGGCCTTGCTGGACAGCGCTGTAGCGCTTGCGCTCGAAGACCTCCTCGACGTCGCGCCCACGCCCGTAGATCGTCACCTGCGCCTCGGAGCCGTCCGTGGCCTCGACGATCACGTCTTCGGACGAGAGATCCACGACGAGGCTGCCGCCTGCACGGACGGTGAAGGTCTCGTCGAGCATGACCGTGCCGTCTTGAGCACGAGCGGGAAGGGCGAGGGCGAGGAGGGCAAACGCGAGCAGCGCGGGGGGTATGAACAGGCGCATGGGACTGGGCGGGGACGATGAGCGGGGACCGGCGCGGAGCCGGACGACGTTGACGCCCTACGGACGCTCCCCCCGAGAGTTGCCGCGCTGTTAAGAAATCAGCAGGCCATGCTGCCTGCCCCCAACGCGCTCAATGGCGAACCTCTTCGCACCCCCACCTGCCACGCCGCTCGACGCGGCATTCTTCGCCCGCCCGACGCTCGACGTGGCGCGCGACCTCCTCGGGCGGCTCCTCGTCCACATGCCCGAGAACGGCCCCCGCATCGCCGGACGGATCGTGGAGACGGAGGCGTATCTCCGCGACGACCCCGCGCTCCACGGCTGGAAGGCGACGTTCGGGCCCGACGGCGTCGTGCGCCCCGAGGGTCGCGCCGCTGACCTCTTCGCTCCGCCGGGGACGGCCTACGTCTACCTCATCTACTACACGAACTGGCTCCTCAACGTGGTCACCGAGCCCGAGGGCGTGCCCGGCGCGGTGCTGATCCGCGCGCTGGAGCCCGTCGACGGCATCGAGGCGATGCGCGCCCGCCGCCCCGCCTCGGTGCGCCGCAGCCGTGACCTCGCCAACGGGCCCGGCAAGCTCACGCAGGCGCTCGGCGTGGACGATCCCGCGTTCCACGGCACCGACCTCACGCGCCGGCCGCTCTGCTTCGAGCCGGGCACGCCCGTCGCGGACGACGCCGTCGCCACGTCTTCACGGATCGGCCTCACGCGGGGCATCGACCTGCCGTATCGCTTCTTCGTGGACGGCCACCCGTGCGTGTCGCCCGGCGTCCCGAGCGACGTCAAGCAGCGGCAGCAGCGAGCGAAACGCCGGGCGCGGTGACCCTTTCGCCCACTGCTTGCGCGCTATAGAATGCGTCCGTCCTGCCTCCTCACCGCCCGATTGCTGTGCGTCGTCTTGTCCTGGTTTTTGCGCTCCTCGTCTTCCTGATCGCGGTAGCCGTGGTGCTGCTGACCGCGCCCAAATCGTCGGCGGCTCCAGCATCGGCGGATCGGGCATCGGCGGATCAGGCATCGGCGGATCAGGCATCGGTCAGCGTGCCCGACACGACCGTCGCGCTCACGACGCTGCTGGAGATTGGCGACCATGACATGGAGGACCTCGACTATGCCGACGCGTGGGAAGGGGCCTTCAACGGATGCAGCCTGCTGTGTGCGTTCGGCTGGCAGACGGAGGCGTCTTCGACGCTCGCACCGCAGGGACGCAACCGCTACGACGTGAGCCAGGCCGAGGATGGCGACCCGGACACAGCCTGGGTCGAGGGCGTGGACGGCTCCGGCATCGGCGAGCGGCTCACGTTCGTGCTCGGCGCGGGCGAAGACCTGCCCGACGACTTCGTGACCTCGTTCTGGGGCGTGCGCCTGTTCAACGGCTACGGCAAGTCGGAACGGGCGTGGGAGGCCAACGGGCGCGTCCGCTACCTCGATGTGCTCGTGAACGGTGAGCCGTTCATCGTGATCGAGGTGCATGACCTGATGATGGTGCAGGAGGCGACGTGGGAGGGCATGGACGTGCGCCCGGGCGACCGCATCGAGTTGGTGATCGCGGACGTGTATCCCGGCGCGCGCTACGAGGACACGGCGCTCACGGAGGTCCTGCTGATGGGGGCGCACTGAGCGGGCAGCGCGGCTTGGCCGTCCGTGCTTTTTTGGCGAAGCGCCTGGCTCCGTCCGCTTGGCCTGGGTCGCGTCGCTATGTTTTGCGCATGACTCTCCGCGCCTTCCGTCCCCGCTGCCGACGTATGCGACGCCTCCCGTCCGTGCCTCTGGGGTAATTGGTGCACCCGCGGCCTTGCCGCCTTCGTTCTGCCACGCCGATTTCCCCCGAGGGAGTCGGCGTTTTCGTTTTCTGGGCTGTTGGCTAATAGCTGCTGGCTGTTAGCAAGAGCGCCCCAACGTTCGCCTTCCAACAGCCCACAGCCAGCAGCCTCCCATGTCCATCGTCCTCGCCTTCAGCGGCGGCCTCGACACCTCGTTCTGCGTCCCGTACCTCCGCGAGACCTACGAACGCCCCGTCCACACGATCACGGTTCACACGGGCGGCTTCTCAGAGGCCGACCTCGCCGACGCGGAGGCGCGAGCGCACGCGCTTGGCGCAGCGTCGCACACCGTCATCGACGCACGGGCGCGGCTCTACGACGAGGTGCTGAGCTACCTCGTGAAGGGCAACGTGCTGCGCGGCAACGTCTACCCACTCTGCGTCGGGCCGGAGCGCGTGGTGCAGGCGCAGGAGGTGGTGGCGCACGCCGCCAAGCTCGGCGCGACGACCATCGCCCACGGCTCCACGGGTGCGGGCAACGACCAGGTGCGCTTCGACACGGCGCTGCGGTTGTTGGCTGAGCGGGAATTGGCCGGACAGGTCGAGGTGCTGGCACCGATCCGAGCGCTCGGCCTCACGCGCGAGGCGTCGACGGCCTACCTCCGCGAGCGCGGCGTGGAGGTGCCGCCCAAGACGACGGCCTACTCGGTCAACCACGGCCTCTGGGGCACCACCGTCGGCGGCGTGGAGACGCACCGCCCCGACGGCGTCCTGCCCGAAGACGCGTGGCCCGACACGGTCTCGCCGAGCGCCGCCCCGGACAGCCCACAGCGGCTCACGATTGCGTTCGAACGCGGCGTCCCGGTGGCGCTCGATGGCGAAGCCCTGGCGCCCGTCGACCTCGTGGAGCGGCTGCATGCCGAGGGCGCGCAGCACGGCGTCGGGCGCGGCGTCCACGTCGGCGACACCATCCTCGGCATCAAGGGCCGCGTCGGCTTCGAGGCCCCGGCGGCGCTCACGCTCATCGCGGCGCATCGGGAGCTCGAAAAGCTCGTCCTCACGCGCCTCCAGCTCGTCCAGAAGGCCACGCTCGGCGACCTCTACGGACAGCTCGTCCACGAAGGGCTCTACTTCGACCCCGTCATGCGCGACCTCGAAGCGTTCCTCGACTCCTCGCAGCAGCGGGTCACGGGCGAGGTCGAGGTCGAGTGGTTCAAGGGTGCGATCCGCGTGCTCGGCGCGCGCAGCCCGTTCTCGCTCTTCAGCGCCGACGTGGCGCAGTACGGCGAGGTGAACACGCTCTGGGACGGCCGCGACGCCGAGGGCTTCACGCGCCTCTATGGGCTTCAGGCCCAACTCGCCGCCCGCGTCGGCACCCGTGTGAACGAGACGGCGAACTCGTGAGCGCCTGCCTCGACCTACCCAACTTGTCATGCTGAACTCGATTCAGCATCTCAACGAATCCGGCTAGATCCTGAATCAAGTTCAGGATGACACCAAAGCTGTATCGAAGTCGGTTGGCCCATGACCTACGACCCACGACCTGCGACCCACGACCCGCTCCGCGTCGCGATTCTACACGGCGCAGGCTATGCGGGCGGCGAACTGCTCAGGCTGTTGCTCGGGCATCCGTACGCCAAAGCCGTGGCGGTGACGAGTCGCTCGCAGGCGGGCAAGCCGGTGTGGGCGGCGCACCCCGCGCTGCGCGGGCAGACCGACCTGGCGTTCGTCGCGCCGGGCGATCTCGACCCGGGCGCGCTCGATGCCGCGTTCGTGGCGGCGGAGCACGGGCAGGGCGCGGCGGCCGTCGTGGTGCTACGGGAGAGCGGCTTCGCCGGGCCGATCATCGACCTCAGCGCCGACCACCGCTTCCGCGATCCGGCGATCTACCCCGACTGGTTCGGCTTCGAGCATCGGGCCCCCGACCACCTCGCCGAGGCGGTCTACGGGCTGGTCGAGGTCAACGCGCCGTACCCGCCAGGCACGCGACTCGTCGCCAACCCGGGCTGCTTCGCGACGGGTCTCGCGCTCGCGCTGCATCCGCTCGCTCAGCATCTGGACAACGACTTCGAAGCCCACGTCACCGCGCTCACGGGGGCGTCCGGCTCCGGCACACGCCCCAAGGCGACGACGCACTTTCCGACGCGCAACGGCAACGTGCGCGCCTACAAGGTGCTCCGCCACCAGCACCTCCCCGAGGTCGAGGCCGCGCTCGGCATCGAGGCAGGCCGTATCCACTTCGTGCCGACCTCAGGCCCGTGGACGCGCGGCATCTGGGGCACCGCCCATGCGACGCTCCCTGACGGCGTAACAGAGGACACCGTAGTGGGCTGGTATGAGGCGGCCTACGCGGACAAACCGCTCGTGCGCGTCGAGGCGGGCGCGCTGCCCGGGTTGCTCCCGGTCGTCGGAACGCCGTTCTGCGACCTCGGCGTGGTCGTGCGAGGCTGCCACCTCGTGGTCGGCTTCGCGCTGGACAATCTGTTGAAGGGCGCCGCGAGTCAGGCGGTACAGAACCTCAACATCGTTTGCGGCCTTCCGGAGACAGCAGGGCTGCTCGCTTCGCGGCATGCACGTGTGGATGTATGAACGCATGGAAGCAGTCCATCACCATGTCATCCTGAGCGCAGCCCAAAGGGCGAAGCCGAAGAGCTTGCCCCCGCGCAGGCGGGGGATCTGCGGGCCAGCACCTAGGTCGTGTTCGCAGCGCCGCGACAAACAGAGATCCTTCGACTCCATCCGCTGTGCGGATTCCGCTCAGGATGACACCACAATGCCACGCAATACTGCCATGACTCCTGACCTGCGACCCTTGACTCTCGACCCCCTCGCCCAGGAGGACGCGTTCACGCTACCGACCTACGCCAAGCCGCCGGTCGCGCTCGTGCGGGGGAACGGCATCGACGTGTGGGACCACGACGGGCGGCACTACCTCGACTTCTACGGCGGGCACTGCGTGGCGCTGCTCGGCCACTGCCCGCCGCGCGTCACCGAGGCGATCCAGCGGCAGGCCGAGACGCTGCTGTTCTACTCGAACGCCGTCTACAGCCCGATCCGCGCTGAGGCTGCCGAGAAGCTGGTCGCGCTCGCGCCGGACGGGCTCGGGCGCGTCTTTTTCTGCAACTCCGGCACCGAGGCCAACGAGGCGGCGCTGAAGCTCGCGCGGGCGTTCACGGGCAAGCAGCACGTCATCGCCACGAAGGGCGGCTTCCACGGGCGCACGCTCGGCAGCCTCGCCACGACGTGGGGAGAGAAGTACCACGCGCCCTACCGCAGCGTGCTGCCCGAGACGCGGTTCGTGCCGTTCGGCTGGGAAGGGGCGGTCGCCGAGGCGCTGGAGGCGGGCGATGTGGCTGCCGTGATCGTCGAGCCGATTCAGAGCATGGCCGGCGTCTTCGAGGCCCCGACGGGCTACTACCAGGCGCTCCGCCGCCTCTGCGACGACCACGGCGCGCTGCTCATCTTTGACGAGGTGCAGACTGGCGTCGGGCGCACAGGGACGTTCTCCTATGGCGAGCATGTCGGCGTCACGCCGGACCTCATCACGCTCGCCAAGAGCCTCGGCGCAGGCGTGCCCGTTGGGGCCACGCTCGTCCACGACCGCATCGCGGCGACGGTGCAGCCCGGCGATCAGGGCACGACGTTCGGCGGCGGCATGCTCGCGATGGCCGCCGTCGCCGCCACGCTCGACGCGCTCACCGAGGACGGCCTGATGCCGCGTGCCGTGCGCCTGTTCGACACGATCC
>JBCDFO010000070.1:0-15043 GCA_039177895.1 Bacteroidota bacterium
CGACCGCGACGGATGCGACCGCGACGGATGCGACCGCGACGGATGCGACCGCGACGGATGCGACCGCGACGGATGCGACCGCGACGGATGCGACCGCGACGGATGCGACAACGGTGTCCGACGGTCCGCCTGCGTTCGACGACGGCCTGGGCGACTTGCCGCCCATCGACGCCTACGACGACCTCGGCGGCGACGAGGACGACTACATCGCCTCTGAGCCGCTCATGCCGGCCCCCCTTCTCTCGCCTGCGCGGCTGCATCCGTCTCCCGAGCCGGTCCCGTCATCGGCACCAGAGGTTGCGTCCGGGACCGCAGGCGCACAGATGGACGAGGAGGACACCGACGAAGACCACCGTCCCCCTGTCGGCGGTGACGCGGCCCCGCTCTTTCCGGGCCTCTTCGATCCGCCGGCGCTGCCGCGCTCCTCGGCTAGCCTCGGCGGCGACGGCTCGGCCGCAACCGGCGACAGTGCCGACGTTGCCATCGCCGTGCCGACCGATCTCCCCGGAGCCGACGACTTCGGCGTCTCGCTTGGGCGTGTGGAGGCGGCGTGGCCAGGGCTGCACGCCCGCGTCAAGGCCGAGCGCGTCCACATCGGAGCGCTGCTGACGAGCGCGCAGCCGCACCGCGTCCACCGCGGGGCCGTGGAGGTGGCGGTGCCGGACCAGTTCACGTGCGACCTACTCACGAGCGAGACGGCCCGCCTCACCGCGCACCTCGCCGCCGAGCTCGGGACCGAGGCCCGTGCCGAGGACACGCCCGCGCTCCGCTTCGTGGTCGCGGCCCCCGAGGCCCTGCCCGAAACCCCCGCCTCGGCCGACCCGTTCGAGGCCTTCAAGCACTTGCGCCAGACGCACCCCGTCGTGCGCCTCCTCTTCGAGCGCTTCGGCGCGGAGATCGTGTACTAGCTAGCACGTGCCGCCGTGTTGCTGTGGGCCCGTTAAGCCGTGGTCCACGCTTCGGAGGCACGGCTCAACGGCAACACTGACCACAGCAACACGGAGATTTATGAACGGCAACCTCAACATGGCTGACCTCTTCGGCAAGATGCAGGAGATGCAGCAGAAGATGGCCGAGAGCCAGGCCGCGCTCAAAGAGAAGACCGTCACCGCCGAGGCCGGCGGCGGCATGGTCACCGTCACCGCCGACGGGGCCGGAGCCATCCGCGCCATCAAGCTCGAACCAGCCGTCATCAACCCCGACGACCAGGACCTCCTCGAGGACCTCCTCATCGCAGGCATCAACAAGGCGCTCGACGAGGCCGCGAAGCTACGCGAGCGCGAGATGCGCGGCGCGGCGGGGGCGTTCCTCCCGCCTGGCATGGGGCTGGACCAGATGGGTTTCTAGTGATTGGTGGTTGGTTGATGGTGAAGAGCCTAGCTCGGTGTCACAGGGCTGTCACGGCTCAGCGCGACCATACACCCTAAACCAACGACCATACACCACCGTCCATGCACCTCACTTCCGAGTCGGTCGAAGCGCTCGTGGAGCAGTTCGCCAAGCTGCCTACGGTCGGGCGCAAGACGGCGCAGCGGCTCGCGGCCTACGTGCTCAAGATGCCGCGCGAGGATGTGGTCGACCTCGCCAAGGCGCTCGTGGCGGTGAAGGACCGGGTGAAGACGTGCGGCATCTGCTGCAACATCACCGACGTGGACCCCTGCCCCATCTGCGCCTCGCCGAAGCGCGACCGCAGCGTAGTCTGCGTCGTGGAGGAGCCCAACGACGTGCTCGCGCTCGAACGCACGGGCGAGTTTCGCGGCCTCTACCACGTGCTCGGCGGCGTGATCTCCCCGCTCGAAGGCATCGGGCCCGATGAACTGAAGGTGCGCGAACTGATCGCCCGGGTGGGCCGGAGCCAGACGCCCGAGGGCACCGCGCCCAGCCTGCCCGCAGACGTGGCCGAGCCCGTGGCGCAGTACATGGCCGAGCACGCCACCGTCCCTGTGGGCGAGGTCATCCTCGCGATGAACCCCAACGTCGAGGGCGACGCGACGGCAATCTACCTCTCCGGCCTCATCCAACCGCTCGGGCCCCGCGTGACGCGCATCGCCCGCGGCCTCCCCATCGGCGGCGACCTGGAGTATGCCGACGAGGCTACGCTCAGCCGCGCGCTCGAAGGCCGCGCGAGCGTGTAGCGAAGACCCCGAGGAAAGCAGGTACGCTCACGGTGCCGTGGCGCGTTGTGCGTGCTCGCGCCCGATCTTTTCGCGCTCCCGTTCCCCTGCATCGCCCCCGCGTGCTCCGCACCCTCCATTGGACGCTCCTCCGAAGCCTGCCCGTGCCGCTCCTGGGTAGCTTCGCGACGCTCGTCTTCCTGCTGCTGATGCAGTTCCTGATCCGGCACCTGCCGGAACTGGTCGGGCGCGGGCTGCCGCTGAGCGTGCTCTTCGAGCTGATCGCGTACAGCCTGGCGTACATGGTCACGCTCGCCGTGCCGATGTCGGTGCTGATCGCGACGCTGGCGGCGTTCGGCAAGCTCGCCGAGTCGCGCGCCTACCTCGTCGTGCGCAGCTCCGGGATCTCGCTGATGCAAGTCACGTGGCCCGTGCTCGTGGTCGGGCTGCTGATGACGACCGGCATGACCTACTTCAACAACGTCCTCCTGCCCGAGGCCAACTTCCGCATGGGCGGCCTCTGGCGCGACATTCGCGACAAGAAGCCCGGCTTTCAGCTCGAAGCGGGAACGTTCTTCAACGAACTCAAAGGCTACAGCATCTTCGTGGAGGAGGCCCCGGCGGAGTCGAACGACCTCTACGGCGTGCGCGTCTTCGACCACAGCGGCGGCTCGACGGAGCGCCGGACCATCGCCGCCGACTCGGCCACACTCGCCAGCCTGAATGAGCGCCTCGAACTGACGCTCTTCGCAGGCGAGATCCACCAGATGCGCGTCCAGCGCGAGTCCGTGGGGCCGGGCCGGGTGGAGGCCGTCGAGCGTTACGAGCGGCTCCAGTTCGACCGCCACCGGATGACGCTCGACCTCACGGATCTCTCCTTCGAGCGCCGCGAGCGCGCCGACTCCGACCGCTCCGACCGCACGATGCGCACCAGCCAGATGATCGCCGTCGTGGACTCGCTCGAACGGGGCCTGGACCAGCGCACGATTGAGCTCCGCGACAAGGTCACCACCGACCTAGCGGAGACCGAGCGGGAGCCGATTCCGCGCCTTTCGCTTCCCGACCCCCTCGCCTCCGACACGCTGGCTTCCGACACGCTGGGCGCGCTGCACCCCGCCCTCACCGGGCTGTCCCCCGACGACGCGATCCGGTCTTATGAAACGGCGCTGCAGCGTATCCGCGTGCTCCGCTCCGAGGCCGACCGCACCATGAACGCCGTCACCTGGGAGGCGCAGCGGGCGAACCGCTACCGCGTGGAGATCTACAAGAAGCTGACCATCGCGATGGCGTGCGTGGTGTTCGTGCTCGTCGGGATCCCGCTGGGACTCGCGATACCGCGCGTCGGCGTCGGCGTGGTTGGGACGCTGGCGGTCTTCCTGTTCCTATTCTACTGGGTGACACTCAACCAGGGCGAGAAGCTGGCCGACCGCGGCCTGCTGCCGCCGTGGGGCATGTGGAGCGCAACCGTGCTCGTGGGACTTGCGGGCGTGCTGCTCTTCTGGCGCGAGACGCAGGACCCCGCGCACCGCAACCCAATCCAGGCCCTCGCGAGCCTCCTCCCACAGCGGAAGAAGTAGGTCACGGCTGTCAGCCATCCGCTATCGGCTATCAGCAAGAGACCCCGAAGTAACTTGCTCAGTGCGTACCGCGTCGCAGCAGGCCGATCGCTGATAGCCGTAAGCCGACAGCCCTAACCTCCATGCTCCTCGCCGTCGATCTGGGCCTCCGCACCGGCTTTGCCTGCTACGGGCGCGACGGGCGGCTGGCGTGGTACCGCTCGCGCAACTACGGCTCGCGGGCGCGGCTGAAGCGGGCGGCGTTCACGATGCTGCGCGAGGAGAAGCGGCTCACGCACCTCGTCGTGGAAGGCGGCGGTGCGCTGGCCGACCTCTGGGAGCGCGAGGCCACACGGCAGGGGCTCGACTTCCGACGGATCGACGCAGGCGAGTGGCGGCGGATGCTGCTGCACCCGCGTGAGCGGCGGACGGGGAAGGGTGCCAAGGAGCAGGCCGACACGCTTGCCCGCGCTGTGATCACGTGGTCGGGGGCGTCGCGGCCTACGTCGCTGCGGCACGACGCGGCCGAGGCGATCCTCGTCGGGCTGTGGGGTGTCGTCGAGGCGGGGTGGCTTGCCCTGGAGACGCTGCCGGGGACGGTGCGTCGGGTCGGGGTGTAACGTGCGGCTGGGACTCCAGACAGGGCATGGGAAACTGCCCGGCGGCGATCCCGTACGACCGCCCTGCTGTCAGTTTGGCCCGCGTTGCTCCATGCGAACCCACCTCCTTCTCCTCCTTGCGCTCGTGCTCGTCGGGTGCGAGCAGCCCGCCCAGTCCCAGGAACGCGCGCCGCAGCGCGTCGACGCCGAACAGCTGGCCGAGGTCGCCGACGCCAACATCGGCGCGACGCGGCGGACGGCCATCGTCAACGCCGTCGAGGTGGTGACGCCGGCGGTGGTGTCGGTCAACGTGATCGGCGTGGAGCAGGTGCGCTACCGCGACCCCTTCGCAGGCGATCCGTTCTTCGAGTACTTCTTCGGCCGCCGCCGCGACCGCGTCGTGGAGCGACAGGTGCAGGGCCTCGGCTCCGGCTTCGTGATCTCGCCCGACGGCTACATCGTCACCAACGACCACGTGGCGGGCAACGCGACGCAGATCACGGTCGCCTTCCCCAACGGCGACGAGCTCGACGCCCAGCTCATCGGCTCGGACCCGGAGAGCGACATCGCGCTCCTGAAGGTGGACCCGCCATCTGAGCTGCCCTACCTCCAGTTCCGCGAGACCGACGACGTCGTGGTCGGCGAGTGGGCCATTGCGCTGGGCAACCCCTTCGGGCTCTTCGAGGCCGCCGAGCCGACGGTGACCGTGGGCGTCGTAAGCGCGACGGGCCGCGACTTCGCGCCGCAGCAGGGCCGCGTCTTCCGCGACATGATCCAGACCGACGCCGCCATCAACCGAGGCAACTCCGGCGGGCCGCTCGTGAACGCGCTCGGCGAGGTGATCGGCGTCAACTCGTTCATCGTCTCACCGCAGTCAGGCGGCTCCGTGGGCATCGGCTTCGCGGTCCCGGCGACGCGCGTCCGCAGCATCGTGGACGAGTTGCAGGCCAACGGCTTCGTAGACCGCTCGTTCTACACCGGCCTCAACGTCCGCGCGATGAACCGCCGGATCGCTGCGGCGCTGGGGCTCTCGTCCGCGCGCGGGCTGATCGTCGAGAGCGTGGACCCCGGCTCCCCGGCCGAGGCGTCGGGCATCCAGCCCTACGACGTGATCGTCTCCATCGCTGAGCAGCCGGTGAACACGGCCGAGGACGCGAAGGCGCTCTTCGCGAGCTTTGGGGCGGGCGAGAGCGTAACCGTCCGCCTCCTCCGCGACGGTGCCGAGCAGACCGCCGCGCTCGCCATCGCCCGCACTGGCTAGGGAAGGCCGAAGTGGGAAGTTTGAAGTGAGAAGGGTCGGGTAGGGCAACCTCCAAGCCCGCCCTCGGGTGTGAGCGACGCTTCGTCCTGCGCTCACAACTTTTGTCCGACGCCATGCGGCGCGCTCTTGCCTCCGTACTTCTCACTTCGTCCCTCGCCCTTCTCACCTCCTGTCTGCCTGGCTCGCAGCGGCAGCAGACGCGCGGGGTGACGGCGGCCGACTCGCTCTCGCAGGAGATCGCAGCCACGGTCGGCGTGGACACGCTGGCGCTCGTGCGCCGCATCACACCGCCGGACTCACCGGAGCTGGCATACCCGATGACGCTCGCGTTCAGCGCCGACGGCACCGAGGTGCACGTGCTCGATCAGGAAGACGGCCACCTCGCCTCGTTCGACACGCGGACCGGCGACCGGACGCGCATCGTGTCGCCCGAGGCGTTCGCGTTCCCGCTGATGGCCGGGCAGCGCGGTGACACGCTGGCCGTGCTCAACCGCGAGGACACGCAGCTGCACTTCGTTCTCAACGGCCAGATCGTGCGCAGCCTGCAGCTCCCCGAGGCGGGCTACGCGACGGCGCTCGTGACCGACTCGACCATCGTGCTCAAGAGCGTCGACCGCGAGGCGGGGACCGACGACGAGGAGATGGGCACCTTCATCGCCGTGCTGAACGACGACGGCACGGAGGTCGCGCGCTACGGGCTCGGCGCGGCGTGGTGGCGGCACCTGGGCTACGTCCGCCCCTGGGGCGACGCGGTGCTGAGCCTCTCCGGCTACCGCCCCGTCGCGGACGTGCTCACGCCTGAGACGCCGGACGGCGCCACCCTCGACACGCTCACGTTCGTTGGGTTCGATTCGCCGCTCCTCAACACGTCGCTCCGGTTCCTGCGCGACGAGGTCCGCGAGCCGCCGCTCCTGGCCGCCGCCGCCCGCGCGCTCGGCGACACGCTCTACGTGCTCAACCTCCGCCCCGGCACCATCCGCGTCGACGCCTACACCCGCGAGGCGACCGCCGACGGTGGCACCGAGGCCCGGCTCCAACGCGCGTTTGAGTACCAGGCCGTCCCCGCCGAGCAGGATCCGCTCGCGCTCTTTCCCACCGACCTCGACGTCCGCCGTGCCGACGACGGGACGCTCACGTTCGTGGTCCTGCTGAAGGAGCCGCAGGTGGGCGTGCTGTTGCTTCGCACGCCCCCTGCAGTCGAGTTGTAGCCAGCTACTCCTCCGGCGCGCGCCACTCCATGGGGGCCAGCACCACGCGCTCGGGAAGGCCGCTCGCGTCGCCCGTCGCCATCCACTGGAGCAGCGCATCGAAGCGCTCGTTCGCCTCAACAGCCTCCCACAGAGCGCCGTGCGAGCCGCCCACGACGGTGACGAAGTACCGGGTGCGGAACGCAGGCAGTAGATCGAGCGCGTTCTCGTAGGGGGTGCTCATATCCCACGTCCCGTGCATCAGGAGCGCCGGGATGTCCGTCGCGAAGCCCGTGCGGAAGTCGTCGCCGAGGTCGGCGTCCCACGCTTGGCATTCCACGTCGTACGTGCGCCAGAGCGGACCGAATAGTGAGGCGGCGGGCGAGGTCCGGTAGCGCGCGCCCCGCTCGGCGGTGATGCCGGAGCCGCAGTCCAGTTGATAGAACGCGGCGTTGCGCTGGCCCGTGCGGGTGTTGAGGCGGAAGATCCGGCGGGCAGCGGCCTCGTAGTCGCCATCGAGCATGGTCAGGAGGTCAAGCGGCCACGCTGGCATGATGTAGCGCCAGGCGAGGCCGCGCGTGGTGCCGCGCGACAGCTCGCGGAAGTCGTCTCCGTCGAGGCGGACCGTAATCGGCTCGTCTGTGTCGGGGTGCTTGGTCTCGACCACGATAGGCTCGGCGTCAGCCTGCGCGATCAGCGCGCGGTAGGCTTCGAGCAAACCTTCCTCGGGGAGGTATGGTGCGAGGGTCTCGGACATCTCGACCGAAGCAGCGATGTGCTCCAGGGCGTCCAGCAGGCCGCTGGGCGAGTCGTAGGTGTGGTCGGGGCCTTCGAGCGCACCGAAGGTGACGCGGGTGACGAGGCTGGGGTAGTACCGCATGACGGCCATGCCGTGATGCGTGCCGAAGCTGTTGCCGAAGAGCTGGATCTGCTCATAGCCCAGCGCGCGTGCTGCGTCGGCCACGTCGCCGGCCGCCTCAATCACGTTGAAGCCGGTCAGGTCGAGGCCCTCGGCCTCCCACTTCGCACGGCACCGGTCCATCGCCGCCCGGTTGGCCCGTTCACGCACGGCGTCGTCGAACGCGTCGTCCAGCGAGAGCGCCTCGCGGTCGTCGCACGGCGTGTCGGTGGACGAGCCGAAGCCGCGCTGCCCGACAAAGACCACATCAGCCACGGCGAGGAAAGGCCGGATGTAGCCCCGGTAGTAGTTCGACCGATCGAGTTCGTCGTCGATGCCGGGGTAGCCGGGGCCGCCGCGCATCACGAAGATCGGCGGCGTGTCGGGCGAGGCCTCGGCATCCCGGCGGAAGCGGGCGACTTCGACGGTGATCGTGGCCTCGGAGCCACGCGCGCGGTTCACAGGGACCGTCAGCGCGCCTCGCTCGAACGTCACGCTCACGCTGTCGTCCCAGCTCACCGTTTCCTCGGCGATGGTGAGCGAGGCGGGAGCGGGCTGAGCAAAGGCCATCGAGGGAAGCAGACACGCAAGCACCACGAGGCTCACGGCCATGAATACGGAGGAGGCGAGGGAGATGCGCATCGGAATTGCAGGTGGAGGAAAGGAGGTGTGAGGGCAGCGCTACGGACCCATTGCGCTTCTGTTTACCTCGATGCATATGTTGCACGCCACGATGCACGACACACATCATTCCTATGGAATTGCGCCAGATCGCCTGTTTCGTCGCCGTGGCCGAGGAGCAGCACTTCGGACGAGCGGCGGAGCGCGTCCACCTTTCGCAGTCGGCGCTCTCGCGGCAGATCCAGCACCTCGAAGCCGACCTCGGCACGCAACTCCTCGACCGCTCCACCCGGCGCGCCACGCTGACGGCCAGCGGCCACGCCTTCCTCCGCGACGCCCGCGAGGTGCTCTGCTGGGTAGACCGCGCCCGCGAGTCGGCCCGAGACGCTGCCGACGGGCGCACGGGCACGCTCCGGCTCGGCTTCGTCAGCTCGGCCGCCGTCCAGCTCCTCCCCACGCTCCTGCGTGCCTTCCGCGAGGGCGCGCCTCAGGCGTCGGTCCATCTCGTCGAGCGCTTCCCCGATGAGGTTCTCGACGCCCTCCGCGCCCGCGAGATCGACCTCGGGCTTTCGCGCGGGCCGTTCGAGGACACCGATGGCCTCGTCGTAGAGTCGCTGGCGGAGGAACCGCTCGTGGCGCTGCTCCCGACGCAAAACCGGCTCGCTGCCTACGACACAATCCCCCTCTCCGCCCTCGCGGCCGAGCCGTTCGTGCTGCCGCCGCGCCACCACGCGCAGGGCTTCGTCCGCGTCCTGTACGCGCTCTGCGGCTCGGTCGGCTTCGCGCCGCGCGTGGTCGAGGAGACCGAGCCAATGGCGACCATCGTGGCGTTCGTCGCCGCCGGGATGGGCGTGACCATCGCACCCGCGTCAGTGGGAGCGCGGGCGCAGGGCCACCTCGTCGCCCGCCCGCTTTCGGGTGTGCCGACTCACGTCACGGCGACGACCGCGCTCAGCTTCGTGTGGCGCGACGGCGACCTCCCTCCCGTCGCGGACCGATTTCGTCGAGAAGCGGCGGCGCTCGGGCTCGCGGCAGAGGGAACCGGCGAAAGGAAAGGGCAAAACGAAGGGGCAGGGAGGGGGTGAAGGAAGCTCTACTACCAAACTCAAGTTGTGCCCTATCTACGGGCTTCTCACCGTGGACGGTGTGAGGAGAAGGGCGTGAGGGGTGAAAAACGCCCCACACCCTACCCGCTACGCCCTACAGACCGCCCGAAGCGAAGCGGCGAGCTCAGCACACAACTTGGGTTACCAACTACGAGAAATAGGAGTGCATGGCTGTCCACACCAGTCATCCCCGCGACCTCGGGGACCCACCAGGTCAGGCCGATGTGCGCACAGCCCCTCTCCTTCCAAGGGGCAGGATGCTCGGATGTACTTCCTCCCCAATCCGTCGTCCTTCCGCGTTGCGGGTGGTCACCAGCCACTCGTGTGGGTCCCCGCGTGCGCGGGGATGACTACTAAAAACTCCAGAGTCTTGCGTGAATGGTGTAACCTCCCTGCCTCTCCACCTCGTCACAGAATGCGGTCGCGGACGGCGGCGGCGTAGGTGCGGCTCACGCGGACCGTCGTGCCGTCGGTGAGGGCCGCGCGGTAGCCGCCGGAGCCATCGCTCTGGAGGTGCTGGAGTGCGTCGGCGGCGATGACGGTGGAACGGTGCACGCGGATGAAGCGGGCGGGGTCGAGGCGGTCGGCGAGCACACCGAGCGATTCGCCAGCCGTGTAGGCGTCTTCAGCGGTGTGGAGCGTCGCGTAGTCGCCCGCGGCCTCGATCCAGAGCACATCGGAGGTGCGGACGGGGACGATGCGGGCGCCCACGCGGACGAAGAGCCGGTCGGCCCAGGTGTCCCGGGTGGGCGAAGCAGGCTCCCGCTGCGTCTGCTGGAGGAGTTGGGCGAGACGTTCGAGGTCCGACGACGGGGGTTCACTGGACGTAGCCTCGCGGCGGCGCGCCTCCACAGCGGCGACGGCCTTGCGGAGGGCGGCGGCGAAGCGGGCGGCGCTGTAGGGCTTGAGGAGGTAGTCGACCGCGCTCACCTCGAAGGCGTCGAGGGCGTAGCGGTCGAAGGCGGTCGAGAAGACCACGGCGGGGAGCACGTCGGCCTCGTCTTCGGCCAGCGCGGCGAGCACCTCGAAGCCGGTGCCGCCGGGCATCTGCACGTCGAGCAACAGCAGGTCGGGCCGGAGGCTCCGTGCGAGAGCTACCGCCTCATCGCCATTCGTCGCCTCTCCGACGAGCACGAGGCGGCCAGCCAGTTCCTCGTCGCTGTTGAGCACGGCGAGGTATTCCCGGATGAGCGCGCGGGCAGGCGGCTCGTCATCGGCGATCACGAGGCGGATCGGGTCGCTACCCATGGCGCTGTATTCGTGTGGCGTTGGACGCATAAGATGGGACGGCTCCCCCCGCTTGACGCGCCTGAACGGCGGTCAAGCTGTCCCCCTCATGCGTGAGGGGGACAGTTCCGCGACCCTTCATGGGGAGCGAAACGGGGGGAGCCGATTCGAGCTGCAGAGTTCGTCATGCTGCCACCTCTGTCGAGGCGGAGGTTGTCGTCGGGAGCCCTGCAGGCACGGGCAGCGCGAAGCGGACGCGGACGCCGCCCTCGGCGGGGGACTCGATGCGGAGGCCCGCCGCGTCGCCGTAGCGGGTGCGAAGGCGGCGGTCCGTGTTGCGGAGGCCCACGCCCGAGGCATCGGCACCGAGCAGCGATTCGGAGTCGAGGCCATCGGGTAGCCCCATGCCGTCGTCGGCGACCTCGATGTGCAGGCGGCTGTCTTCGACGAACGCGCGGAGCGTCACCGTACCGCCCGTCGTGCGCGGGGCGAGGCCGTGGCGCAGGGCGTTCTCCAACAGCGGCTGCACGACGAGCGGCGGCACCGGCACGTTGAGCGCGGCATCCTCGATCTCGACCCGCGTGCGGAGCCGGTCGGCGAAGCGGTGCTGCTCGATGGCGAGGTACGCCTCGGCCATCGCGGCTTCCTCACGGAACGGCACCATGTCGCGCTCCGACGCCGCGAGCGCATAGCGCAGCAGGTCGCCCAGTCCGACCACCATCGCCCGGGCCTCGACGGTGTCGACGGCGAGCGTCGCGTTGATCGAGTTGAGCGTGTTGAAGAGGAAGTGCGGGTTGAGCTGCGCCCGCAGCGCCGCGAGTTCGCGCTCCTGCGCCAGCACGAGCAACTCGCGCGCCTGCTGCTCCCGGAGTCGCAGCCGGTCCACCGCGCGGATCGCGTGCATGACCGACACGAAGAGGATGTACTCGGTGAGCTTCGAGAAGAGCATCCACTGGATGTCGACGGGGACGATGTCGAACAGCAGCGACTCGCCCGTGAGCGCGCCGAGTACGAGCGCGAAGCTGACGTACCACGCTGCGACGAAGAGCGGAGCGAGCACGGCGTGGACGGCTAGCCGCCAGCCCCACGCCACCTCGTCGAGCTTGCGGATGGCGATCCACCAGACGGGCAGCAGCCACAGCCCGGTGAGCACGTATTCCAGCAGCGACGCCATCAGCGACGGCCACGCGCTCGGCTCGAAGAGCATCGACACGGCGTCGTACTGCGCCGTGAGCAGCCCGATCACGACGGCATAGAGCACGCCCACGGCGGCGGCGAGCGCTAGCCCGCGCAGGGTCAGTCGAGGCGGCGGCGTGGCGAGGTGCATCGGGGTGGGTGGGTGTTGCCGTGAGGCGGTGCTGCCGTTCTGCCGTGCGAGCTATCTACGGCAGAACGGCAACACGGCGAAACAGAATCACTCGCTGGAAGCAACCTGTGGGAGCAGCACGCGGGACACCCAGCCGTAGGACGGGTTGATCGCGAGGGCCTGCTCGTAGGCAGCGCGGGCCTCGTCGGGGCGCTCGAGTTCGCTCAGCGCGAGGCCGAGCCAGGCGTAAGCTTCGTCGTGGCCCCACCGGGGCGCGAGCGGGTCGGCGGGCGGGTTCGCCGCCTCAGCCTCGAACAGCGTGATCGCGCGGCGGAAGCCCTCCATCGCGCGCTCCTTGCTGCCCCCCCACATCTTCGGCGTGAAGAGCAGCGACTGCGCCTCGGTCATCACCACGCGCGGGTTGTCCGGGCCAGCAGCCTTGCCGCGGTCCATGATGCGGCCCACCTTCGGCCCGATCAGCATCCCGAGCATCGGCTTCATGCCGACCTTCTGGCCGAGCAAGCTGGAGTGCAGCGCGTATGCCTCGGCGAAGTCCGGGCTCAGCTCTTCGGCCTGCTCCAGGTGCTCGATGGCCGTATCGATCATGTCTACGATCTCGTCTTTCTGCTCCTCGCGGTCGAACATCACGAGGCGGCGCTCCATCGCCTTGGCTGCGTAGTAGTGGGCGTAGGCCTGGACGCGTGGCTCCTCGGCGTTGGTGGCACGCACGAAGGCGGCCTCAGCGCGCTGCATCGAGGCCTGATCGGCGGTGTTGACCGCTCCGTAGAGCTGCGCGCGTGCATCGACGATGAGTTGCTCGGGCGGAGACAGCGCAGGCGCAGCGTCGTCCTGCGCGAAGGCAGGCACAGTGAGGACGAGCGCGAGGAGGATGAGCAGGGCGTGTCGCATGGGTTGGGTATGGTTGTGTGGGAAGAAACGAAGGACGCGGTCGTTGGTCGGGTCGGACATGGCGGCTAGGGTTTGTCGTGGGTGTTGTGTTGCGTATCCGGAGGTGCTCCGCGCGCTACCGGCGGACGAGTTCGAGGGTGACGCCCGCGTAGACGAAGCGGTCGTAGTCGGAGCGGCGTGCGGTGCGCGTGGCGTAGTCGGCGCTGTAGTCGTAGCCGAGCACGTTGCGCTGGCCGAAGGCGTTGGCGAGCGAGACGTAGAAGGTGGCCGCGTGCCCGTTGCCAAAGGGCTGGTACCACGACGCGCTGAAGTCCACGCGCGAGAACGTCGGCAGGCGCTCACTCCCGACGGGGCCTTCGATGGGGAGGAAATAACCAGCGTCCGCCTGCTGGGCGTCGAGGATCGGCGTGTGTGGGCGGCCCGTGGCGAGCCGCAGCGTGGTGCCGACGGTGAGGAACCGCCACATGCGCACCTTGCCGACGGCGGTGAGGTGGTGCGTCACGTCGAAGGGCGCGGGGCCGTCGTCGAGCGTGGCGGTGTCGCCCTGCCAGCGCGTCTGCGTGCGCTCGGAGCGGAGGAGGCTGTACGAGAGCCAGCCGTTGAAGCGCGTCCGGAGGAAGGCGCCGTACTGCGCGAACACGTCCACGCCGCGCGCGAGGCCGGTGCCGTCGTTCGCCCAGCGCGTGCCGAACTCGCTGGCAGCGTCCCCACTTCCAGACGTGGGCGCGCGGACGAGGAGGTTATCGTACTGCTTCCAGTAGCCCTCGACGCGCAGCCGCAGGTGCTTGCGCTCGTATTCGCCCCCGGCGATGAGGTGGACGGCCTGCTGCGCGCCGAGGTCGGCGCTGCCACCGGAGGCATCGTCGAACTGCTCGGGCGACGGAAACTGGCTGTAGCGCCCGGCCGCGACGTGGAGGTGCGCGTCCTCGGTGAGTTGGAGCCGCAGCGCGGCACGCGGGTCGAGGACGGTCTGCTGGGCCTCGGTGTGGTAGTCCGTGCGCAGCCCGACGTTGGCGAAGAGGCGGCGGCTCAACTGCGCCTCGGCGAGGGCGTAACCGCCCGTGCGCACCGCGTTCGCGCGCTCGTCGATGGAGGTCGTGGCGGCGTCCGGGTCGAGGACATCGCTCTCGGTGGGGATCGCGCCGCGGAAGCGTCCGGCGAAGCGCCGCACCTCCGCGCCCGTCGCCACGCGGAGCTTGTCGGAGATGCCGCGCTCGGCGTCGAAGCGCCCGCCCAGGACGGTGTCGTCGGTGGCGAGGTCGAGGTTGCCGAGCGAGCTCGCGCTCGTGAAGGTCGTCGCGGAGAGGCTGCCCTGAAGGAACCAGTCGCCGAAGACGTCCTGCCAGCGGAGCACGTTGAGGAGGTTCTCCTCGGTGGCGCGGTAGACGCCGTCGAACGAGGGCTGCGGCGTGCGCGCGCCAACGCGGTTCTCGGTGCGGTAGCTGAAAAACTTCACGACGCCGCTCGGGCGGTAGCGGTAGGCCACGCTGAGGTTGGTGTCGTACGCGCCTGGCGTCTCCTCGAAGTCAGCATCGAGGCGGTTGACGGCCATGAGCAGGCCCGTCGCGGAGCGGTTGCCGGAGAAGCGCACGCCGAGCTTGCCGTCGAGCAGCCGCGCGTTGACGCCGAGCGCCGCGCCCGCGAGCCCCGCGTTGATCGTGGCCGACGACTGCTGCGGCTCGTCGAGCGTTTCGAGCGCGACGACGCCGGAGAGCGCGTCGCCGTGGCGCGCCGAGAAGCCGCCTGCGGAGAAGTAGGTGTCCTTCAGGAAGAACGGCGGGATCGTGCCGAAAATGCCGCCCGTGGCCGACTCGTAGCGGTAGGGGTGCTGGAGCACGGCCCCGTCGAGGAGGATGGCCGTCTCGCCGACGTCGCCGCCGCGCACGAAGAGGCCGGAGCCCTCGTCCACCATCGTCACGCCGGGGAAGGCCTGGAGCGCGCGGTAGACGTCCGCCGCCGCGCCGGGCGTGGTCACAACTTCGAGCGCCGAGAGCGTCGCCGTGGGCGCGTCGCCCGCCCGGAACGCGCTGCCCTCGATGGACACCTCGCCGAGCGTCACGAGCGTCTCGCGCATCCGGAAATCGACCCGCACCGTGTCGCCCGGCACGAGCGTCACGGCACGCTCGACGTCCTCGAAGCCCACGAGCGTGGCCCGCACCGTCGCGGCCCCCTCCTGTCGCGTCGGGAAGGCGAAGCGCCCCGCGTCGTCCGTCACGTCCCCGTCGATGGTCCCAGCGACAACGACGTTCACAAGCGGCA
>JBCDFO010000071.1:0-15031 GCA_039177895.1 Bacteroidota bacterium
CCCCGTTGTACACATACAAGATCCCTGAGTCCTCCCATCTCACCGTCCCCGTGTTGCGCAGCACCGCCGTCTCGCCCCGCGCCCCTCGGCTCGTGTTGGCCCCCGTGAACCGGATCAGTTCCCGGTTGACGAGGCGGCCCGCCTCCAGATAGCCGCTGAGCCACTCGAAGCCGGTGCCCGTCACGGCGAGCGTCGCGCCCGGTCCCGCCGTCATCGGCGCGTTGAGCGCGAGGCGGCCCTGCGGTGCGCTCGTGAGCGTGCCCTCGATGGTGAGCCGCCGGTTGAACTGCAGCCGCGCACCCTCGGCCACGGCGAGCGTGGCGTCGCGGTGGGTGCTCGCCTCCTCGATCTCGACCGCGCCCCCGTTGACGGCCCAGGTGCCCTCGTTCTCGACGGCGAGCGTGCCGAAGACTTCCCAGAGGGCGTCGCCGGTCTTGGTGAGCGTGGCGGTGGGCTCGGTGGTGAAGGTGCCGGTGCCGGAGAAGCCGCGCAGGCTGCCGGTGCCGGAGACGTTGAAGGCGCTGGCGTTCTCGAAGCGAGCGCCGTTGTAGACGTAGAGGATGCCCGAGTCCTCCCACCTCACCGTGCCGGTGTTGCGCAGCACCGCCGTCTCGCCGCGCGCGCCGCGGTTGGTACTGGCGCCGGTGAAGCGGATCAGCCCCTCGTTGACCAGCGTGCCCGCTTCCAGATAGCCGCTTCGCCAGTCCACGACGGCGTTCGGTCCCAGCGCGCTCGGCTCGGTGAGCGTGACCGGGCCGGTGAGCACGAGCGTCTGCGTGCCTGCCTCGCCGCCGAACAGCAGCGCGAGCGCATCAATGCGGTTCGCGGTGATCGTGTAGGTCCCACCGAGGAGGACGCACGCGCGGTCGGTCGTCGTTGGCACGCCGCTGGACCAGTTGGCAGCGTCGGTCCAGTCGCCGCCGCTGGCATTGGTCCACGTGGTGGTACAGTCTTGCGCCGCCACAGCGGGACCGAGCGCAAGGAGCAGAGCGAGGAGCGGGCGGAGGGAATGCAGGCGCATGACAGTGGCAGGACAAGGGGAAGGTGGTAGGAGCTACGTAGGCGTTGGCGCGATCTCATCACGGCCCCCTCGATTTTTTGACCTGCGATGCCTCATCCTCGCATAGGTGCTATAGGTCGTCGAACCTCATAGGGGCGATGCCGCGTAATCTGCGCTGTCTACCTCCTTCGCCTCTATGTCCATCGAAGAGACGCGCTCGACCGACGCGCCGACGCCCCCAGCACCGGAGGCCGAGCGGCATGCGCTCGCCCGCGCGGTGTGGGCGGCCGTTGGGCTGATGTGCGTCGGGCTGGGGATGCTCGGCGTGATCGTGCCAGGGCTCCCCACGACGGTGTTCTTCATCGGCGCGGCGGCGTGCTTCGCGCGGTCGAGCCCGCGCCTGGAGCGCTGGGTGCTCGGCCTGCCCGGCATCGGTCCGATGGTGCAGGACTACCGCGATGGCCTCGGGATGCCGCGCCGCGCGAAAGGCATGGCCATCGCTGCCATCGCGGTCGCGGTGTCGCTGAGCCTCTGGGCGATCCCATCCTGGATCGGGCGGTCGGCCGTTGCCACGCTGGGGCTCGTTGGCGTGGCCTACATCAGTCTGCAGGTGCCGACGCGCGAGCGAGTCCTCGCCGAGCGCATCCGTGCCGAGCGGAGGCAGCGCGAGCGCGAGCACGCGGAGTGAGCCCCAGCGCTGCGCTCAAGCTGGGCGTATCCTGCGCCGTCGTCGTTGACCCTGGCTCGCTCCAAGCGCCCTCGCTCTATGCTCCGACTCGGCCTCGTGCTCCTCGTTGGAATGCTGGCTGCACCCCGCGTGAGCGCACAGTCCGACTACACCGAGACGGTCCAGGGCGTCCCGTTCGTGATGAAGGCCCTCCCGGCGGGAAGCTTCCTCCAAGGCTGCGGCGAGGCCGACGAGCCGTGTGCCGCTGAGGAGTGGGTGGACCACGACGCCGGCATCCGACAGCGCACCATGACCGTCGATGCGTTCTACCTCGCCGAGACGGAGACGACCTGGGCGCTTTACCAACGGTGCATCGAGGCCGGGGCCTGCCCGGACAACACCGCCGATGGCGGCGACAACGGCTGGGGGAAAGGCACGCGCCCGGTGATCGAGGTGAGCTGGGACGACATCACGACGGCGTTTCTCCCGTGGCTCAACCGCGAGACGGGCGGCCGCTACCGCTTACCCACCGAGGCCGAGTGGGCCTATGCTGCCCGCGCGGGCACGACCACCCGCTACGCCTGGGGCGACGAGGCCGACTGCTCGATGGCGCGCTACGGGTTCATGTCCGAGGACTGCGGCCGTCTGGACTCAACGGCACCGGTCAAGAGCTATCCGCCCAACGCGTTCGGGCTCTACGACATGCACGGCAACGTGTGGGAGTACGTCGCCGATTGCTGGCAGCCCGGCTATCCGGCCCCCAGCCACGGCGAGGCGCTCCAGGTGCAGGAGAATCCGTTCGGCGGCGAGGGCTGCCAGGAATACGTCCTGCGCGGCGGCTCCTGGCTCAACGCACCGCACAACGTCCGCACGGCCGCGCGCTTCCGCCACGACCGCACCTACCGCGAGAGCGGCGACGGCTTCCGCCTCGCCCACGACTGATCACCCATGACTGGCCTGCCGCTCCGTACCTGCACGCTCGGTGTCCTTGCGCTCCTCCTCAGCGCCTGCGCCTCAACGACGCCCCGTGAGCTGACTGCGTCGGAGCCGACTGCTTCGGGACCGATCTCGACGTGCGACGCCTTCCCGGTCGAGACCGTGGAGCGGGACGGCATTGCCATCACCGTCGTGCGGCATCACTGCATCGAGGCGTCCGTGCCCGACGCCGACGGCTTCTACGCGTACTACTACGACTACGACCGCTACGAACTCACCGCGGGCGACGTCGTGCTGACGGCCCGCACCTACCGCGACAGCGATTCCGGGCACCTGCTGAGCCTGACTGAGCAAGGCACCCGGCGCTCGCTGGCGTCTGCCGACCTCGACACACCCCTCGCCGCAGAGGCGCTGGCCCGGCTCCGCGCGCAGGGCAAGGTGAACCTCCAGTGGTTCAACGGACGCGCGTACGTCCCCATCGAGTCAAAGCCTTAAAGCTTCCTCACACCGGCACGGCCTGGTGGCGGGCGTGCAGCCCCGCGTTGTGCACAGCCATGGGGTGCGAGGCGAGGGAAGCGGACCTCACCGAGCGTTTCGGTAGCCGCATTGGCGTCGCGGCAACCTGGAGGGCCAGGCGGCGTCTCACGAGGGCCTATCCCTGCTTGCTCTTCTCTCCGCTGCTATGCTGCCCGTCTCCGCCCTGCTGCCCGTCTTTGTCTCGCTCCTGCTCCTCGTACTCCCGGCAAGCCCCATCGACGGAGAGGAGGGCGCGTCCCCGGTGGCTCCGCTGACCCTGTTTGCGTTCGACGCGCCCGACGAGGCTTCCTGGGAAGTCACCAACGACGGCGTGATGGGCGGGCTCTCCCAGGGGTTCATCGCCATCGAGGGCGGGACGCTGCGCTTCACCGGGGAGCTCGTCACGCGCGGCGGCGGCTTTACGTCCATTCGAACCCGCGCGTCGGTCGACCTCAGCGGCTACGACGGGGTGGAGCTGCGCGTGCGCGGCAGCGGCCGGACGTTCGAGGTGGAGGTGGACGACGGCACCCGGCGCGGCTGGCGGCGTGTCTCCCGGCAAGCCCCCTTCGAGACGACGCCGGAGTGGACCTGGGTACGCGTCCCCTTCAGCGCTCTCGGCACGTCGGTCTGGGGCCAGCCCGTCAACGCTGCGCCCCTTGACCCGGCGAAGGTAGAGGCGTTTGGCCTCTACATCCTCGACGGCATCGACGGACCCTTCGAACTGGAGGTTGATGCCATGCGGGCCTACCGGGACGCAGCGGACTGAAGGGGGTGGGGAAAGCAAGGTGGGTGTCGAGACCGGCACAGCAAGGTGGTATCCTCCGCTGTACTGTTGCCTTTCTCACGCTGCCGGATGCCATGATTCGCTCCCTCTCCCTCGCTCGGGACGCCCCAACGCGTTGGGCCTCGGCCTGCCGGGTCCGGTCGCTGCGGTGGGTAGAGGTGGGCATGGCCGGGCTGCTCGTCGTCTGTGGGGGCACGGTCGGCAGTGGGTGCACCGAGCCGCCCATGCCCGATGATCTCGACTTCTACGCGGGTACATGGACAACGCTGTACCCCAACGGGCTGCCGTATACGGTGGAGATCGAGCCGGCCCCGGATGGCTCCGCGTGGATGGAAACGCGCACGTCGGAGGAGGCCAACGTAGTAGCCGCGACCGCGCGCATCACCTACAACGCGACCGTCCTGCAGAGTTGGATCCGGGCACAGACAGGAAAGGAAGAGGATAGATTCCTCCACATAGGGAAGGTAGACGAGGCGGGACGTATGGTGTGGAGTGATGCGACATACATGAGCTGCTTCCCGAAGTGGGAGAACGTGTACCAGCCCGACGGTCCTGATCGATTCGTCGTCAAGATGGAGTCGGACGCTGAGGAGCATCGCGAACTGATCGCGCGCACGCCGCCTCGTGTGCACACCCGCGTGAACCGGCCTGCGCCGCCTGGCAGAGCGGGGCGCATTGCGTTCGTCTCCAACCGGGCGGGCAACTGGGACGTGTACACGATGGCCCACGATGGGTCGGACGTGCGCGCGCTGACCACGCATGAGGCGGACGACCACTTTCCGCGCTGGGTCGCCGGAGGCACCCGCATCGCGTTCCGCTCGCAGCGAGGCCGGGACGATGGCGGGTGGGACCGCTGGGAGATGGACTGGGATGGCACCGACGTGACTACCGTAGACCTCCCCACGCAGCTCAAGAATCCCGATGCCGGCATGTTTCCCGAGATCGATCCGTCAGGCTCGTACGTCGTCAACGCGGCCGAGCGCAAGGGCGAGCAGGATCTCTACGTCTGGGGCTCCCACGGCCGCAACGAACGCGTGTTGGCCCCCGCCGTGGGCCCGGACTACCGCCCGCTGTTCTCGCCCGACGGAAGCCGTGTGCTCTTCATCAGCGAGCGCGACGGCAACCCCGAGGTCTACACGGTGGACGTCGACGGGACGAACGTGCGGCGCCTCACCAAAGCGCCCGGCATCGACCGCTACGCGCGCTGGTCGCCCGACGGCACCCAGATCGGCTTCGTCTCCGACCGCGACGGCGACCTTGAGGTCTACGTGATGAACGCTGATGGCTCCGAGGTGCGTCAACTCACCCACAACGACGCCGAGGACGGCGAGATCAGCTGGTCGCCCGACGGCACCCGGATCGCCTACCGCAGCGATGCCTCGGGTAACGGCGAGATCCACGTCGTGCATGTGATGACGGGTGTAATCAGGAATCTCAGTCGCCACAGCGCCTATGACGGCGAGCCCGTCTGGTCGCCGTTGCTGCGCAGCCCATGAGCCTAAGCGCACAGGTCGCCCTATTCCTCGACCGCTTCCCGGTGCTGTTGCTCGATATGAACCGCACGTTCATGGTCGACGCGGATCGGTTCGGGCTGGACGAGGACTACGGCGCTACCTATCGCCGCCTCGGCGGGACGCTGTCTGCTGCACGGGTCCGCACGCTGATCACGGCATGCTACGCCTACCTCGACGTGCGGTACCGGGACCCTGCCTACCACGATGACTTTCCCACCGTACCGCAAGCCCTGCGCGCGTTGCCGTCGGCTGTCGGGCTGAGCGATGCCGACGTGCGCCTCCTCGTCCGAACGTTCGCAGCGCACGAGGTGGGGCGGATCCCCGAGGCGTATGCCGCAGCCCTCCATCGTCTCGCGGCGACACACCGGCTGGCGCTCATCGCGGACATCTGGGCGGAAGCCGAGCTCTGGCGACACGAACTGCGCAGAGCCACGGTGCTGGACCTCTTTGAAGCCATCGTCTTCTCGTCAGACCTCGGCAGCGTGAAGCCGTCACCGCGCGCGTTTCGCAGGGTGATCGAACAGATGGGCGTGCGGCCTGCCGACTGCGTGATGATCGGCGACAGCGTACGCCGCGACGTGGGCGGTGCCAGGGCGGCCGGCGTGGCTGCGATCTGGATTGGCGACGGCGATGCCCCGGAGGGAGCCGACTACGCGGTGCGCGATCTGCTGGAGCTTGTGGCGTAGCGTCCTGAGTGTGTCCCCACGAGTGCGTCCCTGCCCAAGGAGTGAGTACGACCAAATCCGCCTGATGGATTGCGACGGGAGAAACCGGACGCCCATAGCTGAGAGTCAGGAGGCCCCAATCTGGCCTCGATGCCACGATCCAGTCGCAGTTCTGCTACCGGATTTGGTAGAACGGATTTCGTAGAAGCCGTCTGCCGCTCGGCAGCACGGTTCCGCCGTCTGTCGATTCGGGTGGCCGTCCTTGCACGCGCTGGCCGTACACTACAGCCTCGTCACCACACCACTTCTGTCACCCCGTCTCCCATGCGTCGCCGCTTGCTGCTAGTCCTTCCTCTGCTGAGCCTTTGCCTGGCGGTCGAAGTACACGCACAGTCTATTCAGATCGAAAACGTCCGCGTCCACCTCGCTGACCGGGACACGACCGCGCAGACGGTGCCCGTCACCTTCGAGGTAGCATGGGAGGGGTCGTGGCGCAACGGCGAGAGCTGGGACGCGGTGTGGCTCTTCGCCAAGTTCGAGCGCGAACCCGGCGTCTGGGGCGACCTGCGCTTCGTCGCAAGCGGGGCTTCGGCTGAGGGCAACGTCCCGATGTCACTTTCGTCCTCGGTGCTCCCAGCTGGGCATGCGAACGGGCTCGTGCTCCACCAGGCCGCCGACGGCCAGGGCAACGTGCAGGTCACGGTCCAAGCCACATGGACCTACGGCGCGAGCTACTTCGACCTGCCCGAGGACGGCGTGTCAGTCCGCATCCTCGGCGTCGAACTGGTCCATGTGCCGGGCGGCCCGTTCGAGGTCGGCGAGGCGGCCGTCGATAGCCTGCGCCAGCCCAACGCGTTCCGGGCCGCGGACGGCGGGACCTTCCGCGTCGTGTCCGAAGACGAGATCGCGGTGGGCGCAGGGCCATCGGCATTGTACTACAACGTGCCCGATGGCGAGGCGTACGTCGGCGGCGACCAGGCGGGGCCGATCCTGGCAGCCTTTCCGAAGGGGGCCGCGCCGTTTTACGTCATGAAGTACCCCGTCACGCAGGGGCAGTATGCCGACTTCCTCGCGCTGCTGCCACTGCGCGCACGGGCGGCTCGCGATATCACCGCCTACCCGTCGTACGCAGACGAGGGTGGCACGATCTCGTGCGGCGATGACGGATGCGCAGCACTCCAGCCGGACCGTGCCGCGAACTTCCTCTCCTGGGCCGATGGCATCGGCTGGGCCTCGTGGGCGGGCCTCCGCCCGATGACAGAACTGGAGTACGAGAAGGCTGCCGCAGGCACGCCCGCCGACTCGGCCCGCTATGCCGATGGGGCATTGCCGGAGCGCGTCGGGGCGTCCGAGCGGCGCTCGCGCTGGGGCGCGGTCGATCTCCGCGGCGGGCTGTGGGAGCGCGTCGTCTCCGTCGGCACGCCGGAGGGCCGTGCGTTTCGCGGGACGCCGGGGCAGGGCTACGTAGACGACCTCGGCTACCCGTATGGCTTCGTCAACGCGGACTGGCCGGGGCCGCGCGCGCTTGGCAGCGGCTACCGGGGCGGCACGGAGGGCCTGCTCGCCCTCTCCGAGGTGGCCGACCGGACATACGGGGCCTACGAGGCCAGCTACGGGAACGCCGGGCAAGGCTTCCGGGCCGTCCTGGACGCGCCGTGACGCACTACGCGTGAGACGTCTGTCCTCAGCCTGCTTTCTGCCGATGCAGGAGATGGGGGCGCTACAGTACGAAGGCGATGACCGCCGACGCGGAGCAAGTGAGGTGTGCGCACGTGCCTCCGAATCACCAAAGGCATTGGGCAGACACGTACCCACGCACGTGCGTTGCTCGATGCGTCTCCTGGTGGCAGACCCGTTAGATTAAACACGTAGCTTTCCGATAAAGGCCTAGGCCTTTTCGTTCTCTTCTGTTCTCCCCGTGCCCGTCTATGTCTGCTGCAGACCAACGCCCCCTGTGCTTCGTCATCATGCCCTTCGGGGACAAGCCCGACCCCTCAGGGAGGCCCGACATCGACTTCGACCGGGTCTACCACGAGGCGCTGCGGCCGGCCATTGAAGAGGCGGGGATGGAGCCCATCCGCGCCGACGGCGAGCGGACCGGCGGCATCATCCACAAGCCGATGTTCGAGCGCCTCCTGCTCTGCGACTACGCGCTCGCTGATCTGACCACCGCCAACGCCAACGTCCTCTACGAACTCGGGGTGCGGCACGCCGCCCGTCCCCGCACGACCCTCACCCTTTTCGCCCAGCATCAGAAGATCCCCTTCGATGTCAGCTTCCTGCGGTCCCTTCCTTACGACCTGGGCGACGACAACGCATTCGGAGACGCAGAGGTAGCCCACCTACGCCAGGCGGTCGCCGAGCGGCTCCGGGAGCTGCGGAGCTTGACGGTTGCCGAGGCCCCCGTCGATAGCCCGCTCTTCCAACTGCTGGCCGGCTGGAAGCCGGGCGACATCGCTCGGCTCAAGACCGACGTGTTTCGCGAACGCACCCAAGCCAACGAGCGCTACAAGCGGCAGCTGGAGGCCATCCGGGAGAAGCACAAAGAGGACGGCGCTGCGGCCCGCGCGGACCTCGCCACGTTCCGAGCGCAGCTCCCCGGGTTGGATGCCGTGGAGGCGGCCACCGTCGTGGACTTGATGCTGACCTACCGCGCGGTGGGCGACCCCGACGGCATGATCGACCTAGTGGAGGCGATGCCAGCGGTGCTTCAGCGCCAGGTGTTGGTCCGGGAGCAGCTCGGCTTTGCCTACAACCGGCGGGCAGGCCGGGACAAGAACTCCGTCGATCGTGCTAAAGCCCTCCAGATCCTCGAAGGCGTGGACGAGCAGCAGGGGCCGAGCTCGGAGACGCTGGGCCTGATCGGGCGGATCCACAAGGACCAATGGAAGGAGGCCCGCGAAGCAGGCGACCTCGTAGCCGCCGAGGGGCACCTAGACCAGGCGATTGATGCCTACCGCCGCGGCTTCTTGGCCGATCAGCGGGACGCCTACCCGGGCATCAACCTGATGACCCTCCTGGACATCCAGGGCGAGGACGACTCTCTGGCCGAGAAGGAGCGCCTGCTCCCGGTCGTGCGCTTTGCCGTCGAGCGGCGGCTCGCCACCACAACGCCCGACTACTGGGACCACGCGACCATGCTGGAACTCGCCGTGCTCGACGATGAACCCAAGGCTGCGCGTCGCTCGCTCGCCAAGGCGGCTGCGGTCATCCGCGAGACGTGGGAGCCGGGTACCACAGCCAACAACCTCAGGATGATCGAGCAGGCCCGCGCAGAGCGGGGCGCAGACACGACGTGGCTGGAGCCGATCATCACCGACCTCGAAGCGCGTTCTCGGTCGTAACTCCGCGTGCCCGCGCGTAGTTGCGTGGAGTTGGGCACGTTTGGTATCGTGAGGGCCTGTACACTGCAACCCCAACGAGCAACGCGATGAACATCTGCATTGATGCCGGGCACGGCGGCACAGACCCCGGTGCCATCGGAATGACGCCCTTCCGACTCGAAGAGCGAGCCGTCAACCTCGACGTGGCTCTGGTCATGGAGCAGCTCCTCGAATCGATGGGGCACAATGTGCTGATGACGCGCAAGAGCGACCGGACACTGAGCCTGGCGGCCCGGGCGAGGTTTGCCAATCGCTACGAAGCCGACCTCTTCGTGAGTATCCACAGCAACGCGGCCAGTTCGCCGCAGGCCGAGGGCATGGAGGTCTTTCATTTCCCCGGCTCAGCGTCCGGGGCAGTAGGAGCGGGAAAGGTGTTGGACCGCATGCTTCGCAGGTTCCCGGACCATAAGAACCGGGGGGTGAAGGAGGCGAACTTTGCCGTCCTCCGCCTCACGCACATGCCCGCGATTCTTGTGGAATGCGAGTTCCTGACCAACCCGCGTCAACTGGTGTTTTTGGCGGAGAACCAGGAGGGCCTCGCCCATGCCATCGCCGAGGGCGTAGCGGAGTGGATCGCCACGCTAGGCTGATAGTCTGGTACACGAGCGCCTGCGGGTAGGACGCCACCCATTCGACCATGGCCTTGTGTACGGAGGCTCGCGGGCCCGGGTGTATCATCCCAGGCTCACCGGCAACGCACGCACCATCGCGCGCAGAGCTGGCTTGCCGACTCCTCTTCCGCCTGGACTCCTGCTGCTCATGTCCGTTCTCCGGTCCGCTCTTGCCTGCCTTCTGCTCCTTCTCCTGCTGCCCGCTACGCACGCCCAGGTCGCCGGGGGCGAGGTCGGCTATGACGAGAGCCTCGACGCGGTCTCACCCTCCGGAGAGACGGCAGGGGCGGGCCTCGCGGGGAGCGATCCGGCGGACATCGGGCGCTACCTCCTCGCGCAGAACGGCGGCGTGAGCGGCGCGCGGCTCTCGCCCGACGGCGATACGGTCGCGTTCCTGTGGTCGATCACCGGCGAGGCGCAGGTGTGGACGATGCCCGCGACGGGCGGCCAGCCGCAGCGCCTCACCTACGGCACCGGCATCCGGTTCTTCCGCTGGACGCCCGGCGGCGATCTCCTCTACGGGGCCGACGACGACGGCAACGAGCAGGAGGCCTACTTCCGCATCAACGCCGCGGGCACTGACGAGCGGCGCGTGCTCCCGGCCGTCAGCGGCGGTTTCCGCGCCTTCGGCGACTTCCTCGCGGACGACACCATCGCCTACGCCTCCACCGAGCGCAATCGCCTCGACTACGACCTCTACGTCGCGGATCTGGATGGCGGCGACCCCCGGCTCGTGTTCGAAGGCACCTTCGGCTTCTTCGTCCGCAGCGTCTCACCGGACGGGCGCTACGCCGTCGTGAGCGAGACGGTCGGCGAGGACTCGGACAACCTCTACCTCCTCGACCTTCAGACGGGCGACCTCGACACGCTCTCGAAGCCGGAGCGGCGCGCCAACCACACGCGCGGCGGCATCGCCTGGGCCCCCGACGGCTCGGGCTTCTACCTCGCCACCAACCGCGACCGCGATTTCGCGGCGCTCTCGTTCTATCGCATCGACGCCGATGATGAGGATGGGGGCTTCGAGACTATCGAAATGCCGGAGGGCGATGTGTCCCAGGGTGACATAGAGGCCGTCCGGCTCTGCGGCGAGGGCGGGCGCACCCTCGTGTGGAGCGTCAACGACGGCGGCTACAGCCGCCTCCACGCCCGCAACTTGAGCGCTGAGAGCAACACGATGCTGGGCGTGCCCGACCTGCCCGAAGGCGTCTACGGCCTGCACTGCACCACCGGCTCGAACCGGCTGGCGATCACCGTCAACGGCTGGCGCACGCCCGGCAGCGTCGTCGTGTGGGACCTCGCGAGCGGCGCCGTGCACCAGCCGTTCACGGCGAGCCTGGGCGGCCTCGACCCGGAGCGGCTTGTCCGCCCTCAGAGCGTCACGCTACCCGCCCGCGACGGCGTGACCGTGCAGGGCCTGCTCTACCTCCCCGACGACGCCTCGCGCGAAGCCGCCGGTACCGACGACGGCCCGCCGCCCGTGGTGTTCTTCGTCCACGGCGGCCCCACGGCGCAGTCGCGGCCCACGTTCGACCCCGTCGTGCAGTACCACGTCGACCGCGGGCTGGCCGTCTTCGAGCCCAACGTGCGCGGCTCGACGGGCTTCGGCCACACCTACGTCACGCTCGACGACCAGGAGCGCCGCCTCGACTCCGTGCGCGACCTCGTGGACATGCTCACGTGGCTCGGCGAGCAAGGCCTCGTGGACGCCGACCGCGCCGCCGTGGTGGGCGGCTCCTACGGCGGCTATGCCGTCAACGCCGTGCTGGCGGCCTATCCCGGCCACTTCGCCGCCGGGGCCGCGCTCTACGGCGTGGCCGACTGGGTGACCGCGCTCGACGTGGCCTCGCCCGGCCTCAAAGCCTCCGACCGCATCGAGTACGGCGACATCACCGAGCCGCGCTGGCAGGCCTTCTATGAGGAGAACTCGCCCATCCGCCAGGCCGACCGCATCGACGTGCCGGTGCTGTATTCGCACGGCGCCCGCGACCCGCGCATCGACATCGCCGAGACGGAGGTGATGGTGCGCACCCTGCGCGCGCGCGGCGTGCCCGCCCCGTATGTGCGCTTCCTCGACGAAGGGCACGGCTGGCGCAAGCTCGACAACCGGCTGTTCTACTATCGCTACCAGGCTACTTTCCTGGAGGACGTGCTCGGTGTGAAAGGCGGTAAAGACTAGACGGCACCTTGCACCACTAAGCCTATTTGCTTCTCACCTCCCTTACGTATCTTGAGCTTGCTGCTGTAGTTCGCGGGGCCCTTCGGATATCCAGCGCGTAGCTACCTTTGATTACTTGCAAGTCCCCTTTTGTCATACTTTCTGAATCAGATAACATACATTATTTAACATGAGCAGTGTCAATAATTTTGAAAAAAATAGTAAATATGATGTGTTTATAAGTTATAGTCACGCTGATAAGTGTTACGCTGAACGAGTGGCCAAGAGGATTCGTCGCTATAGGGTGCCTAAGAGTCTGCTCGGATCTAGAAGAAAGCTTAGTGTGTTTAGGGATGTAGAACAACTTACTAGTGATCCGAGCTTGAGGGAGGTACTCTATAATCGAATTTCTAATTCGGATAATCTAGTGGTAATCTGCTCGCCAGAGTCCTCTGTATCTGAGTACGTTAATTTAGAGATCGATCTATTTTTGCAGAAAAGTGAAATATTGCCATGCCTCGTGTTGCATGATGGCAACATGCAAAGTAGTATGCCTCATAGTTTAAAAAATAATATAGAAGATCCTCTATTTATTGACCTGAGGGGCGTTCCGTGTAAGGGTTTGGGAAGATGGATATACTATAGGAAAGAGACGCTTAGGATCATTGCATTCATACTAGGGGTAGATTTTGACACACTATATAAACAGGATATTCGAATGATAAAGAAAAGAAGTGCATTGATATCTATATTACTAATGCTTATTATAATTGTTGTGTATTCTATGGGTATTGTTCAGGGTAGTCCTACTAGTTCGTGGTCTCGTGTCCCTCTTCCTGATAATTATAATGATCTTCCAGTCGTACCGGTTAGAGATTTTGTTGTTAGTGCTTACGATAAGAAAATATTAAAGTTTGATTTAGAAGATCAGTATTGCTATAATCAAGACTATCCTACCCATGAATGTATGATACAGAATGATATTGAGGATGAAATTATTTGGCATGTAGATTCACTATTGCAAGGACTTGGTCCAATAAGTTCTTGGGAAAACTTTGGATTTCCTAGTAGTCGGGAGGAGGAGAGAGGTCAGGATAGTGCAAATTGGTTATCATATGAGTACGTAGATACGGTGAGTGTTTACTTTGGTAGATACGACTCTTCACAAGAAGAATATGTAAGACTTAGGGATAGTGTTTACACATTTATAAATAGGTATGATAGTTCTTTAGTTGATATAGATATGGAATTATTAGATTGGGATTCTGGATATACAGAAGGATCTAGTATAGATATTATATCTAGTGAAGTTGGTGGAATAAAAGTGTCGATTGTATCAATTTATGAGCATCGCGCTATTGAGAGTGCAGATGAGACGGTTACTATATATCCATTTAGGATGGGTAGGTTTGGAATAGATAATGAGTGGAGAGAAATTAATATTGGTATATCTGACAAATTATACTATATTATTCCATATAGTTACGATAGTTCGGATATATTCATAGTATCTGATAATAATGGGGTATATAGAACAAGAGATGGGGGATTGAATTGGAGTGAGTTTAATCTGGGGAGAAATGAACTCTTGCAGGGAAACAGAATAAAGCCAATATGTGATATAGATGATAATGTATTATATTTATTAGTTAATAACTTTGAATATGACAAAAATAGTAACAACTATCTTTTTATGTATAAAGATTTGAGTTTAATAGATAGACTAATTTATGGATTAAAAAATAACCTCAATTTATAGATCGTGGTAAAACTTTTTGCCTAGGGTGGCTCGCTCGGGGTGATGACGTATCGGTATGACAGCGCTCAGGACTTGGGGGCATAGGTTGGGAATGAAGTCAGTAACGCGGGACCTTGTCCCGAGGAAGTAGTGTAGAGGCGGACTGTCCAAAAGTAATGCCTCTAACACTCTGTCATGCCTGTCTCCATGCTTCGGCTTCGTGTCTTCCTACTGGCTGTCATCGCCCTGTTTTTCACAGTTCAGGCCTCGTTTGCACGGACGCCGTTCACCTATGCCGACGTGTCCGAGCTGGAGGGGGCCGACAACCAGCAAATCAGTCCCAATGGCGACCATCTCGTCTACGTGCGGAAGGGGATGGACCGGATGAAGGGCCACCGCCGCCGGGCGTTGTAGAGCGTCGGGGCCGACGACGAGAGGCACCGCAAGCTGAAGGCGAGCGAGTCGGAGCCGCAGTGCTGGAGTTAGGTCCTCCCGCTGGGCACGTTCTCCAGCAGATTGCCTAAGCTCTGGGGCCGGGGCGACCGTCGTTCTCGGCACCTCGCCTGCACAACGTCTGCCCTCGCCTGAACCGTCCCATGCCTACCGAATCGACCGAGCGGGTGGACAGCGCCCCGGCGCAGCGCGAGGCACCGGCCACGCGCCGCCCGCGCATCACCTCCATCGATGTCATGCGCGGACTCGTCATCGTCCTGATGATGGTGGACCACGTGCGGGAGCGGTTCTTCTACCACATCCGCATCGGCGACCCGGTGGACCTGGAGGTCGCGAGCGCGGGGCTGTTCTTCACGCGCCTCTCGTCGCACCTCTGCGCGCCGGTCTTCGTGTTCCTCGCCGGGCTGGGCGCGTGGCTGTACGCGCACCCCCGGTCGGGCGAGACGCGCTCGCCGAGCCGCTTTCTGTTCACGCGCGGGCTGTTCCTGGTGGCGCTGGAGGCCGTCCTCATTAACCAGGCGTGGTTCTGGGGCTTCCCGCCGGACACGATCTACCTGCAGGTCATCTGGGTGATCGGGCTGAGCATGATCGCGCTGTCGGTGGCCGTGC
>JBCDFO010000072.1:0-14746 GCA_039177895.1 Bacteroidota bacterium
CATCGAGTACGCCTCCGCGATCCCTGGCCGCGCGCACCTCTGCGGGCACGACGCCCACACGGCCATCGCGTGCGGCGTGGCCCTGCTCCTGCGCGAGCGCCGCGACGATCTCCACGGGACGGTCCGCGTGTTCTTCCAGCCTAACGAAGAATCGAGCCCGTCTGGGGCACCGCTGATGATCGCCGATGGTATCCTCGACGACGTCGTCACCGTCTTCGCGGTTCACGTCGATCCGGGTCTCTCGGTGGGCAAGTTCGGCCTCCGCATCGGCCCGCTCACGGCGGCTGCGACGCGCTTCGAGGTGACCGTGCGGAGCGGCCAGGCCGGGCACTCAGCCCGCCCGCACGAGACAGTGGACACGGTCTGGCTCGCGACGCAGATTCTCCAGCAGTACTACCAGTTGGCCGGCCGCGTCACCGACGCGCGCAAGACGTGCATCGTGACGGCCTGCCGCTTCCAGGGCGGCGACGCGTTCAACGTGATTCCGTCCGTGGTCCGCTTCGGCGGCACGCTGCGGACGGCGAGTCGCGGCACCCACCGGATGATGCTCGAGCAGATGCGCCGCGTCGCGGGCAGCCTCGGCGCGCTCTACGAAGCCGACGTGGACGTGGACTACGACGAGACGCTCCCCCCGGTCGTCAACGACGCGGACTGCATCGAGTTGGTGCGCCGCGTCGCAGCGGAGCGGTACGGCCCTGGCTCGACGCGTGACCTGCGGCTGCCGAGCATGGGCGGCGAGGACTTCGCGTTCTACCTCGAAAAGGTCCCCGGCGCGATGGTCCGCGTCGGCTCGTCGTGCAGCCCGGAGACGCGCTACCCGCTCCACCACGCCCTCTTCGACCTCGACGAGACGGCCATGGTGCAGGCTGCGCGGCTGATGAGCGACACGCTCGTGGCCTTTGGAACTCCCGAGGCGTGATGCCCGGCTGCGCCGTTCCGCTCAGCCGCCGTCTCGACGGTAGCCCCCACACCGATGGGGAGGAGCCAGTCCTGCTGCCTTCTCTTTGCGACCGAGCCTGTGATGGACGGTCAGCATTAGGCCCATCTTGCCATTTGTTAACCCACTTCGAGGAGCACACCGACCTCGTCGCCGTTGTGAGACGTCCTCCTCGCACCCCACACGGATTCCATGCTTCTCCTATTCGATATCGACGGCACCCTCTTGAATGGCAACGGCATCGGGCGGCGCTGCGTGGAGGCGGCCCTCACCGAGGTTGTCGGGCGGCCCGTCTCGGCCGAGGGCGTGCCCTTCTCCGGAAAGACCGACCCGCAGTGCCTCCGCGATGTCTACGAGGCGAACGGCATTGAGGCAACGGATACGCTCATCGCCGACGGCCTCGCACACTACGCGGCGGCGATGCATGCCACCGCCACCGCCGATATGGTCACCGTGCTGCCCGGGGTGCCGTCGCTCGTGGCCTCGCTCTCCGTGGACGACCGCGTTCAACTCGCGCTCCTCACTGGCAACATGGAGGCGATGGCCTACCTCAAAGTCGGCTTCCTTGGCTACGACCGCGCGACGTTTCCTTTCGGCGCGTTCGGCAGCGATAGCGAGGCCCGCAACGACCTCCCCGCCATCGCAGCCGACCGGGCGCGCTCGCACACGGGACGCAGCTATGCCTCTGAGGAGGTCGTCGTCATCGGTGATACGCCGCGCGACATCGCCTGCGCGCGGCACTTCGGCGCGCGTGCCATTGCCGTCGCGACAGGCCGCTTCGACGCGGAGAGCCTAGCGGAGCACGAGCCCGACGCCCTGCTGTCCGACCTGCGCGACCCGGCCGCCTTCTGGGCGGCGCTAGGCATGTGACCGGGGTAACGCACGATGTGACCAGGGTATCGCAAGCGCTGCAACGCCGGTTGGTTAACCCGGCTGCGTCGTCGTATCCTTGCCGCACCACTACCCACCCCATCGATCCCTCACAGCGATGGCGGACGCCCTCGACGTCACGCAGCTGTTGCACGCCTACTCGGGCGGCAACCGCGACGCGTTCGACGACCTGTTCGCGCAGGTCTACGATGAACTCCGGCGCCTTGCGCGCTACCACCTCCGTCAGGAGCGCAGCAACCACACGCTCTCCACGACGGCGCTTGTCCACGAGGCGTACATCAAGCTCGTTCGGCAGGAGCACGCGCAGTGGCAGAACCGCGCTCACTTCTACGCGGTCGCCTCGCAAGCCATGCGGCGGCTTCTGATCTCGCACGCCCGCAAGCGCAATGCCCAGAAACGCGGCGGCGACGTGGCCCGCGTGACACTCAACGAGCAACTCGTCGAGGGCGCTATGCAAGACGAGCAGCTCCTCGCGCTCGACGAGGCCCTGTCGCAGCTGGAGCGCTTAAGTCCGCGCCAGAGCCGAGTCGTGGAGTGCCGCTTCTTTGGCGGGCTGTCCGTCGAGGAGACGGCGGCCGCGCTGAGCATCTCCGAGGCCACGGTGAAGCGCGACTGGCGCGTGGCGAAGGCCTGGCTCTACCGCGAGCTCAACGCGGACAGCACAGAGCAAGCGTAGGGCTCTGCTGGTATCTGCAAAGCCTCTCGTCGGCCTTGCTGCCCAAAGGTTCTCTTCCTGTATGGGCTGACAGGAACAGGCTCTCACAAAACAATGTCATCCTGAGCGAGCGCAGCGAGTCGAAGGATCTATGGATCAGCATCCAAGCCGCCTCTTGGCCGCGAGATACGAACCAGATCCCCCGCGTTCGCAAGGGCAGGCTTTTCGACTTCATCCGCTGAGCGGATTGCGCTCAGGATCACCGTCCGAGACGGGGTAGAATTGTCGAGTAGAACGCAGCGTCACGCTTTTCCGCCCGACCACCCCCAGCCCGGAAAGGCAGGGAAACCCCGCAGCGCATGCGCTGCCCTGTCCGGGAGGGGAGGTAGCTCGCGACGTACCGAATAGCTGCTCAGAGTTCGTAGACCTCGATTAGCCGCTTCAGAATAGTCGCGCTGGTGCGGTTGACGATCTCGTAGACCAGGTCGAAGCCCTCCTGGCCACCGCTGTAGGGGTCCGGCACCTGGTAGTCCTCCGGCTCCGGGTCGAACTCGCGGAAGAGGCGCACGCGGTAGCTGTTCGCGCCCTGCGGGTCGAGGAACAGGATGTCGTGGAGGTTGCGCCGGTCCATCGTGAAGATGTGGTCGTAGTAGCGCAAGTCGGAGCCCTGCGCCTGCCGCGCCCGCTGGGCGTCGATGGAGAGGCCGCGTTCGCGCGCCGTGCCCCGCATGCGCGGGTCGGGTGGCTCGCCGACATGCCACCGCCCAGTCCCAGCCGAGTCGATCTCGAAGCGGTCGGTCAGTCCCGCCTCCTCAACGTGGTGCCGGAAGACGCCCTCAGCGAGGGGACTGCGACAGATGTTGCCGAGGCACACGAAGAGGACCCGGATGGGCCGGTCGCCGCGCAGGGCGTCTTCGACGGGGACGAGGGGGCGGATCGTGATCGTGGACATACGGGGGTGTGGCGTGCGTAGGGAACGGCGTGGGGCGACCATCGCGTAGCTTCTCCGAACGTCGTCTCCGGTGCGCAGATCCGTGTCGCGCCCCACTCCCCTGCTCCTTCTACATCGCCTCCAAGCGCCGCCGCCGATGGCTCGCCCCTACACGCTGTTCGACGCCCCGCCCGACCCGGCCGCGCCCCCGGAGGTCGTCAGCGTCTCCGCTCTCACGGCACAGTTAAAGATGCTCATCGAGGACCGCTTCGGGCACGTTCGCGTCGAGGGCGAGATCGCGAACTGGACGGCCCACGGCTCCGGGCACTGCTACTTTTCCCTCCGCGACGCCGATCAGGCGGACGCGCAGCTTCGTGCGATCCTGTGGCGGACGGCGGCGCGCGGCCTCACGTTTCGCCCCGCCGACGGCATGCGGGTCCGCGCCATCGGACGGCTGGCCGTCTACGAACCACGGGGGCAGTATCAGCTCATCGTCGACACAATGCAGCCCGCCGGGGCTGGCGCATGGCAGCGCGCCTTCGAGGCGCTGAAGGCCGAGTTGGAGGACGAGGGGCTGCTCGACCCCGCTCGCAAGCAGCCGTTGCCCCGGTACCCCGAACGCATCGGCATCGTCACGTCGGGCACAGGCGCGGCATTGCAGGACATGCTGGCCGTGCTCGCCGCGCGGTTCCCCTCCGTATCGGTGCTCGTCTGCCCGGTCCGTGTGCAGGGCAACGGGGCCGCCGACGAGATCGCTGACGCCATCGACGCCTTCAACCTGGCTGCATCGGAGGCCGACACGCCCGCATCGCTGAAAGCTGACGTGTTGCTCGTCGGCCGCGGAGGCGGCTCGGTCGAGGACCTGTGGGCGTTCAACGAGGAGGCCGTCGCCCGGTCCATCGCGCGCTCAGCGATCCCGGTGGTGTCCGCCGTCGGGCACGAGACGGACGTTTCCATCGCGGATCTCGTCGCCGACGTCCGCGCCGCAACGCCCACCCACGCGGCCGAGCTCGCCGTGCCGGACCGCCGCGAGGTCGCCGCGCTGCTCTACGGCTACGCAGAAGCGCTCCGGCTCCGCACGACCCGCGACCTCGCCACCCACCGCCAGCGCATTGAGGCGCTCGTGGGCTCGCGGCGCTTCAACCGCCCGCTCGACCGCCTCGACGGCCTGCGCCAGCGCGCTGACTTCCTCGCCGAGCGCCTGCATCGGGCGGGCCGCCAACTCACGCAGACGCCGCGCACGCGCCTCGACAGTCTGACGAACCGGCTGCATGCCCTCGATCCCGTCGCGCCCTTGCGTCGCGGCTACGCGCTCGTCTCGCGCGACAGCCAGCCTGTCTCGTCCGTTACTGAACTTGTTGCCGGTGACGCCCTCACCGTGCGCTTTCTCGACGGAGAGCGTGGCGTCAAGGTCACGAAGTAACGCCCCGAGGACGGCAAGCAGCCTGCCCCGACGGTACGTCTGCACGACGCTGAGGCCGGGGTAAAGAAAAAAAACGCGCCCCGTTTAAACGATCTGGCACGCCGCCGATATGAAGGACCGAGGCACGTTTCGTACTCGTCTCATTACGATACTGCGCTTACGAAACGCCCGCCCCGCTCTCTCTCACCCTCATGCTTCACCTGCCCCCTCCTATGTCTACCCCCGACACCGTTCGTGACCGCCTCGCCTCCGGGTTCTACCACCGCCCAGACGTGATCGCGCGTATCGCAGAAGCGATGCGCCCTGCCCTCCTCGGCGATGGCGGCCAGCCCGCCCCTGCTCGACGCCCTGCCCGGGCTACGCCCCCCGCGACGGCGGCGCGCCTCACCCGCTCAAACACCGCGCAGGGCTCCCGGTAACCCTCTGGCAAGCGAGCGCGCTGTTGGCCATTCCTGCCGACTTCCGAAGCGTATCGGAAGTCGGCTGTTTTATGTCGGGCCGGTCGGTATCATTGGGCTGGTTTTTTCGCTCTTTCGACCCGCTCACTTCCGTCATGCCCGTGTCGCTCTCACCCGCCGCACTGCTACGGCTCACCCCAGCGCTGCTTCTCACGCTCGTCTTGCTAGCAGGCGGCTGCTCCAGCGGTAAGCTACCCGCCGCCCCCCCTACGCCCGACGCCACAGCCAAGCCCGACGACGACTCGCCCTATAAGCCGTTCGCGGAAGTCGTTACCGACACCGCTGCGGCGGACAGCGGGCTCTTCGTGAGCTACCTGATGGAGGACGCCACGAAGCTGCTCTACGCGATCCCGGACAGCGTCCTCGGGCGTGAGATGCTGCTCGTCACGCGCGTATCGCGGACGGCGGACAACCTCACCTACGGCGGCACGAAGTTCAACACGCAGGCCGTCCGCTGGGAGCGCAAGGGCCGCAAGGTGCTGCTCCGCACCGTGTCCTACTCGAACGTGGCCGCCGACAGCCTGCCGATCAACACGGCCGTCGTCAACAGCAACTTCGAGCCGGTCGTGGCGAGCTTCGACGTGGAAGCGATCACGCCGGACTCAGCAGGGGTCGTGATTAACGCAACTTCGCTCTACACGACCGACGTGCCCTCACTGGGCTTACCGAGCGGTATGCGCGAACAGTACCGCGTGCGTCGCCTTGACGGTAGCCGCTCCTTCCTTGAGCGGGTCGCGAGCTATCCGGAGAACCTTGAGGTACGCGCCGTGCTCACGTATGACGCTGCCCGTCCGCCGAGCCAGTCGTCCACGGGCACGATCTCGGTAGAGATGGCCCACTCGATGATCCTCCTCCCTGCCGACCCGATGACGCCGCGCCTCGCCGACGAGCGCGTCGGGTTCTTCACGCTCACGCAGACTGACTTCGGGCGCTCGGAGCAGCGGGCCGTCCGGCGCGAATACGCGCTCCGCTGGCGCCTCGAACCGAAGGACGAGGCCGCCTACGCCCGCGGCGAACTCGTCGAGCCGAAGAAGCCCATCGTCTACTACATCGACCCCGCCACGCCGGTCGAGTGGCGCCCTTACCTGAAACAGGGCGTCGATGACTGGAATCAGGCTTTCGAGGCGGCTGGCTTCAAGAACGCCATCATGGCCAAGGACCCGCCGACGCCAGAGGAGGACCCGGAGTTCAACCCGGAGGACGTGCGCTACAGCGTGATCCGCTACTTCCCGAGCGATATCCAGAACGCGTACGGCCCGAACGTACACGATCCCCGCACGGGTGAGATTCTGGAGTCGGACATCGGGTGGTACCACAACATCCAGAACCTGCTGCGCAACTGGTACTTCATCCAGACGGCAGCCGCCAACCCGGAGGCACGCGGCGTTGAGTTCGACGAGGCCGTGATGGGCGAACTGATCCGGTTCGTCTCAGCGCACGAGGTCGGCCATACGATCGGACTGCACCACAACTTCCTTTCGTCCAGCACGGTGCCGGTGGACAGCCTCCGCTCGCCGACCTATACCGCGAAGCACGGCACCGCGCCCTCCATCATGGACTATGCGCGGTTCAACTACATCGCGCAGCCCGGCGACGGCGTCACCCGCTTCACGCCCGATGTGGGGGCATACGACATCCACGCCGTCGAGTGGGGCTACCGCTACTTCCCCGGCATCGACGATGCGGACGACGAGCGTCCCCTGCTCCACGAAATCGTGCGGCGCACGGAAACGCAACCCGAACTGCGCTACGTCCGCCAGGCCGTTGTGGCGACCGACCCGCGTGCGCAGAACGAAGACCTCGGCGACGACGCGGTCTACGCGGGCACACTCGGGATCGCCAACCTGAAGCGCATCGTGGACAACCTCGCCACGTGGACGCACCAGCCGATGGAGGACTATGGGACCTTGGACGAGCTCTATGGCCAGGTGGTCAGCCAGTGGGTTCGCTACCTGAACCACGCCGGGAGCAACGTTGGCGGCGTCCTCACCGAGTACAAAACCATGGACCAGGAAGGTCCGGTGTACGAGCCCGTCCCGGCGGAGCAGCAGCGCGCCGCGCTCGCGTTCGTGCTGGAGAACGGCATGCATCGCCCCGAGTGGCTGCTCGACCTCGACATCCTGCGCCGCATCGAACCTGCGGGGGCACAGGACCTCGTCCGTCGGCGTCAGGCAAGCGTCCTCGGCCGCCTGATGCAGCCCTGGCGCCTCGCTCGTCTTCTCGAAGCTGAAGCCGTCGACGCCCAGAGCGGTGGCGAAACTGAGATGGACGTCTACACGGTGACCGAGCTTTTCGACACCGTGCGTGGGTCGCTTTGGAGCGAGATCGCCGACGGCAGCGCCATCGACCCAATGCGGCGAGCGCTCCAGCGGGCCTACCTCGAAACGCTCGAGTCCCTCATGACGGAGGAGCCGTCGATGCCGCCTCCGGGCTTCATCCGCTACTACTTCGGCGCCACGCCCATTGATGTGAGCCAGTCTGACCTCCGGCCTCTCGTGCGCGGCGAACTCGAAGCCTTGGACGACGACCTAGCGGCAGCCCTCGGTCGCTACAGCAGCTCCGGCGAGCGCGTCGACCGCCTTCACCTCGAAGACGCCCGCGCCCGTATCGACGCGATCCTCAATCCAGAAGGCTGACGCAGATCGCACAGGTGCTGGGTTTGAGCCCGGGAGCCAGGCCCTGTGCCCGCTCCCGGGCTTGCTTTTCTACACGGCTTTCGCATGGAGGGCTAGATTCGGGGCTATTTTTGTGTACGGCTTACCCCGTTCCGTCCAGGTAGCTTCCCCTCCCGATGCTTCGCCGCCACGCTCCCCTCGTCCGCTTTTTCGCCATCTTGGTCGGCGTCTATGCAGTCTGGTTCGTGCTCTATGATCTGTGGCTCTTGCCCGACGGTCGCCTCGATGCGTGGCTCTCTCATCGTGTTGCGACCGCTTCAGCAGGCCTTCTTGGCCTGATCGGCTTCGACGTAGTGCATGCCGGACGCGTACTTGGGCTCGATGGGGCCGCAGGCGTCGAGGTTGCGGACGGCTGCAACGGGCTGACCACCGTGGGTCTGTTCATCGGCTTCGTTCTTGCCTTCCCGGGACAGTGGCAGCGGCGAATGTGGTTCATCCCGATGGGCATCGGTCTTCTTCTGCTTGTCAACGTGTTGCGGGTAGCGTCACTGGCCATCATACAAGTTGAATGGCCTGAAGCCTTCGCGAGTGTGCACAGCTTTGGGGCCACCACCTTCTTCTATGTCGTGGTCTTCATCCTGTGGGTAGTGTGGGCGAACCTCGGAAACTCCTCGTCGTCTCCTGTTACCCCATCGGCGGCGCTCGAGGGCGCTGATCAAGGCGTGGTAGCTTGACCCTGGAGCGACGGTTCGGTGTGACCGCGAGCCTGGCGATGCGGAATTGACTGGGCGGCACGGACATCGCGTACGTATCGGCCGACGCATATCCGCTCTACTTTGGCGTTGCGCTTCACATCTCCAGCGTGGACGCCTGTCCGTGTCTCAGCGGACGCTCTCGTGCGCTACCGAATCAACTCGGTGCCGGCTGCATTTGACGCCCCGTAAGTGCGAATACCTCTGCGAAATAGGTACGCGCGAGTTGTTTGACCGCCGTGTCGGTTCGCAACGGAGTCTCGGCCTAGCGGACGGTGTTCAAACTCCTCCAGGGTACACTGAACTCTTGCGACGTTTACGTCTACGCCAGTGCTGACCACGGCAGCTTGCCTCGGGAGGGTTTTCATGCCTCACGCGGTCTATCGAACCGAGACCGCGCTACCCTAAGCGCGAACTGGACCCAACCTCATGGCTCACTCTCTTGCACTGGTTTGACCGTCTCGCTACGTGACCCGAAGAATTCGGTCAGACCAGGGATCGCGCCGTAAATGCCCAAGATTATCATAGGAGACAGTAAACCCAAAACCTGCGTGCCATACCCTTCAACGAAACCGTACACCTCAAGAAATCTTGCCCCTGAGAGCAGCATTATCAGAAGGAGAGCAAGACAAACCGCTCCGTAAACTATATGGAGCACCCACAGGTGAATCCAACCTTTCCTGAAGGGGAAGAGACCTGCGAGAAGTGTACTGCCTAGCAGTAAAAGAATTCCGCCAGGCATGTTGTATCGAAAGGGGTCCAGTCCACATTGGTTCGAAGCTGGCACTTCGACTACCAAGCCTTTTTTCCTTAGATCGATACATGCTGAAGCCAACGGTGCACTCTTGGTGGCTGCCTCAACCACCAGCGGATAAACAATGGTCCGTCCAAGCCAAGCACGCGCTGGGCGCCATGCTGTAACGTAGAGGCTGAATACTACCAACGCCAGCAATGCCCCTGCACCTGCTCGCCGCACTCCCCGCCGTGATGGTCGTTGGACATCGCCGCTAATTCGACCATCTGCTTTCATACCGTATTACACGAGCCCAGGTGTCTTATTTCCGACACGGTGGCTTTCGTTCGCACCATGGTATTTATTTATCAGCACGCTAGCAATTCGCTCCGCAGCGCGCCCATCCCATAACGGGGGGACCTCACCAGAATTCCCCTCCGATTGTATAGCGGTGACCCGGTCTGCAACTGCCACGGCGTCTAGCTCCATGAGTTCGTTGGACCCCATAGTTACAGTTATGGGCCTTTCTGTGTTTTCACGTAGCGTGAGGCACGGCACACGCAGATAGGTCGTCTCTTCTTGGATGCCTCCAGAGTCCGTCACGACGACAGCCGCTCGCTCCATCAGGTGCAGGAACTCCAGGTATCCAATTGGGGAGAGCAAACGCAGGCCGGATATCCCCTGAAGATCTTCCCAGTACCCGTGCGCCTGCAGGTTCTTGCGCGTCCGAGGATGCACAGGGAACACCACTGGCTGGATGTCTGCCAGCTGGCCGGCCATTTCTGCTAGTTCTTGCAGCGTCTCTGCACGGTCTACGTTCGACGGACGGTGCATGGTCATGAGCACATAGCTGCCAGGTTCCAGCCCAAGCGGACCGAGCATGTCGATCTCGGTAGCCTTCTCCCGAAAGCGGACGAGAGAATCGATCATGACGTTGCCAACGAAGTGGACACGTCCGTCTGGGACACCCTCGGCCTTGAGGTTATCTAAACCGCTTTGCTCGGTAACAAACAGCAGGTCAGCGACCGCATCGGTGCAGAGGCGGTTGAGCTCCTCCGGCATACGCCGGTCTCCTGAACGAAGACCCGCCTCTACATGGGCGACGGGAATGTGGAGTTTCGTTGCTACCAGCGTGGCCGCGAGGGTCGAGTTGACATCACCCACGACGAGAACGAGGTCGGGTGCTTCCTGCTCGACGACTTCCTCGAACGCCACCATTACGCCAGCGGTCTGCTGCGCGTGCGAGCCACCTCCAACACCGAGGTAATAGTTTGGCTCGGGCAGTTCGAGTTGGCGGAAGAAGATGTCGCTCATCTTGGCATCGTAGTGCTGGCCAGTGTGCACGACGAGCGACTCGCATACGCCTGTTGCCTCCAAGGCCCGATGGATCGGACCTACCTTGATGAAATTAGGCCGGGCACCGACGACGTTGAGGACTTTCATACAGAAAGGGGTTCAGAGGCGTACGAGGAAGGGGTGGTGGCTGATTGATCGACGACGACAGACTTCTCCTCTCTGGAGGTCAGCCCCACATCTACGACTTTTTCGAGAAGCGACCAGTACCGACGTGCCAGCTTCCGCCGGTCGAAGTGCTCAGCGACAAAACGCTGCCCGTCTCTGGCGGCCCGTTCGTAACGCTCGCGGTCCTGCTTCAGAGAGAGTACTGCCTCGACGAGGGCCTCTGGGTCCTCTGGTGGGACGGAAAGCCCTGCCCCTGACGAATCAATGAGATTCTTACTCTCCCCTCTCACCCCGAGCACGATGGGCGTACCAAAGGCCATCGCCTCGAAGAGCTTCGACGGGATCACCGTGCGAAAGAGCGGAAGGTCGCGCAGGTGAACTACCGAGACATCGGACTCGGCGAGGTAGTAGAAGATGCGTTCCTTCGGCTGCTTGTCGACGAGGTAGAAGTTGGGCAGGGCGAGCTCCGCAGCACGGCGCTCCAGCGCGGCCCGCTCTGCTCCAGCACCCACAACCACCCAGGCGATGTCGGGATCTTCGCAGCGCTGGGCCGCTTTCAGGAGCACATCGGCTCGGTGGGCCATGCCGATCGTCCCCATATAGGCTGCAACGAACTTGCCATTCCAGCCATGCTGGCTGCGCACCTGAGCGCGCTCTGTTTCGTCGAGGGGCTCACGCAGCCGATCGAGATCCGCTCCGTTCTTGATCACGCTGACGCATTCGCGACGAGCCCCGCCACGGACGACATGGTCTACGAATGAGTCTGTCACCACGACGACATGGTCGGCGTGCCGGTATAGATACCGTTCGACCTTTTCGAAGAAGCGGATGATCCAATTCCGGCTCATGGCCCCTACAGCCACGACGGACTCGGGCCAGAGGTCACGTACTTCCAGTACGAAGGGAACGCCGAAGCGCCGCGCAATCCAGTACCCTGCTAGCGCGCAAAAGAACTGGGGCGACGTTCCTACCACGATATCGGGCTTCTGGCGGACGCGGCGGGCGTTCTGGATAGCTGACCGCATGAACGACAGGTAGGAGCGGATGCGCTTGAAGCCGCCCTCGTTTGCCGCGACGTACATCGGGACTCGGAGCGCCTCTATACCCTCATGCTCCTCCAGAGTTAGCCGGTTTTCATACCCGGCGTAGACTTCGCCTTCAGGGAAGTTGGGCACACTCGTGAGCACCTCGACTTCGCCACCGTCGGCCACCCATTGCTTGGCGTGCTCGTAGAGCCTGGTAGCAGGCGCGTTGACCTCAGGCGGGAAGTAATTGCTGACGAAGAGGACGCGCATGCGGGACAGCTAGTCGATCAGGAATGTGTAGGCGAGACGGAGGGGGAGTGGGCCGGACGTACGCAGCACTAGCGTAGTCCGGCCGCAGGATACACCGAATCGGGGGCTGAACGGCGTGGCTTCTTCGTCAATTGCTGCCCCCTCGACTTCGAGGAGTATGGTCTCGTGCTTGCCTCGTAACCGAACGCTGCCACCGTCCACCGAGGAAGCGACGATGTCGGGATGTAAGTGGATGCGGCTTGCGAGATCGTGCACGCCTTGCCCCACCACCTCGTCCACGACCCGGACCCGGCCCTGCTCAGCCTCAAACACCCGCCGGTGCTGGATACCGTCCCCGATCAAATCAGCGTAGCCGTCGAAACGGCCCGACAGTGTCCATGTGCCGTCTTCAGAGCATGACACCGCCTGGGGCGGATAGCGTCGGGCCACACGGAAGCTCCCCCAGCATTCAGCCTGGCTCACGCCGTCTACTTCCGCCGTGTTATGAGCGGCCGTACTCCGGTCGTACGCGCGCCTTGGGCCAGCGTATTCGAACACCCCTGTATCGGTGACGAAATGCTCCCCTCCCACGGACAACTCGTACGTAAAGATGTCAGCGTGGGCGTGAGCGGGTAGGTAATCCGGTCCGATGGGCCCTGCATCGACGAGCAAACAGATTGTGTCGTCCTCGTAGCGATAGAGGCCCGTATCGGGGAGATGAGCGACCGGACCCGGAAGCTGGCCCAGCACAGCCTCAGCGTAGCTGAGCAAGGCTGTCGGCGACGGGGCTACCTCGAGCGTGGCGTCGTTGAAGAGCGCGATCTGACCGTCGGGGTGGCACATGGCTTGGAGCGCCGACGACATCGCCGCGACTGTATCGCGCAGCCACATTGCATCAGGGTGGTCTGGCGGCAGGACGTTGAGCACATCGAGATAGGCCTCGAGCATCAGCGCGTGGTACATCGGGGTACGCTCGAAGTAGCCTCCGTCGGGGAGTATTTGGTCAGGCGTCTCCTTGCGGAAGATTTTCAGCCCTTTCTCCAGCCAACGCTGGGCCTCTCCTTGCCCCTCGAACGCCCTTCCAGCCAGCACCAATGCTCGGGCGTTTTCGAGGTAGTGGTTGCCAGGATGGTAAAACTCGAGATGGCGATAGAGGTAGCCTACCTGGCTGTAGAGACTCGCTGCCAACACGGGGTCGGCAAGGATCGCTGCGCTCTTGCACCAATTTGCTATCCGTAGTGAAGTCGGATAGGGATGCCAACCAACTCCTTCAGGTCTAGCATGTCTTGCAACCCACGCCCGACACATCCGCACCTGCGCTTGTGCGTCGAGCAGGTACAAGTAATGCTGGTAGTGGAGGTTGAACCGCCATAGCAACGGTTTTCCTATAGCCCTCCAGTCAATCGGCTGCCCGAGGTTCTCGCGGTCGCCCAAGAAGGTGAAGGAGCCCTCCCGCAGGGCCGTCGCCGAGTTCCACGGATCGTGTCCGATGAAGGCAACACGGGGGGCAAGCCGGGGCCGCTGTAGTTCTCGTGGTGGTGCAGGCACTCGTGGGATGCCTAGGCGACGCTTTCCTTCGCCGACCAAGCGCCCGAGCGTTTGGCGCGCCCTCAAGTGTCGAAGCGTGTGGTAGTACCGCCGTACAGAAGCTGCCCAGTCGACCATATCGCTGAAGCCTACGTCGCCGCAAGTGAGCCGGTGAAGGGCTTCTCAGGCTGGCCTGTAGCCAAAGAGCGACGCGCTGCGAACACGGTCGCCATCACCTCAACCAGTTCCTCGATAGGAATAGGGGCTTGTCCTTTCGTTCGGAAGCCCGACACGGTCTCGGCGACCTGCACAACTTGTCCCTTGTCCTGGTTGTAGGCCTTCTGCTTGGTCCGCTTTCCACCCTTTATGATCTCGAGCCTCCGAAAGTCATCGAGGTGTACAGCACTCCCTCCCGCGTAGACTTCGAGACGCTCCTTCGAGGCTACCTTATCGCCCACGGTCGAGTAGCAAAGGGTGCCGGTTGAACCATCCGCATAGGTGACCACGATAGTCGTGTTGTCCGACTCTGCCAGCGCATCGGTATCGAGCCTGAGTTGCGTGGCATAGACCTGAACTGCCGGTGCCCCTGCCAGAAAACGCATGACGTCCAAGAAGTGACACATTTCGCCGACGAGCATGCCTCCCCCCTCCTCAGGATCATGGAGCCAGGAGGACGTGGGGATGGCGCCGCTGTTGACCCGATAGATCATTTGCTTCGCCCCCGCTTCCGCCAAGGCTCGCTCAACCGACCCGACCATCGGTGCAAAACGGCGGTTCAGGCCAACCATAAGCCCTATCGGACGTTTACGATTCGCCACCTCGTAGGCCTCCGTGACCGCCGCTAGCTGTTCCTCGCTGACCACCATGGGCTTCTCTACGAAGACATGCTTGCCCGCCGCCAGCGCCCGGACGGTGAACTCAGCGTGCGTCGAATGCCGCGTTGCGATGAACAGGGCATCTGTGGCGTCATCGCGGAGCAGTGAGTCCAGGTCCGTCGTGACGTAGCTGAAGCCAAACTTTCCGCCTTTCTGGACAGCACTGGGCCCTGTTGCCGTCACGAGCCCAGTAAGCGTAGCACGCTCCTCCTGA
>JBCDFO010000073.1:0-14711 GCA_039177895.1 Bacteroidota bacterium
CCCGGTCACCCGGACTTGGCGCCCGGCGGTCGGCCAGTAGAACACGAGCGCGACCCTGGGTTCGGCATCGATGTCGCGTCCCTTCGGCCCGGTGTAGTGGCTCGTGAAGATGAACCCCCGCGCGTCCACGTCTTTGAGGGACACCGTCCGTGCCTGGGCCGCCCCGTCGGGGGCGACAGTCGCCAGCGTCATCGCTGCGGGGTCGGTCTCGCCGCCCACGCTAGCCTCGTAAAACCACCGCGCGAACTCACGAAGCGGATCAGCATCGAGGTCGGCGCGGCGGAGCACCTCGCTCGCGAACGACGGGCCCGACACAGGTGCCGCTAGGAAGGAGCCCTGGGGGTGCGCGTCGTTGGGCGACATGGCCATCTCTAGGCATACACGGAGTGCTGCGCACCCACCGAGTTCTCCCGTTTCGCTAGCGTCGCCTGCGATGAACGGGGACCCCAAGCCAGCGTTCTCGCTCATCGGGTCCATGACCGTGTGCTCCGTGGCGGGCTTCGCGTCGTCGGGGAGGGGTACGCGCATGATACGGACCGCCTGATTCTCCACTCCGACGTCTCCGCGTCCACCACGCAGCTCGCTCGGTCACACCGCCTGGCAGCGCGTCGCCAGGCCCCACGCGTTGGCGCCACGCGAGCCGAGCCCACCGCACGCGAGTCAGCCCGCGAAGATATCGAGGGAACCGTGCGCCTCCAGCGACACGAGCATGAGCCCCACGCCGGGCGCGGGCTGACCGGGGGGATGGGCGTGCGGATGGAGCCGGGCAGGGAGCGCGCCGCATGGCGGCTGGAGCGTCCCTGTTCGCACGCTCCGCACCAGCGTTGCGGCCTACGTCCCTACCCGGTCACGCCCACACACGTAGGCTCCTGGTGACGGGCACCCACCACGGCATTGCTCGCTATCGGACGCGGTACGTGAGGGCCCGGGCCTCCCGCTGCGACAGTGCAGCGCTGTGGTCACGGAGTGCCGCGTTCGTCACGCGACGCACCGTCGGCGAGAGCTCGTTCTGCGCCAGTTCGGCGAGGCGCTCCATCCCGGCGGAGTCGCCGAGGGCGTGCAGGGCGGCCACGGCGGCCATGCGAAGCGCGTCGTTGCGGTCGGTTTCGTACAGCGCGAGCAGCGGCTCGATGGTGTCCGTGAGGTCGGCGTCTGGCTGCTGCCGCGCGAGGAGTTGGATTTGGCCGAGCGCGTCGGCACGGACGCGTTCGCTGTCGGAGTCGAGGAGGGCGGCGTACTGGGCACCCACGTTTGCCTGCCAGGTCGGCGAGCTGAGGGGCGGGTGCGCCTGGGCGGCAGCCGTGGTGGTGAGGGGACCGGCGCTGAGGGCGAGAGCCGTAGCAGCGATGAGGAGGTGACGCATAACACTAGACGTTGCGTCGGCTCGGGGGGGTCGCGGTGACGCCGCGGGGACTTCTCGGCGGCCCTACGGTACAGCTCGGGCAAGGTTACACGTCGGGTTCCTCGACCTCGTCCGCGTCGCCCACGACGAGCCGGAGCCGAGGGACGATGTCCTTGCTCCTCACGTCCCTGATCGTGTTTTCCGTGGCGAGTTGCGCGCCGCTGGGAAGGGTCACGCATAGCGGGCAGTTCATGCGCTCCGCATCTCCTCGAATATCTCGACGACGTGATGCTCTGCGGCGTCGATCAGCCCGTCATCGCCTGCCTCGTAGCTAAGGAGGACGGCTTCACACGAATCCGCCAACGCAAGCCGGTATCACTTCATGCGATGATGCACGACGCCTCGGTCGTAGTACAGCCCACCCGACTTCGGCCTGATCTCGATGGCCGTGTCCAGATCACGCTTCGCTTGTGACACATCGCCTACGATGGCGTGCAGGCTCGCCCTCAACTGGAACACCTCGCCCGCCTCCACGCCCTCGGCAATCAGTGCGCCGAGCGCATGGATTCCTTCGTCGTACGTCTGCTTTTGCGCGCATTCGTGGTAGATGCTCCGTGCCTTGCCCAAGGCATCACTCATGCTGGTTCGCTTACACAGGGTCGCTGGACAGACAGACCACTCACCCGTCGACGTGGCCCGTAATGAACTGGAAGCACTGGGCGGCATCTTTGCTAGTCAAGTCGGTGATGGTGTTCTCGGTTGCAAGCTTCGCACTATCCGGGATAGCATACGTGTAGCAGACAGCCACGAAGTCGCCATAGTCCAGGCGGATCGTGTCCTACGTGAGGCACGAATAGATTTATGCATGCCTAGCCGGAGCCGTCATTGTCGATGGAAATCACCATACCGACGGGTGACTTCGCTGCATTCGTATTGTGGAGATCAGCTAAGCCAAAGAGCAACTAGGCAAGCATCAATGTGCATCTAGGTCTTGGGGGTTTTCTAGTAAAGGTTGTATTTTGAGCTAGCGGCGTATCCACTTCGTTTACAACCGTGACAGAGCTCTGGCTTTTTCGCCCCACCTACCCCTTGGCAACCCAAAATCCAATATCAATAACCTAACAACTCCTACCGATAAGCATGACAACTCGACAAAATAAGCCTGACAAACTTTCCAGATTTGACAAAGCCAAGATCGACGAGAGCAAGGCGATTAGGAAGATTTTATCCAATGTACTAGAATATGTATTCCCAGTTCTTACTGTATTTTCTATATTTATTGGAATATTTATTTCTAGAACTAATATAGAAAATAAATCCGAATGGATAATGATATCTATAGCTGCATCTTTAGGTTTTATCGGAATTACGTCACTTATTGATAGAAAGCGTATTTTATCTAGGATTGAAGATAATTCTAGAAAGATAATATACGATAATCAGAATATAGTCAGAACTATTGACAATGCAGCCTCCGAAAGACACAATATGTATATTATAAATAAATCAAATATGATTGAAAATGCATGGAACGAATGGAGGTCAAAGCCCTCCCCCTCGTATAGACACATATCAGATTATGCCATATCTTCTCTCATGGACAGTTACTTGAAAAATGAATACAATATTATATCAAATAGAAAAGTAAGAACTACATCTGATATATATACCGAATTGATAAGTAATGTTAGCAAATATTTAAATCGGAAATATAAGTCCATAGACTCAGAGTCATATTTATACAGATATCAATTTACGGGAATGCTACCAGAGGAATTTTTTAATGGCCCGCAGATTGAATATACCAAGCTGGACTCTCACCCAGTTATATTCTGCCATCAGTGGGAAGACGAAAACTACAAAAGATCCTTATACGCGGCGGAGCAAGAGTCTAAGGAGTATATAATTAGAAGATGTATAATTGTAAGAGAAAAATTTCTTCCATCATCTAAATACAGTGCACTTTCTACAATTGATGATTTGAAAGAACAATGTAAGCTATACATACTCGAGGGTGACCCTCTAAGCATGATGGACATTCTCTCTAAAGAGCATTCAAGTTCCGCCGAAAGGTTGTTAAGGCACGCAAAATTTAGACTGATTGAGTACAGAGAGCAAAATAAAACCGATCACTTTATTAAGAAAATCGTAAATTCTGGAAATTATGAATTTTACCCAATATGCAAAGACCCCAGCGGAGACGGTTACGAAAATTTAATTGGATACTTCTCTGACTTTTTTCAATCCGATAGAGAACGTGATGCACTTTACTTCTGTATAGATAATTCAAACAGAAAAATGATTGACAAAGCTAATAGTCAGAGAGGATATTTTCAGGAAGGCAATATGCCGGAAATAACTCTTTTTGGAAAGTCATCCCCCCAATACAGTAGTCCGCCTGAAGAATGGGAGTTTGCGATAAAGTGTCAGTACAAGCCATTCAGTAGAGATATCGAAATAGAAATACTTAACAAGTACCAGGCGAACGAAGTAAGTAAAGATTTCAAAAGTGTAATTTACCAAGACTCAGAGATACATACGCATAATTCTCAATCTCTAATATCCCTACTAGATGAATCACAAAGCATTAAGCTCCCATTTTCTTAATCTGAATAATTATAGAATCAACTATAATTCTTTTATAAATCTCTTCGACAAGAGAAGCATTTACGCCTAGTTCCATAGCCCACTCAACTCGACTTTTAATGATCTCATCCACACGCTCTTTAGACCAAACTTCACCTACTTCTGTTTTCAATTCAACCAGCTGTCTAATATACTCGTTTCTTTGTCCGAGTAAGTCGATCAAAGACCTGTCTAACCGATCTATCTCTGATCTTATCCCTCTAATTTCATTATAATTTTTCATATTATTATAATAGCTTGATGACAACCAGGAGGCGTCAATGTACACCGTCAGACCTAGCTTTCTAGAAGAATGCAGAGGCAGACTGTCTAGCACAAATCAGCACAGCTATGCAAGTCACAGTCGAGCGTTGGCATACGAGCGGCAGGCGAGGTGCCACGAGGTAGATACCAAAGTTTTGCACCTTTCCAGCATATGCTATGGCAACCAGCAAGATGAGGCCCGACATCTCCCAAGTAAAATAGACATAAAATGGTTGCTAAACATCCAACTCCTCCACTTCGTCGGCGTGGCCCATGATGAACTGGAAGCGCGGGGCAGCGTCCTTGCCCATCAGGTCTGTGATCGTGTTCTCGGTAGCAAGCTTCGCGTCGTCGGGGATGGTCACGCGCAGGAGGCGGCGGCGCTCCGGGTCGAGCGTCGTCTCGTGGAGCGTCTTCGGCATCATCTCGCCGAGGCCCTTGAAGCGCTGCACCTCGATGTTGGCGCGGGGGTTCTTCTTCTGGATGCGGCGGATGATCGCGTCGCGGTCGCCCTCGTCGAGCGCCCAGTGCGTCTGTTTGAGCGCGTCGACGCGGAAGAGCGGCGGCTGCGCGAGGTAGACCGCGCCCTCGTCGATGAGCGGGCGGAGGTAGCGGTAGAAAAACGTCAGTAGGAGCGTCGCGATGTGGTGGCCGTCGGAGTCGGCGTCCATGAGGAGGACCACCTTGCCGTAGCGTAGCTTGCCGAGGTCGAAGTCGGCCCCGAGGCCGCAGCCGAGCGCCTGCACGATGTGGTCGAGCTCCTTGTTGGCGAGCACCTTGCTCTTGGTCGCCTGCTCGGCGTTGAGCACCTTGCCGCGCAGCGGGAGGATCGCCTGCGTCTTGCGGTCGCGCCCCTGCTTCGCGGAGCCGCCGGCCGAGTCGCCCTCGACGATGAACAGCTCGCTCTCGGCGGGGTCCGTCGAAGAACAGTCGGCGAGCTTGCCGGGCAGGTTGAGGCGGTGGCTGACGGCGCTCTTGCGGCGCACCTGCCGGGCGGCGGCGCGGCTGGCGAGGCGGGCCTTGGCGGCCTGCACCACGCGCGTCACGATGGCCTCGGCGACCGAGCCATGGCCGTTGAGGTACTGCTCGAACTCCAGCCGGAACGCGCCCGAGACCAGGCTGCGCGCCTCCGGGTTGTTGAGCTTGTCCTTCGTCTGCCCCTGGAACTGCGGGTCGACCATGAACAGGTTCACGACGGCGAAGAGCCCCTCGCGGATGTCGTCGGCGGTGATGTCGAGCTTCTTCTGGCCGAGGTCGTGCGTCTCCATGTAGGCGCGGATGGCCTTCGTGACGCCGTCCTTGAAGCCTTGCTCGTGCGTCCCGCCGTCGCGCGTGGGGATGCCGTTGACGAAGCTGACGATGCGCTCCTTCGGAAACTCGGTCCACTGAAAGGCCACCTCCACGCGGAGGTCGTCGGCAAGCTCGCTCTGGCGCAGCACGAACGGCTCGGGGTGGACGGCCCGCGCGTTCTCCGCAGCGATGCGGTGGTCGAGGTACTCCGCGATGCCGCCCTCATGGTGGAACTCGATGCGCTCGCCCTTCGCCTCGTCGCGGAAGACGATGCGGAGGCTGCCGTTGAGGTAGGTCTTGACCTCCAGATTTTCTTTGATGAGGTCAGCGTCGAACGTGGTCGTCTCGAAGATCTCCGGGTCGGGGCGGAAGAAGATGCTCGTGCCCGTGCCGCGCACGTTGGTGCGCGCCTTCTTGAGCTTCGTAGTGGGGATCCCCTGGGCGTAGCGCTGCTCGTAGAGCGTGCCGCCGCGCTTGACCTGGGCGACGAGTTCTTCCGAGAGCGCGTTCACCACCGACGAGCCGACGCCGTGGAGGCCGCCCGAGGTGATGTACGAGGCCCCGTCAAACTTGCCGCCGGTGTGGAGCGTCGTGAGGATCAGTTCCAGCGTCGGGATTTTCTTGACGGGGTGCTTGTCCACGGGGATGCCGCGCCCGTCGTCGGCGACAGTGATCGAGCGGCCGTCGGCGTGGAGCGTCACGTCGATGCGCGAGGCGTAGCCGTTGGTGGCCTCGTCCACCGAGTTGTCGACGATCTCCCAGACGAGATGGTGGAGCCCGGCCTTGCCAGTCCCGCCGATGTACATGCCCGGGCGGACGCGGACGGGTTCGAGGCCCTCAAGGGCCTGGATGCTGGCACCCGTGTAGGAGGTGGACGCGGCGGCGGGGGCTTCGGCCATGACGGACGGAGGGCGGCGGTTTGGTGGGAGCGAGCGAGCGTCGCAAAATACGGGCGGCCCGCTGCCAGCCCCGTGTCACCGGTGGCGGGAACGCAGCGCGCGCTGTGATCCACGTTGAGGCTGCCCCCGGAGGCCCTGTTCTTTGGCCCCTGGTCCTTCGTGCGGACCTGCTACTGTTCTCGCTGACTGCCAACGATTCCCCTCGCGTAATCACGCCATTCTTAGTGGAGATATAGGCCTTCTAGACCATTGAGAGTCGATCTGCCCCCTTCAGTGCTCGGAACGGTTGAATGCTCAGAATAATCTGGCTTTATTGAGGATGCCTTGCATTTTTCGCTGTCCGCCCACCACCTCGGGACGCCTCCACCCAAACCTCGTCCCGACATGAACGACCGCCGACGCCAAGCCAGAGACATCCGCAACGCTGCGACAGACCTAGCGTACCGCCGGCCGCACCCGCGCCACACGAACAACGGCGAGGAGTTCCTCTACCGAGACTCTGCGGCCAACGTCCCGACCTACCTTGCGAGCTTTACCAAGGGCTTGCCGCACTACGCAGACCTCCCCGTGGGAGACCCTAGGCGAGGCCTGGTGGTGGTCAAGAAGAATGGAGAGGATCCGTTCGGCCTCTTCGTCCTCGGCATCCAGTCCGGCGACGTGAACGACTTCCGGCGCACGCCCCTCGGCCCTCCCGAATTCGCAAAGGAAGTAGCCCGTGCCCAACTCGCGCGTGACGCCGAAGAGACCGATGTGGATGCCGGCTCGACCGTGATCGACTACACGAGGATCTGGCAGTCGGCCATGGCGAAGACCTGTACTCCGCGTAGGGTTGCCCCCCTCGAGTCTGAGAAGGGCGCGCGCGTTCGTGCCTGGGAGAGCGCCGGGGCGGGCCTCGTCTTTGACCTGCAAGGCCCCGACGCCCAGGCTACCACGATGCCCCCCGCACCCACGCTGGACTCCGACGAGCTCGCTGCGGAGATGGCGGAGGTCTACATCATGGCCCTCCTGCGCGACATCCCCTTTTCGCGCTTCAGAGGTTGTGCGAAGAAGGATGCCAAAGGAAAGAAGGTAGACGCCTGGGCCGAGACACTCGGCGAGTACGCGTGGTTCACGACGCTCGGCCAGAACATCGACGTACCGGTGGGTCTGCGCCTTCCAGCCCAGCGCCGTCGCCGAAAAGTGCTTGATGCCCAGACGCTCTTTCGCGGCTTTGCCCCAGGCGACAACGACGGTCCCTACATCTCCCAGTTCCTCCTTGTCGGGAACGAACACCTGGGGAAGTTCCACAGGATCGAAGAGGGCTATGTCCAGTATGGAGCCATCCGCATCGACCAGCGGGTGCGCGTAGCCACGCCCAACAGGGACTACATGACCACCTACGAGCAGTGGATCGATGTCCAGAACGGAGCCGATTTGCGTGAACTCGAGACGTATTGTCCGCCGCCCAATGACAAGAAGGCGCGCGCGGTCTCGAAAAAGGGGAAGGGGAGCAGACCAAGCAAGGAGGACTGCACTGAAGCCTTCCGCTTCATAACGACCCCCCGTGATCTAGCCACCTACGTCCATGTCGACGCGCTCTACCAGGCCTACCTCAATGCCTGCCTGCTGATGCTCTCGCTAGGGATCCCGTTCGACCGCGGGATTCCGTTCCAGGTTGCTGACAACATCGACCGGCAGCAGGGCTTTGCTCACTTCGGCGGCCCGCACATCCTCTCGCTCGTGACCGAGGTAGCTACGCGTGCGCTCAAGGCCGTGCGCTACCAGAAGTTCAACGTGCACCGGCGCGCCAGGCCCGAAGCCCTGGGCGGCCTCATCCACCTCTACATGCAGGCTGCTGATCCGGCCACCTGCAAGGTTCCACAGGGGCACCCGTTGGCTCCGCTAGAACAACTCATACGCGGCGTGGAGCGCGACCACAATGGAGAGAAGGTCGAGGATCCGTGCCACAAGCCTCCTCGCAAGGCCGGACGTAGAGCAGCCGGCTCCCCTCTCCCTGGCGAGGATGTTGGAAGTAGGTCGAGCGGAGCCGGACTCTTCTCACTCCGGAAGCTCACTCCGAACGGTCCAGGCAACGCTCGCGCACTAGGCATGCGCCTCTTGGACGCCATCGCTGCCCATAACGCGGAGCAGAACCTGCAGGATGACCGCAAGAAGGACCCCAGTGTCAAGCCTGCCGGGAACGGCAAACGCCCCAATAGCTACCTCCTACCCATGGCGTTCCCCGAGGGCTCGCCGATGCACCCTGCTTATGGGGCAGGGCACGCCACAGTCGCAGGCGCGTGCGTGACGATCCTCAAAGCCTACTTCGACCACGGCTACCCGATCTCAGACAAGCTAGGCGGTATCTGGGAGGCAGATGACAAAGGCGAGAAACTCGTCAACCTGATTGACCCCAATAAGCCCGTATTGGACACGAATACGAAGCTCACTGTCGAGGGCGAGCTCAACAAGCTCGCAGCAAACATCGCCATCGGGCGAGATTGGGCAGGCGTTCACTACTACACGGACTATATTGAGTCCCTCCGTTTGGGCGAGGAAATTGCCCTCGGGATCCTCGAAGAGCAGAAGCTCACCTACGGAGAGAACTTCACCATGACCGTACCGCTCTACGACGGCGGGACGGTGCGCGTCTGACCCGAGGCTGAGACAGTGAGCAGAGGGCGCGGGCCCATGTCCGCGCCCCTTTCTGCCTACCGCCTGAACGGCGTACCGCGCACGACTTCCTCGGCCAGCTCCTCGGTGCGGCGCTCCAGGAACGTGCGGTTGACCGGGTTGGTGATCGAGGTCCCAGCCTCCACGACTGCGCGCCCGGCGACGGCGGGCTGCGCCTGGACGACGTCCCACAGCACGTAGTCCGCCTGCATGACCACGACGCGCTCGAAGCCGCCGCCTGCGTTGGGGTTGTTCTGCCGCTCGCCGCGCCGCATCTGCACGTTGCCAAGAAAAAGCGCGAAAGCCGCCTCGGCGCCGTCGCCCGGAAGCGCGAGCGGGGTGCCGTCGGGGGGAAGCGGGAGGCGCACGCTCCGGGGCAAGGTGCGCGGCTCGAGGGTCACCTCCGGGGCCTCGGCCAAGACCGCGGCCTCGAAGACGCCCTCCGAGGGCAGCACCTCGGCGAGGCGCTCGCGGAGGAACTGCGCGAAGACCGCGTCGGGGATGCCGTCCCCGAGCGCCCGCGTCACCTCGTCGCGGTTCTCGATGAGCGGGACGCCCTGTACGGGCAGCACCGCGAGGGTGCCAACGGGCGGCGCCGGGGCTGTGTATCCCGCCACCTTACGGACAGCCGTGCATGCAGAAAGCTGCGCAAGCATGCACACGACGAGAACGATGGAGAAACGGCGCACGAAGTCTGGTCTCAGGTTGGAGGAAGGGTGGACGCAATATCTGCATACCTGACCGGAAGAACACCCGCTAGCCCTCTGAGCCCAGAGCGACCGCACGCTAATTTTTTAACGCACCCACAGCCATCTTCTCTCGAAGGCGACCTGCCCATACGATCTGTATTCGCGGGTACCGACTGCGAGAAGCGTCCAGAGTTTTTAGCATGCGGTCGCCCTGGGCCGAGCGGTCGTTCCAGTCCCTCGGCTCCAGCGTGAGGCCGAGCGAGAGGACAGCACGGGTGTTGCCGTGGCGGCAGGTGAGGCAGAGCAGCGCGGTGCCATCGGCGCAGCGCTCGGCGGCGCGAAGAGCGATCTTAACGGAGGCCACCGCGGAGGGGCGAGCGGGAGCGAGGAAGGGCCCGCGAGACACTGCCGGAAACACTGCCGGTTTTTGTCCAGGACGCTGCCGGTTTACCTGGAGCAACAGATGTTTCGCCGGCTAATTTAGCCCATATGGGGCGATTTTCCCAGGAAACCGGTAGAAAGCCAGGCCCTAGTTTGACTCCCGGCATCTTCTCATTTACACCAGATACGAGTAAGTCGTGCGCATTGCCTGCTTCTCCCACCTCTGTCATCCCAGACTTGATCCGGGATCTGTAGGGTGCAACATCTGTAGGGTGCAACGCATGGATTTACTGCGTGAAGCTTCGCTTTCCGCATTCGCGGGAATGACTCTGGGGTGAGTTTGCACGGGTGTTCCTCGGAAATGGTATGAGGGGCTTCCGGTGCTTCAGCCTCAGCTCTCTTTCCTGCTGAGGTGTCCCTTGCCGCGCCGCGCGACCAACCCATAGCACGGACGCCGTGCCTTGCCACCAGCCACGCGCTCGCTTCGAGGTGCTGCGCGCAAAGGGTCTCTGTCCTCTGGCAAAACGCCATTGCTGACAGGATGCTCAGCCCGACCTCTTTCCGCCATTGCTAAGCGCAGACATCAACGTTGCGTGAGGCTGCTCTGCGCTGCCACCTCTGCGCTCTCTCCGTGCCTTCGGTTTATGATGGCAGCACGCACGCTAGCGCAAGCTCCGCCTGCGCATGGACGAGCTCCGGCGGCTCCCCAGCGGCGACCATCATCTGTACCGTCTTGAACTGGGTGTCGAGGAGGTAGCCAGCTAGCTCGGGCGCGATGGCGGCGTTCACCTCGCCCTGCCCCCTCCCGCGCTCGAACCAATCCTGATAGACGGTTCGCATCTCGGCGCGCAGGGCGACCACGCGTGCTGCCGTGATGGGACCGAGGTCAGCTGGGGAGGACCGCATCTTCGCGAAGAGGCAGCCTGCTGGCGTAGCCCGTTCTTGGGTGAGCCACCTCAGTACACCGCCGAGCACCTCGGCGAACGGTCGCTCCGCGTTAAGCGGCACGAAGCTGGGCCGGACGACCGTCTCCCAATAGTGATCCAGCACGGCTGCCATCAGACCGTCCTCGCCGCCGAACTCGCGGTAGAGACCGGGCTTCGCGATGCCAACACGGCGGCAGATTGCGTTGACGCCCAGCGCGGCGGGCCCCTCACGCCAGTAGCTCTCGGTCGCCATCGCCAGGATGCGCGCCCGGTCGACGGTTTTTGGACGCCCGCGACGCTTTCGGGGAGCAGATTCAGACATTTTTGTACTGATTGGTATTTTAATATTGATTCGGCCTCGAAGCTACCGTACGTTGCGGGCCAGAATCCATCGCGGCGGTAGAAAACGCGAACGGGCCTTCTCTGGATTCTACCTCGGAATCGTTGCCCCTCGGCTCAATGAGCCTGCGCCACGCCGCCTCACACCCACATGCTTACCCGCAGCAGCACCATGTCCACCTCCATCCTCCCCGTCGCCGTCGAACGCAAGGACTCGTGGACGGACGCTGAAATGGCTAACGTCCAGGTGATGGCCGACTTCGTCTACCACCTGATGAACACGCACGACTTCGACTACGTGCGCCAGACGTACGGCTCGCACCCGTATGCGCAGCACAGCCGGGGAATCCCTGACGGGATGCCAGCCCTGATCGACTTCGTGGGCAATTTCGCCAAGCGCTTCCCTGACTACACCTACGATGTAAAGCGCGTGCTCGTGGACGGCGATTATGTGACGTTCCACTCGCACGCTACCGTGCGGGCTACCCATCGCGGGGACGACACGAAGGGACTCAACATTATTGACACGTGGCGGCTCAAAGATGGCCAGATCGTGGAGCACTGGGACGCGATTCAACCACTCGACACCTTCATGCGCTTCTATGTGCTGGTGAGCGGCGGCTCGGTGCGCAACCAGAACGGCGTGTTTTAGGGCGCGTGATCAGGAGAGATGGAGGCCAGTGTAGCCTCTGGGCACCCTGGCCGTGTCGGCACAAGCCGAGCGGACCCGTGCAGCGGCACACGTCCGGTGCTACCACATGGACACGCTAGCACTGGACGACACAGGTACTGGACAACGCGTCGTGCGGTTCAGCACGCTCACATGCAACTGGGGCGACGCGGCACATTCGTGTCGGGCGCGACGTACTGCCTTTTTTCTCGATTCCGCCTCTCCACGCCATGTCTCGCCTCGTTCTTCTACTCGGTGGATGCACGCTAGCGCTCGTGCTGAGCGGCTGTGCAGCCACGGCCCCGACTCTCCCGCAGGCCACCTCGTCGGACCCTGTCGAGGCGCTGCGCTTCGACGTGGCGTACCTCGCCTCGGACCTGCTCGAAGGACGGCAACCAGGCACGCCGGGCGAGGCGCTCGCTGCCGACTACATCGCCCGCCGCTTCGCCGAGGTCGGCCTCACGCCCGGCGGGAACGACGGCGGCTGGACGCAGCCCTTCACGTTTCAGGTGAACACGAACCCGCACGGGACGGGCCAGACCGTCTCCATGAACGCGCGCAACGTGATCGGCGTGCTGGACCGCGGGGCCGACCAGACCATCGTGGTGGGCGCGCATTACGATGCGCTCGGCTACGGCGGCATGGGCTCTCGCGCGCCAGGCGAGGAAGCCATCCACAACGGCGCCGACGACAACGCCTCGGGCACGGCGGCGCTCTTCGCCATCGCCGAGCGGCTCGTCGCCTCGGACGCGCAAGCGCGCAACGTCGTCTTCGTAGCCTTCTCCGGCGAGGAGATGGGCCTCCACGGCTCGAAACACTTCGTGAGCACGCTCGGGAGCACGGGGCTCACCGAGGGCGGCGTCGCCTACATGCTCAACCTCGACATGGTGGGGCGGCTTGGCGACCCCGAGGACGGCGACGGCGTGCTGGCCGTCAACGGCGTCGGCACCTCGCCTGCGTGGGGCCCTGCCTTGGACGCCGTCGCCGAAGCGACGGGCCTCACGCTCGCCCGCACCGAATCAGGCCTCGGACCGTCGGACCATGCCTCGTTCTACCTCGAAGACATTCCCGTCCTGCACCTCTTCACGGGCCAGCACACCGACTACCATACGCCCGTCGATGACAGCCACCTCATCGACTACGACGGCCTCGCCACAGTGGTTGACTTCGCCGTCCGCGTGATCGAAGACCTCGATGACGACGTGGAGATCGCATTCACCAAAACGCAGGACCAGTCGCAGCGCTCGATGGCGTTCCGCGTCGGCCTCGGCGTGATGCCAGACTATGTCTTCACTGGCGAAGGCATGCGCATCGACGCGGTACTGAGCGACCGTGCTGCCGAGCGCGCCGGTCTGCGGGACGGGGACGTGATAGTCCGCCTCGGCGACACCGACGTCACGGATATCCAGACCTACATGCAGGCCCTGTCCACCTTCGATGTCGGCGACACGGCTCCCATCGTCGTAGACCGCGACGGGGAGCGCGTCGAAGCAACCGTGCAGTTCTAGCGCGGTTTGCGATGAGCTTTGGTACGGTCGAGCCCGCGTAAACGAGCGCCATGCCTTGGAACAGGCAGATACTGAACCACTGATGTACTGAACCACCGATCAACTGACTCTAGCACGTTACCTGGCGAACCGTCTCACACGACGTCTTTCCGAGACGCCTGCTCGCCACGTGCGACCCGGGCATACGTTCTACCGGATCGCCTGACTCTCCTCGCGGCCGAGCGCTGCGAGATCGAAACATCCCCCGCACGCCACACAGCCTGGCGGCGCACAGGGCGGCTGCGACACAGCCACCGTGCACCGGTCTGGCGACTCCACGGCGTCCAGGGCTGCGGTCGTCGTGCGAGCAGATAGGGCTTCGACTTCCAGACCAAAGCCGAACGGACAGCCCGTCGGCTCGGGTGCCGGATGGATCGGCTTCTCCTGCGACGGCCCGAAGATGGTCGAGAGGGCCTGGATGCCTCGCACGAAATCGAGCGAGTCTGGGTCGGTCGTTTTCAGCCGCACGATAGGCACGGCCAGCAGCTTCTGCATGATCGACTCGGTCAGCCGCTCCACATCGGCGCGGGCGACCCCGGGGATCTGGTGGGCATACCGCTCGAGTTCCTGCTGGCGGATCTCGTCGAACGTGGCGCGGATCGCCTGGATGGTCGGCTGGAGCGCGTGCTGGTGGAAGAACCACGTGACGAACTCCGCCAGGTGCGCCTCCACGAGCGCCTTGGCCGCAGGCACAGCGGCTCGACGTGCCGCCGTCGTCACCGCGACCTCCTGGTTCAACTCGTCGAGGTCGAGGACGACGTAGCCGGGGAGATCGTTCACGGCGCGGTCCACGTTGCGCGGCACCGCGATGTCGATGACCAGCGTGGTCTGGGTGGGGCAGCGTGCTGGGAGCGCGTCGGCACGTACGACCGGCGCGCGCGCGCCGGAAGCGATGAGCGCCACATCGGCTCGCGCGATGGCTTCGTGCCTCTCGTCCCAGGCGCACACCTGGCCGCCGTACCGACGCGCGAGGGCTTCGGCCCGCTCGCGGGACCGATTCGTGATGGTGAGGCTCGCGAGGTCGTGCGAGGCGAGCGCGTTGAGGGCGGCGAGGGCCATCTGCCCGGCCCCCACGAGCACGACGCGC
>JBCDFO010000074.1:0-14667 GCA_039177895.1 Bacteroidota bacterium
GAGCGTCTGCGCGACGTGCTCCTGCGCGACGAGGTCGGCGAAGGTCTGCGGGCGGTACTTCCGGGCCGTGACGAGGTAGCGGCCCGTGGTGCCGGAGGCGGCGTCGGCCATGAAATCCGGAGGCGGGAGGTGCGGGAGTGAGGGCCTCCCAACTTACTCGCCGCGTCTCCGCTGGACAACCGATATAGCCCTAGCAAGGGCGTTAGGAATAGGATTCCTCGCCGACTCGGACGCGCACCGCATCCAGGCCCGGGACCTGGCCCGTGTGAGCTACCCCATCGCCCCGGAGCGGCACAGTGAGCGGGAGGCGGACCTCCACGGCCGTCCCGGTCCCGACTTCGCTCTGGACCAGCATGGTGCCGCCGAGCAGGTCCACGTACGCCTTGGTGACGGCCAGGCCAAGGCCGCTGCCTTCGTGGCGGCGCGCGAGCCCATCGTCTTCCTGGCGAAAAGCCTCAAACAGGTGCGGCAGGAACGCTGCGCCGATGCCCTGCCCCGTGTCCGTGACGGTGAGTACAGCCCACCTCTCCTCACGGACCAGGCGTACCCCGACGGACCCGGTTGCGGTGAACGCCAGCGCGTTGCGGACCAGGTGGTTCACAACCGTCACGAGCGCCTTGCGATCGGACTGACCGCGAAGCACGATCGGATCGGCCTCGAACGTGAGGGTAACCTCCCGCGATGCGTGCCGGTCTTGCAGGGCCGCGAGGGCCGCCTGGACGCTCGCGGCAAGGTCGAACGTCTCGGTGCGGAGCACGACTTCTCCAGCGCGCAGCTGGGCGAGGTCGAGGAGCGCGTTGAGCGTATCGAGCAGGCGATGGCCGTTGTCTTGCACGGGGGCTACGAACGCCTGCAGATTAGCGGGGACCTCCTCGGCGAGGACATCCGCGAAGCCGAGGATCGCGTTGAGCGGCGTGCGGATCTCGTGGCTGACGTTGGTGAGGATGGTGCTCTTGAGGCGGCTCGCCTCCTCGGCTCGCACGCGCCCGGCTTCGGCCTGCCGGTGGGCCTCCCGGAGGGCGCGCTCGCGCTCGTGCTGCGCCGTCACGTCCATCACGATGCCGCTGAGGACGGTGGGGCGTCCGCGGGCATCGGCTTCGGCGTGGCTGTGCAGGCGCAGCCAGCGCTCGCCCAGCGGGGTGCGGGCCCGCAGCGTGAGGTCATCCGGAGCGTGCCCGCGGGTCAGGTGCGCCGCGTACGCCAGGCACGCCTCCAGGTCGTCGGGATGGACGAGGGTGGCGGCCAACGCAGGGCGCGGGATGACGCCAACGTCGAGGCCGAGCAGGCTGTGGAGCCCTGTCGAGAAGTGGAGGCGCTCCGAGTCCGGGTCGTAGGACCAACTTCCGAGGCGGGCGAGGCGCTGGGCGCGCTCCAACTCCCCCTCGCGGCCCACGAGCCCGCGCCGGATATGGATGACCGCGTGCCACGTCAGTGTGGCGATGCCGCCCATCCCGAGCAGACACGTCAAGAAGAACACCGCGACCGCGTGGTGGGTCTCAGGGTGGAGCACCGCCACGGCTGCCGCCGCCAGTGCATAGGCGTGGAACGTCACCAAGGCCGAGGCGCGCAGCCCGGCGATCTGGTAGACACTGGAGGTGATGAAGTAGACGTACAAGAAGCCCAGCAGCAGCGACGTGTCGCCGGGGTTGAAGTAGACCACCGTCGCCATCCAGGTCACGAGCAGGTAGACCACCCCGAGCATGAGGCCGATCAGGCGGCGCTCGGAGAGCCGTGGCGTGTACGTGAGGCCGAGGCAAATCAGGAGCAGGCCCGAGATCCCGACACGGACGCCCATCGAGTCGCGGTGGTCCAGCCCGAGGCCGTTGGTCAGGAGGAGGTAGGCGGGGACCATCACCGCCCCTAGGCCGCACAGCATCCGGAAGGCGTGCAGCAGGATCTTCCACCGCTGCCGCTCGCTCAGCGATGCGTGCTGCCGGAGCGGAGCACGAGCGGTACTATGGGGGCGAACCGTAGCCAGGGGGTGGGCGAAACGTAATGCGCGGCGTGGAGGGCGGAACAGACCCCGTCGGCCGCCGCTCGCTCACCTTGCTGGGCGTTCAGCCCGCTCAGGCACGGTCGGTCGGCGCTCGTAGGTCACAAATCGGAATCCGTCGTGGTGGTCGATAGTCGTTTCCACAAAGACCGGTCCGACTAGGTGGTCGTACGCCGGGAAGTACGTGTCGCCCGTGTGCGTGCCCTCGACGAGGGTGAGTTCGAGCCGGTCGGCGATGGAGAGGGCGGCCTCGTAGACCGCCGCGCCGCCGCCGATGAACACCCGCTCTGCGTCCGCAAAGTGGACCAGCGCCGCATCAAGGCTGTCGAAGACCTCGATCTCGGGGTGCGCCGTCCGCAGCGCCTCAGCCTTGGCCGCGTCGCGGGTGAGGACCACGTTGGCGCGCTTCGGAAGTGGCCCGCCGAACTGGTGCACGAGCGACTCGAACGTGCGTCGCCCCATCACGAGCGGGTACCCGACGGTGAGCCGCTTGAACCGCTTCAGGTCGGCCGGGATGTGCCACGGCAGGTCGAGCCCGTCGCCGATGAGTCGGTCGCGCTCGGCAAGCGCAGCGATGAGGACGATCTCGGGCATGGGCGGTGAGGATGGGAGAGGCGGGACGGGAGAGATGGGCTAGCGAAGATAGAGCCCGCCTTTGCCCTGTGGCATACGGGACCAGCAGCGTATCATGCCGCCGTTCGTCCACCCACCCCTCCACCACGATGCGCCCGTTCACGATGCGCCCGTTCCCCACCCTGGGCTCCCTGCTCCTCGTCGGAGGGCTGGCTGTGCTCTCCGTGCTCCCGGCCCGCGCCCAACCGACCCCGCCCGATCAGGAGCCTGACACGACGCAGACCCTCCAGCCCCTCACCGCCCGCACCGTGGCCGAGGTGGCTGGCTGGCAGCCCGGCGTTGCACGGCTCCTTTCTTCCGGCGACCTGGCCTCCGAGGACCTGCTCGTGCGCGGACGCCGCCTCACGACGGCCTACCTCGACGGTCTGCCTGTACCCGTCACCGGACTGCAGGGGCTCCCTGCGCTGCCGCAGGCGCACCTCGCGGGCGTGCGGGTCTACACCGATGTCGCGCCGGTCCGCTACGGCGGCGCGACGGCGGGCCTGCTGGAGGTCACGACGCCCACGCTCGTCGCGGCACCCTACGCGCTCGGCGAGGCGCACACGTCGCAGGCCCTCGATGCCTACGGCCACACGTTGGCGGCCCTTGCCGCCGGGGCCCCGTTGCTGCGTGACCGCGACGGCCGCCCGCGCCTCGCTGTGACCCTCGCCGCCGAGGTGCGTCGCTACGACGACGGCGACCCGCGCGCTGGTGACTTCGTGCAACTCACCGATGCCACCCAGGAGCGCCTCGGCGATGCCGTGCAGGTCGCGTTTGGCTTCGACGCCTCCGGGGAGGGAGGCCTGGTCCCGATTCCGGATGGATTCGAAGGGCGCTCGCAAAGCGAACTGGCTGCGCTCGGCGGCGTGAACAACCCCCGCCCGGCCGAGGCCGTGCGGACCCTAGTTTCAGACGACCTGGAGCGCGTCGCCGCCAACCCGCTCGGCGCAAGCGAGGCGCTGTGGCTCAGCGGTGGCCTTCACGCCCAGCCGACGCCCACGACCACGCTCCGCCTGCGCGGCCAACTCGTCCAGGACGAGCGCCGCGTCGCCGACTACCTCCGCACGCTCTATAACGGAGCCTCCATCCAGCAGCGAGACACGGATTCCTGGCGGCTCCACGCGAGCCTCGACCAGCAGGTGGGCGAGCGCCTGGGCGTTCACGCCGCCTTCGCCACGGAACGGGCCACAGCGACAACCTATGACCCGCGCTTCGGCACCGAGGTAAGCCAGGCGCTGTTCTACGGCGACATCGACGACCCGCGCAACGCGACCGGCGCGCGCTACCTCTCGCTCGTGAACGACACGCTCGTGCAGCGCTTCGCCGACGGAGCCATCAGCCCTGGGGCTGTCGGGGAGCGGGTTCTGAGCCCTGGGGCCACGACCAGTACCTACGAGCACGCAGAGCAGCAGCAGCAGTCGCTCCGCCTCGCAGCCACGCTCGGGCTCGACCGCCACCGCATCGAGGTCGGTGTCGAGGGCGTCTGGCAGACGCTCCGGCTCTACCGCTGGAACGACGCGTCGTCCCTCGCGCGCTTCTTCGACGACGGGCGGGTCGAGCGCGGCGCGGAGAACGGCATCTCGGCCTACGACCAACTCGACTACGACCTGGCCAACGTCGCCTTCCTCACGCGCTACTTCGGCTACGACTACCTCGGCCTGAACGAGGCGGACGACAGCAACCTCGATGCCCTCTTCGCAGGGACAGACCCCGCGCACGCGGTGGCCCCGCTGCAGCCGCGCCGCTACGGGTTTTATGCCGAGGACACGTTCACCTACGGACGTCTCTCCGTGCGTGCGGGGCTCCGCCTCGACGCCTTCGACGCGAACGGTGTGCAACTCTTTGACGCCTTCGCGACTCAGCCCATCATCCGCGCCAGCGCGCTTGCGAGCGGTGATGTGCTTGATGAGGCGGGCGGTCTCCTCGTCCGGGCACCCGACGCGCTCCCCGCTGGCGTTGGAGACGACTTCGCGGTCTATACCGACAACAGCGGCACGGTGGTCGGCTACCGCGACCGCGACGGTGTGTTCTACGATGCTGAGGGCCTCCGCGTGGAGGATTCAGGCACCATCACGTTTGAGCGAGGTGGCCGTGTGACGGAGGATGCCACCGCGTCCCCGGGCAGCATTCTCACCGATACCGACATCGTGACGGCCCTATCCCCACGCATCGAGGCACGACTGAGCGCGGCACCGGGTCTCACCGTCCGAGCGTTTTTCGCGCGGTATGCCGAAGCCTCGGACCCGACCCGCGGCGCCAGTGCAGGCGACCTGCGCCGTCTCGGAGCCGCCGCCCGAACGGATGTGGACCCTGTCGCTTACCAGCCGCTGCGACCTATCCGCTCCCAAGCGCTCGGGGTGGGGGCCACGGCCGAGGGCGTGCGAGGTAGCACGTGGCTTCGAGGAAGCGCGACGCTGTTTCACCGGCGCTACTGGGATGTCCCTGTGGCCAGACTCGTCGACCGTGCCTTCCCGGTGTCGTACACAACCTTGGCCAACAGCGATGAGGTCGTCTCGCTGTTCGGGGCCGAGGTGACGCTGTCGGCGAAGCGCGGACGGCTACGCGGTGACCTCCACTACACCATCCAGCAGGCCCCCGAGCTGGATGGCGTGACGGTCTTCATCCTCGGCACACGGGGGGCGTTATTTCCCGAAGCCCTGGACCTGTACAGCGTGCTCCAGGCAGAGGATCGTCCTCACAATTTCCAACTGCTGGCAGAGTACCGCGTCGACCCCGAAGACAGCGCCTTCGGTCAGCGATGGCTCGGCGGCGTGCGCGCGGCTGTGGCCGTGCGCGCACTGAGCGGGCAGCCCTTCGTCCGACTCTCGTCTGACGAGATCGGGACGGTGGTTACGGGAGGGAACGAAGGAAGCTCCGCGCTTGGCAGTGCGCCCGTGCTCCTGAGCGCCGACCTCTGGCTGGAGAAGGCGTTCCAGGTCGGACGCGTCGAAGCGTCCGCGTACCTCTGGGTCGAGAACGTCTTTAACCGCGCCAACGTGGTTGGCGTCTACCCGACGACCGGCGAGCCCGATGACAACGGCTTCCTCGCTAGCCCCGATGGGCAGCAGGTGCTCAACAACTTCGCCACAGACCTCGAGCGGGAGTCGTTCATCGCGCACTACGAGGCCGGGGTTCAGACGCCGTACAACTACGGTCGGCCCCGGCAGGTGCGAATCGGCGTGCGGGTGGGCTTCTGAGACCGCGTCCTGAGAACCGATGTCCCCCGAGAGCCGATGTCAGCGTGCCGGGCGGGCACAAAAAAAGAAGGGCTAGCGATCCGCATCGCGCCGCTACGACCCTCTACCGCTGCTGCCTTCCGGCCCTGACGGAGTTCAAGGGGAGCTGGCCGTACGGGACTAGCCCTTCTTTTAGCCGGAAGGCCACGCGTTGGCGTCCGGCAAAGGACCGTCAATATACGTCAGGGGTGTCCGGGTTCTACGCGCCTCGCCGACTTCAACCACTCCTCACGTGCGGCGGCCTCCCATGCGGTTGCGGGAGCCACTCGCGGCGGAGCAGGCCGTAGAACGCCGTGTCGCAGACCTCGTCGTTGACGTGCCAGCGCTCGCGCAGGAGGCCTTCGTAGCGGAAGCCCGCGCGCTCGCAGAGCCGGACCGAGGCGGCGTTGCGTGGGTCGATGTCGGCCTCAACGCGGCGCAGGCCCAGCGTCTCGAAGCCGTAGCGCAGCACCGCGTCCACGCCCTCGGCGGCATAGCCGTGGCCCCAGGCGTCGCGCGCGAGGAGGTAGCCGATCTCAGCCGTCCGGTTCTCCGCATCGAGGGCGAACAGCCCGCACGCGCCGATCACCGTGCCTGCGCGATCTCCGTCCGACAGGACCCAGCCCCAGCGCAGCCAGGTCCCCGCCGCGAGCGCCTCCGCGTCTTTCTCGATGAAGCGTGTGGCCTCGGCGTGCTCGGTCCAGGGCGCGCAGCTCCAGTAGCGCATCACCTCGGGGTGCGAGAACAGCCTGAAGACCGCGTCAGCATCGGCTGGAACGAGGGCGCGCAGCACCAGCCTCGGCGTGCGGAGGACGGGGAGGACCGTGGGAAGGGGCATGTGCCGGTCAGTGGAGGCCATCGCTAGAGTCCCGCCTTGTCGAGTTCGTCGAGCAGGGCCGGTAACTGCCGGTAGCCCTCGCGCAGCTCCGCATAGCAGTCCACGATAGCTTCCATGTCGATGAGGTGCTCGCGAGCGGGCTCTTGGGGAATGCGGTCCACCAGGGGTAGCGGTACGATGGGAGGTAGCTCTGGCAAAATCGGACAGCCGCCCACGCTGACCAAGCATCTCGATTCGGTGGAGCGGCGTGAGCCCCGTGCGGCCGATGGGATTGCGCTATGGGACCACGCGCGGGCAGCTTGCCCATGTCATTCTCGCCGTGTGTTCGAGTTTCAGCCAGCCATGTGTTGCATTGTGTTGAAATCGAGCAGCGCCCCGTCGATACTGCACGCGCCCCCGCTGGCCTCCCAACGCGCCCTCCACTCCATGTCCGCCCGGCCTACCGACCCGCAACAACGTGCCGACGCGCTGCGCCGGTTCTTTGTGATCGATGCCCCGCAGGAGCAGCCGCTCCAGCGCGTCACCCGTCTGGCGAGCCTGCTCTTCGGCGTCACCCACGCGGCGCTGGTCACCATCGACAGCGGTGACCGGCGGCTCGCGGCCACCCAGGGCTTCGGCGAAGGCGACCTAGCTCCCGCGCTGCGTCAGGCGCTGCTCCATCCCGTACGCGGCGAGAAGATCCCGCTCCATAGCGAGGACGCTGCGGACGACCCCCGATTCGTCGAACATCCGCTCCTCGACCACGTCCCGGCGCGGTTCTACGCGAGCGCCCCGCTCAAGAGCGCCGAGGGCTACACGCTGGGCGTCCTCAAGGTCTTCGACGCCGTCCCCCGCGACCTCAGCGACGATGGCCTGACGCTGCTCACCGACCTCGCGGCGATGGCCGAGAGCGAGCTCAACGCGCAGCGGCAGGTCGCGCAGGCGGAGGCCCGCGCCGAGCGCACGGCCCGCCTTGACGCGTTCGCGCGTGCCGTGGGCAAGACCGCCGAGCGCTTCCTCCGCGCCGACGACTGGCAGCACGAGGCGGCGCAGGCCCTCCAGCACCTCGGCGAGGCCGTGGGAGCGCAGGCCGTGCAGGTCTATGTCAACCACACCACCGAGGGGCGTCTCGCCGCGGAGCGCTCCTTTGCCTGGAGCCTTGGGACCGAAGCCGCGCCCGCCGCGCTCGACTACCACACCGACGGGCTCGTCCGCTGGGCCGAGCACCTCAGCGCAGGGACGTGCCTGTGCGCGTCGCACCACGACCTCCCCGCCGCGGAACGGGCCGTGCTGGACCGCAAGCAGGCGCGTGGCATGGCGCTCGCCCCGCTCTTCGTGAACCAGGCCTGGGCTGGCTTCCTCAGCTTCGACTTCGCCCGGGAAGCGCTGGCGCTCGATGAGGCCGAGGAGGAGGCGCTGCGTGCCGCCGCCGAAGCGTTCGGCGCGGTACTCGAACGGGACCGACGGCAGCACACCGCGGGGGGGACCGCGCTGCTGGACGAGGCCCCGACCCCGCTTGTCGTCGTCACGCAGGGCGTCATCTCTTTTGCCAACCCGGCCGCAGAGCGACTGCTGGGACGCGGGGCTTCAAACGGACTCGCGGGCACGGAGGTGCTCGACCTCCTTCCCGGCGAGCTCCACGCAGACCTCCGCAGCCACCTCAACGCATGCGCGCGCCAGGCGGACGTGTCGCCGCTACGCGCGCGGATGATCGCGCCCGGCCGTCAGGTGCGGATGGTCGATCTCCACGGTACGCCGACGTCGTTCCAGGGCACCCCGGCCGTCCTGCTTGCCCTCCACGATGTGACGGCGCACGAGCAGGCGCTCCGCACGGCCGCAGAGGCGCGCACGGCTGCCGAGGAGGGAGCCCACCTCGTGAGCACTCTGATGACGGGCCTCAACCAGGAGGTCCGCACGCCGCTGACGAGCATCGTCGGCTACACCGAACTGCTCGCGGCCAGCCTCGCCGGAGCCGACCTCGAACACCTCCACGTCATCCGCCGCAGCGGGCAGCAGCTCTCGCGCACCATCGAGGCGGTCTACGAACTGGCGCAGCTCGGCGGGCACGCGCGGGCCCTCACGCCGGAGCCCGTACCGCTCGGGCCGCTGCTCATCGACGCGGAGCGGACGTATGCCTCGCTCGCGCAGGAACGCGGGCTGCGCTTCCTCCTGAAGCCACCGTCCGACGAGACGGCCGTCCTCGCCGACCGCCGTGCGCTCACCCGGGTGCTCGGGCACCTGCTCGCCAACGCCGTGGCGTTTACCGACGAGGGCTACGTCGAGGTGCGCGTGCGCACCATCGGAGTGCGGGTGCAGATCGAGATTGAGGACACGGGCTGCGGCATGACGCCGGAGTTCCTGGCCGTGGCACGGATGCCGTTCCGTCGGGGCCCTGCGACGGCGGTAAACGCCGAGCCGGGCGCAGGCCTTGGCCTCACGCTCGCCGACCTCCTCGTGGAGCGCATGAACGGACACCTCGACCTCCAGAGCCATGTGGGTCGGGGGACGCTGTGCCGGATCGCGCTGCCGCTGCATGCCGACGCGCCGAGCGACTACCGTCCCGCGGGCGTGCCCGGTGCCGCCGACGGGGCCTCCGTGGCCACGCCCGTGCCCAGCCTGACGCTGCCTTCGCTCGCCCCGCCCGTCTACGCGCGATAGATCCGACGCGCGAGTTGGCATGTCACAAAGGCGCCGCCCCCGGGTGGTATCGGAGGCGGCGCGGTGCTTCAAGCCGGTGGGTGGCTGAATGCCGGGAGGGCGCTCGACGAAGACAGGCAAAAAGTACGAGGCAGCGCGCATACATGGAAGCGATTACCGGCGATGGGGGCCGGATCGGACTGAGACGCGCCTGAGGAGACCGCTGCCAATCTGGCGCGAATCGGCACGGTGACAGCGCATTCTGGCCGGACGAAGCGTGGGGTAGCCCGGGTTGGCATGCATGTTGTCTTCACAGAGACGACGGCTTCGTCCACCCAACCACACCCCAGCCATGACGCCGACGCCCCACACCGCTCGCCACGCGATGTCTCTCCTGTTCCTGCGCTACGTCGCCGGGCAGATCACCGAGACGCGCTGGTCCTCCCTGGCCGCCCTCCTCGACGACACCGACGCCACCGTCACCGAGCGCGACGCCCTCGCCCGTTTCTTCCTCGACACCGCCGCCGACGCCCCGCTACCGACGCTGCCTGAGGTCACCGATCTGCTCACCGAGATGCGCGCCTAGCGAGCGTCTCCAGCATCTGAGCGTCCCGTGGAGGGTCAGCGCAGCTCGACGCGCTGGCCCTCCCATCGTTTCAGGCGCATTGCTTTCCGCCACCGCGCTCTAGAATCCGCGCCAGGCGTGCTCAGAAATCGAGGTGCTTGCGGAAGAACGCGTAGGCCTCGTTGATGCGCTTCGTCTCGTCCTCGGCGAGGTCTTGCAGCTTGCGGCCCAGGTTGGCGACACGGTCGGGGTGGTACTCGCGCACCCGCTGCTTGTACGCTGTCTTGACACTCGTCTCCGTGACCTCGCCCTCGACTTCGAGCGTCGCTTTGTAGAGCGCTACCTCGCCGAGGTGCGCTAGAGGCTCGTCGGGAGGCAGCTCCTCGGCCTCCGGTTCCTGGAAGCGGGCGCGGTAGGCGTCGGCCTGGCGCTGCCGGGCGCGGATCTCGCGGGCGAGCCGCTCCTTGTCCCGGTACTTCCGCCACATCTGCTCGCGCTTGTTCTGGAAGCGCAGCCGCTCGCCGTCCGCGAAGCCCAGCGCCCCGAGGTCGCCCCGGATCAGCGCGCGCAGCCCGAGCAGCCCGAACCCGACGGCCAGGATGACGACGAACTGAAGCAGAATCTCCGAGAGCGGCATCGGTACCATAACGAGCAGCAAAGGCTTGAGGAGCCCACGAGGTTCCGGTTTGGCTTGGCGGGGCTACGGGCGTACGGCTTCCGGAACAGCCTCTTTCTCTGAGGCGACACGCTTCTCCTGGACGGCGTCGTCGAGGCGAAGTTGCTGGGCGTCGGGGCCGCCGGGGACGAAGTGGCGGCGGCAGCGGGGCTCGTAGGCCTCTTTCTCGCCGAGGAGCACGCGGCTGCCCTCGGGGACGAGGCGCTGCGAGTGGTTGGCCGGGGCTCCGCAGACGGCGCAGATGGCGTGCAGCTTCGTGACGTGCTCGGCGACGGCGAGGAGCTGCGGGATCGGGTCGAAGGGGCGGCCGAGGTAGTCCTGGTCGAGCCCAGCCACAAGGACGCGCCGTCCCTGGCGCGCCAGCCGCTCAGCGACCGCCACGAGGCCCGTGCCGAAGAACTGCGCCTCGTCGATGCCCACCACGTCGGCGTCCTCGGCGTGGCGTAGGATCTCCTCCACCCGCTCGACGCGCACGGACGGGATCTGCCGTGCGTCGTGCGAGACGACGTGGTCCTCGGCATAGCGGGTGTCGAGCGCGGGCTTGAAGACCTCGACGCGCTGGCGGGCGATGCGGGCGCGGCGCAGCCGCCGGATCAGCTCTTCGGTCTTGCCCGAGAACATCGACCCGCAGATGACCTCGATCCAGCCGACGCGCTCGCCGTCGGCGAAGGGATGGTAGACGTGCGGTTCCATGCGTCGAAGATAGCGCGCCCGCCGGGGTCGCACCGGTCCGATCTCGGGACGAGGCTACGGGCCCAGCACGAGCGCCGTCCTCTGCAGCGCAGCCTGGTCAGGGCACGCGGCGAGCAGCGCCGCCACGGTCGCATTCCAGCGCGGCACCACGCGGTCGGGCACGAGGTCGGCGAGCGGTTGCAGCACGAAGCGCCGGACATCGAGGCGCGGGTGTGGGACGGTGAGCCGCGCCATTGCGAGATCGAGGTCGTCGTAGAGCACGAGGTCGAGGTCGAGCGTGCGCGGGGCCCAGCGGTGCTCGCGGGTGCGCCCTGCCTCGCGCTCGACGGCCAGCAGCACGTCGAGGAACGCCTCCGGATCGAGCGAGGTCTGCGCCGTCGCGACGGCGTTGAGGTAGGCAGGCTGCGGCGTGCCGTCGAGGGTGTGCGCCTCGGATTCGTAGACGGGCGAGCAAGCCGTCACCGTCACGGCCGGGTGCGCGTCGAGCGCGGCCACGGCGGCGCGGAGCTGCCCGATCCGGTCGCCGAGGTTGGCCCCGAGCGCGATGGCTGCATCGTGCTGCCGTGTCGCCGTAGGGCCGTGGTGCCGTGGTGCCGTGCGGTGTGGCTTTGGTGTTTGGCTTGCCGTCTCCTCGTCTTTTCGCTTCGTCATCTCCTCCATCATCCTGCGCGCTCGGCGCGGTAGACGGCCTCGGCGGCGTCGCATGGGCCGCCGACGGGCGGGTTCGGCTTGCGCACCAGCACCTCCACGCGCGTCACCAGCGGGTGGTCGCCCAGGACGGCCTCCGCGATGAGGTAGGCCAGCCGCTCGATGAGGTACACCTTCTCGCCCGCGATCACGCCGCGGATGCGCTCGTAGACGCGCTCGTAGTTGACGGTCTGGTCGAGATCATCGTGCTGCGCGGCCCCGGTCACGTCGAGGTCCATCGCCACGTCCACCTCGAAGCGCCCGCCGATGCGGTGCTCCTCGGGCGTGACGCCGTGGTGGGCGTAGAAGACGGCGTTCGTCAGCCGCACGGTCGCGAGGCTAGACGTGCGGATCGAAGCGGAGGGTGAGGCAGCAGGCACAGCGGCGCAGGCGAGGTGGGCAGGAGCCCCAAGCTAACAGAGGCGTGCGATTGAAGAGCGAGGAGTAAAGAGTGAAGAGGCGACGCGGCCTTGACGTAGCTGCTGCGACCGGCTTGCTTCTTCGACCCACGACCCACGACCCACGACCCACGACCCACGACCCACGACCCACGACCCACGACCCACGACCTCAGTAGCCCAGCGCGGTCAGCACGGCCTCGTCTTCTGGAGCGATGGGCAGCCCCGCGCGGCGGTCGGCGAGAAGGTCAGCGACGTAGAGGGTGGCGTAGATCCCGAGCACGGAGTCGGGGCGCTCGCGGTGCTCGGCGAAGCGCTCGGTGACGGCGCGGGTCGCCTCGGCATTGCGGACGGCGTCGCGGACATAGATGGCGCGGGGGCCGTGCGGGCCGTCGGGTGCGCGAGCGGGGAAGCTCCGCTCGGGTTCGTGGAGTTTTGTTCCGAGGTGGCAGCCCACGCATTGCGTCGGCGCGGCGAGGTCGCGTGGGGGTGTCGTGGTGCCGTCGGTGAGCGCGCCGCCCGCGTCGTAGACGCCGAAGTCCCAGAAGCCGTCCGCCCGCTTCTGCTTCACGGTCACCTCGGCCCGCGCCCCGTCGAGCCAGTGCTCGCCGACGAGCGCCGTCCCGACTGGATAGATCACCTGCTCGCCGTTCGCGTCGTAGGCCAGCAGCGCCTCGCGGAGGGCCGCCTTCGGGACGTAGAGCCGCCGCCGCGCCATCGTCATCACGCCGTCGAGCTCGACGAGATACCAGTCGGGCGCGACGCCTCCGTCGCCCGCGAGGTAGGGCGTCGCCTGCTGGAAGTCGAGCAGCGTGCGTGGGACAGGCCGCGCCTCGGCATAGGTGCGCTGGAAGACGGCCTTCGCCTCGTCCCAATCGATCAGGCCGTCCTCCGCAGCCGGGGCAAACGCCGTGCGCACCTCCGGCGGCAGCGCTGCGAGATCAGTCGTGATAGTCCCGCCATCGCGCCTGAGCAGCCCGGCCTCGAACGGGTCGCCGCCGTCGGGGCCGACGTAGCTGCCGAAGTAGAAGGCCAGCAACTCGTCCTCGTTCGACTTGTCAAGGTCGACGACCACGCCGTCAGCGCCGCTGCCACACCCGACGAGCAGGAGCAGCACAGATAGCCGACAGCCGACAGCCAACGCTCTACCCATCGAGCTGTACGAGGTAGGCCCGTGCCCGCTGGTCGCCGGGGTTAGCGGCGAGGAGGCGCTCGAAGAGGCGGCGGGCCTCGTCGGTGCGGCCTTGCTGCGCGCGGAGCACGCCGAGGTTGCCGAGGGCAGGCGCATAGGTCGGGTCGGTGCGGAGGGCGCGTTCGAACTGCTCGGCGGCGGCGTCGAAGCGCTCGGACAGAAGGTGGAGCGTGCCGAGGTTGGCGCGCGCGACGACGAAGTCGGGGTCGAGCGCGACGGCGCGGGCGAGTGCGGGCTCGGCCTCGGCCAGGTTCTGCTGTTGGAGGAGCGCGAAGCCGAGGTTGTTCCAGCCGGTCGGGTGGTGCTCGGGGTCGAGCGCGAGGCCCGAGCGCCAGGCGGCGAGCGCCTCGGCGGTGCGCCCGACGCCGTTGAGGGCCTCGCCGCGCTTCAGGTGCGCCTCCACCAGCTTGGGAGCCCGCGCGATGGCCTGGTCGAGCGCGTCCACGGCCTCGCCCGAGCGCCCGGCCGCGTGCAGCGTCTCCCCGAGCCAGTAGTGCGCCCAGGCATAGTCCGGCGTCGCCGCCGTGGCCGCCCGCAGCTCCGTCAGGGCTGCCCCGGTCGAGTCCATCTCGGCGAGCGCCCGGCCGAGGGTCACCCGGGCGTCCGGGTGGCGTCCGCCGAGCGCCAGCCCACGCCGCAGCCGCTCGGCGACGGTCGGGAGGTAGGCGGGAAGGCGGTGCGTAGCCTCGTAGAACTTGAACCCGGCGAGCCCAGCGTCGATGAGCGCCTGTGCCTCCTCCTCACGCGAAAGACGAGCGGCGGCGGACTCGCCCTGGTCGGCGGCGGTCACGTCCACGAGGCGGAACGGTGTTGTCCGGGTCGGGCGGATGAGTGCCGTCTCGACGGCCGCGCGGGCAGGAGGCAGCTCGCGGCGGATCCAGTGGTCGGTGAACGTGACGTGCGGGATGTCGGACGTGCCCGCTTTCTGGAGGTGGCAGCTCACGCAGTCGCCCTGCGCGGCCATTACCCGAGCATCGGGCGCATCCGCGTCGACGGCGGGGCGAGAGCAGGCAGCTTCGTGTGCTTCGGCGCCGTGGCAGGAGCGGCAGGAGGCGTTGTAGTGGTCGGCGGGCAGCGCCTCCTCGGGGCGATGCGGATCGTGGCAGGTCGTGCACGTCATCCCCGGCGTCCCCTCGGCAGCAGCCGTGGCCTGCGTCTCCGTGAAGCAGGCGCTCAGCCGCA
>JBCDFO010000075.1:0-14599 GCA_039177895.1 Bacteroidota bacterium
GACTGGTCCTCATGACGTTCATCCTCGACAACCTCGCCGCGATCCTGGTAGGCACCACGCTCCTGGTGGCGCTCATCACCGTGCAGCAGCGCGCCCGCTTCGACGCGGCCGACGCCACGGCGCGCTACGCGATGGAGCAGCAGAACCAGGGCTTCATCGAGACGCTGCGGCGCGACTTCGAGAACATGCGCACGCGCACGCAGGCCATCGATTCGCTGGGGTACTACGAGCTGAAGCTCCGCCGGGGGGGAGGCATGGACGGGGTCACGCGGACGTTCTCGTTCCCCACCCTGGCCGACCCGGCGCTGGGCGAGGCCTCGCCCGTGGCGCAGGTTCACTACCGCCTGGAGCACACGGGGCTCTGGGTGGGGCCGCACGACACCGGCCGCTGGCTCTACCAGATGGTCCGCTACGTGGATATGGGTTCGGGCTTCGTCCGCTCGGGCGGCAGCGCGCCGAATCTCTGGGACTTCCGCGTGGACCTGTGGCGGCGCGACGGTACGCAGTCGGTCTCCGTCAACAACGCGCCGGATCCGATCCGCATCAAGGTCGACCTGGAAACCGTCAGCACGCTGCCGCCGGAGCGCGTCACGGCGGACCAGGAGGCGGTGCGGGAGACCGACTTCCAGCGGCAGTCCTACACCATCCGCCCGCTCAACATCGCGTTCAACGCGTCCGACGAGACGCCGCCGCCCACGACCGGCACGCCGCCGCCGCTACCGCCCGAGCCGCCGGTGCCCACGCCGCCGCCGCCGCCACCCGCGAGCCTGCCCGGCACGGACACGCCCGGCACAGGGACGCCGGGGTCCGGAGCCCCCGGCACAGAGACGCCTGGATCCGAGCCCCCGAGTCCGGGCTCGCCCGGCACCGGCGATCCGACGCCCGGCACCCCGGGCACGGGTGATCCAACGCCGGGAGCGCCCGGGTCCGAACCCTCGACTCCGGGACTGCCCCCGGGACTGCCCAGCCCGGGTAACGGCGACGGTAACTCGGAGACACCGACCCCAGGCTCGCCGGGCACGGGTGATCCGACGCCGGGAGCGCCGAACCCAGGCACGCCGCCGACCTCGCCCAGCCCGGGCAGTCCCGCGCCCGGCACGCCCTCTCCCGGGTCGCCGACGCCAGGCTCGCCTCCGCCGGGGGTGCCGCCTGCAACGCCGTCCCCCAGCCCGCCGCCCGTCGCTCCGCCTAAGATTTAGCGTCCCCGGCAGAGCCCCTTCCAGTCTCCGAGCGGCCGCGTCGCGCGCCTTGCGCGGCACGGTGTTCGCGGGCGCTCGCAGTCGCCAGGTTCTGCCAGCGCCTCCGTGACCTGCTCGTCGAGGGCTGTGGCGGACAACCCCGGCCTCCTCTCCAACGCCCCACCCAGCTTCTTCCCTCATGGGACGCGCCCTCCTGCTCGCGGTCGCGGGTACGATCATCTTCAGCACCACGCTCGCCTTCAACGCGATGGAGACGCGGATGGGGATGGCCGAGAACCGCTTCGAGGCACAGTCGAGCGAACTCGTCCGCGAGATTGCCACGAGCGGGCACAACCTCGTGCTCACGCAGGTGCTGCGGGACGACGGGTTCACGAGCGCGCTGGGCTTCGACGAGATGTCCTACAAAGGAGGGCATATCGACATCGACTACGTCCCGTCCGCGGACCGATCCCAGGCCGAGCTGGAGCTGACGGCCTTCTACGGTGGCAGCGCGCACCGCATTCGGAGCCAGTACGGCTGGCTCGGGCCGGACTTCCCGGGCCCCCTGTGGCTCGACACGCCCTACCTCAGCCTCGACGTAGATCCGCTCGCCGTGGTCCAGGGCACCATGGACGCGGACACACGACCGAGCTACTACGACCGGCGCAAGTTCAACGACCTACGGCTCGGGGACCTGCTCTCCTACCCGGCGATGGAGGACTCCGTGCGGCAGGCGCTCCTGGGCGACGCGGGCGCCGGAGGCGAGCTGCAGGTGGAATATGACATGGCGCAGATCCTGCCCACCTTCCGCGCGCCCACGCTCGACGACCTCTACACGCGGTCCATCGCCAACATGAACGCGGCGGACCGGACGCTCAGCGGCGACACCCAGGTCTCGCTCTACCGCGCCTACGGGACGGTGGCGCAGCCGCGCATCGTGCGCGTCACGGGCGACCTGCGCGTCCTCTCGGGCGGCACCGTGAAGGGCTACGGCATCCTCATCGTGGAGGGCTCCCTGCTCGTCGAGCCGGGCGGCACGCTCGACTGGGGCGGGCTCGTCTTCGTAAGCAGCCAGCAGGAGTTCCTCTCAATCCAACTCGAAGGGGCTGCGACCATCAACGGCGCGATGCTCGTGGACCAGGAGGCGCTCCCGCCGGGCGGCCACCTCGACCTCACCGTCAACCGCGACCTCTCGGGTACCTGGAGCAACGCGGCGGGCGACAAGAGCGGCTCCTCCTGGCTCTCGTTCGGCAACGGCTACCCGTGGTACGAGCACACGCACCGCTTCAACGACGAGGAGCCGGAGGGCACGCGGGTCTACTTCGCCGAGAGCGGCACCGACCGCCACGAGCACCGCACCCGCTTCCGCGAGACGCTCGACGCGCTGGGCACGGAGGAGGTCTACCTCGAGTTCGCGGACCACATGTACAGCGGCTACGCCGACTTCGAGCTCAGCGTGGCGGGGCAGCCGACCTACCGGCGCAACGTCTACAACGGGTTCGGTCCCTTCAAGCGGGGCAACGGGGCCGCGCGCATGCAGTCCAAGACGTTCCAGGCCGACCAGCTGCAGGACCTCATCGTCAACGTGCGGAGCCTGCGGCTGCTGCGCCCGCGCTTCGACACGGAGGGCTGCGCCGAGTGGCCGCTCTGCATCGGCCAGGACCGCGACCGTGGCGGGGCTTTCCGCGTGCAGCTCCACCGCGACGCCGACGGGGCGCTCCTCTACGAGGCCACGTTCTACTGGCACAAGCGGCAGGACGAGGAGGCCGAGTACCAGGCCGAGGAGCAGGCCCTCCGCAATCTCATCCTCAGCGGCGCGTCCTTCGGGACCAGCATCGCCCTCGGCGACCAGGCCGACATCGGCTTCAGCATCGACGACATCAAGGGCATCGGCAGCCGCCTTGGCTTCGCCTTGCCGGACGTCGATCACAGAGGCACGGTGGTCCGGCACTGGGGCGAGGACGAAGCGGACATACCGACCCAAGGCTCGTAAGACCCGGTCTCTGGGTTGATGTCGCATCGCGCCGAGTCCTTCCCGCGAATGCGGGAGCCTTAGGGCGCCGCCGTCGATCCAGCCGGTGCATGGTGTGGACCCCGGACCCCTGACGACTCCAGCGTACCGCGGCCTCGCTGAGACACGTTCAGCATATCCAGACCTTGGCGATTAGGGGCTACCGGCGCGTCCTGAATGTCGAGATAGCGGTCTTGAGAACGTGTCCGGTAGTGCGTGTCGAGACAGAGGCCCTATTGGAATGCAAATGTCATGCTCACAGGCACATAAATCATGGCGTCGCTGGAGATCCGGCCGAGTAGTTTCGAGCCCGCTCGGTATCGAAACGGAAGCGGCCAAGGGGCGCGCCGACATCGCCGGGAAACACTGCGCCGAAAGCACTGACGAGGATTACGAATTGGGTCAGCGAAGCCCTGGAATGGGGACGTGGACGCGGCCTTGCCCTAGTCTGGGCACTGCTCTCCGAGAACCTCACCGCGTTCCCCCATGCCTCAGACGCTCTTCGCCCTGCTCGCCATCCTCGTGCTCTCGCTCTACGCGCTCGGCCAGCACCGGTCCGAGGCTACGCTCGAGCGCGGGGCCATCGGCGGACAGATGGAATTGATCGTGGGGGAGGTCGCCCGCGAGTTGCTCACCGAGGCCTCCCAGCGCGCCTTCGACGAGGTGGACCTCACCCGCGACGAGTTGCGCTTCGACACGCGCGGCCTCACGACGGCGCTCGGCCCCGACGGCGGCGAGACCGCGATGGTGGACTTCGACGACGTGGACGACTTCAACGGCTACACCGCCACGGTCACGCGCCAGCGCAACGGGCAGGCGATCCCGGTGACTGTCGCGATGGCCGTCCGCTACGTCCAGCCCGATGCGCCCGGTACGGTTTCTGCCGCCCCGACGCTCGCCAAGGAAGTCGTGGTCGCCGTCACGGATGCGCTGCCTGCCCGTGACGGTCGCCCGCCCGTCGCCGTGACCCTCAACACCTTCGTGACGCCGTCCTGGAAGACGATTCACGGCTAGCCCCGCCCGCCGTCCTTCCAGCCCTTCCCTTGCAGCCTGTTCGTTTCTGCTGATGGCTTTTCTGCTCGACAACCTCACCTCGATCCTCGTCGGCTCCACGTTGCTGGTCGTGCTCCTGTTCGTCCAGCAGCGGAGCGGCCAGAGCGCGACGGAGACGGCGGTGCACCAGATCACTCAGGCGCGCACGCTCATGTTCATGGACGTGCTGGAGCGCGACATCGAGAACATGCGCACGGAGCGCCAGGCGCTCGCCGCGCTGGGCTCGTACACCAACAGGCTGGAGGCGACCGCCGGCCAGACGACCCGCTTCAGCTTCCCGACGCTCGCCGACCCCAGCCTCGGGGCGGCCTCGCCGACGGTGCAGGTGCGCTACGACGTGACGCCGCTCGGCGACAGCGTGATGGTGGGCGACGTGAAGCGCGGCATCTACCGCGTGCAGCGCTTCGAGGGCGGCACCCCGAGCGGCGGCAGTTCCGAGTCCATCGTCGGCTTCGAGGTCGAGGTGTTCGAGCGCGGGAGCACGACGGGCCGCCGCAGCGGCGCCGCCCTGCGCGACCTCGACCGCGTCCGCGTGCAGGTGACGACGGCCCTCAACGCGGTCCGGCAGCGCGCGGGCGATCAGGAGAGCCGGTCGCAGACCAACGCGATCCGCCACGGCTACGTCTTCCGGCCCCGCAACCTCTCTGTCTCCGAGGAGGGCCGCGGCCCGATGCCAGCGCCGCCCACGGTGTTCCCGCCGGAGCCCCCGCCCCCGCCTCCGCCGCCCCCCCCTGCACCGCCCTCGCCGCCCACGTCGTCCCCGCCCCCGAGCAACCCGGGCGGCAACGGCGGGGGCAACAATGGCGGTAACAACAACAGCGGCAACGGCAACAACGGTGGAAACAACAACGGCGGCAACAACGGAGGGGGCGGCTCCCCTTCGCCGCCCTCGCCACCGCCTCCACCGCCGCCGCCCGTGATTTGACCCCGCGCGCCGCGTACGCCTCGACCTCCTGCCTTCGCCTCACCCTGACCCATGGGCAAGTTCACCCTCCTCATCGCTTTTGCCGCCGTGCTCGGCAGCTCGATCGTCATCTACACGGCGCGCACCAACGCCTTTGAGGCCGCGACGGACCGGGCGGAGGCCCAGGCCGACATGATCGCGCGGCAGGCCGCGCAGGCTGGGCACAACCTCGTGCTCGGCTCGATGCTGGACGACTACGGCTTCAAGAACGCGCTCAGCTTCGAGCAGCAGGCGTTCCAGGGCGGCGCGTTCCAGGTGGACTACCAGCCCAGCACCGACCGGCAGTCGCTCACCTTCGAGGTCACGGGCGTCTTCGACGGGGCCACGCACCGCGTCCGCAGCCGCTACAACTGGATCCCCGCCGACTTCCCCGGCCCCATCTGGATCGACGCGCCCTACGTCACCGCCGACCTCACCGGGAGCACGATCTCGGGCGGCCCGACGCAGAATCCGGTCTACGTCGCCTTCGACCGCTTTGAGAAGCTGCGCCTGAGCCCGCTCGTCTCGTTCCAGGGCATGCGCACCGCGTTCGAGACCGAGCTCAACGCCGTCCGCACGTCCGGCGCGAGCCTGCGCCTCGAAGACACAATGGACGCCATCATCGACTACACCGGCGCGCTCTCGCTCGACGACCTCTACATGACGGCCCTCGCGGCCATCGAGAGCGGTGACGAGGTCCTCGCCACCACCACGCCCGTGGTCACGGGCACCCGCACGTACGGCTCGCCGACCGATCCGGTGATCGTCTACAAGGAGAACAGCATGGAGCTCACCGGCTCGATCACGGGCTACGGGCTCCTCATCGTGGATGGGACGCTCGAGGTCACCGGCACGCTCGACTGGGACGGCATCGTGCTCGTGCGCAGCTTCCAGAACTTCCTCCCGATCCGCTTCCCCGGCCGCGTCACCATCGACGGCGCGCTGCTCGTGGACCAGTACGGCGCCCCTCCTGGCGGCCACATCGACCTGACCGTCTTCCGCGACCCCTCCGGCTCGTGGGCGCAGCCGCGCGGCGACGTGTCGCAGAGCCCGTGGCAGCGGTTCTGGGCCGACTTCGGGGTCTACCCGTGGCACCAGCACACCCACAAGTTCAACGAGAGCGTCCCGGAGGAGAACACGATCTACTTCGCCGAGCGCGGCACCGATCGCCATGAGACGCAGACGTCCTTCCGGGCGGCGCTCAACGACCTCGGCAGCCAGCAGGTCTACCTGGAGGTTGCGAACGCGGACGACGCGAGCGGCCTGGCGGCGTACACCTTCAACGTGCAGGGCGAGCCTTCGCGCACGGGCCAGATCAAGCTCGGCTTCGACGGCGCGACGCGCAGCCCCGCGTTCCGCGCCGACCGCCTCGACGACTTCATCCTCGACGTGCGGAGCATGCGCATCCTGAAGGAGCTCACCGACGAGGAGGGCGGCTGCGCCGAGTGGCCCAAGTGCGTCGGCAACCGCCGCGACCGGGCCGGGGCCCTCACCGTGCGTATCCGCCAGGCGTCCAACGACCGCATGGTCTACGAGGCCGCCGTCTACTGGCACCAGCGCCGCGCCGAGCGCCAGAGCGACGCCCAGGAAGAGCAGCAGTGGCGCAACCGCATCCGCAACGGCCAGGACTTCGGTACCCGCCTGGAGATGGGCGCCAACGACGCGATCACCTTCGACATGGGCCCGATCATCGCGCTCGGCCGCCGCCTCGGCTTCGCCAGCCCCGACGTGCAGCACCTCGGCACGAGCGTCCAGCACCAGACGCCGACCGAACTCCGCGCTGCCGAAAGTGCCGACCCGAACGCAGAGAAGCGGACGATCTGTGTCAACGGCAGCACCCGTGAGGTTCCGCGCAGTGTGGTCCAGACCTACCTCAACCAGGGTGCCACGCTCGGAGCCTGCCCGACCTCGCCGCCGAGCCCCTGATAAGCAGGTGTGCAAACGTGTTGCAGTGTTTCGGTGTCGCAGTGCTGCGGTGTTTCAGCGTGGCCGTGTTGTCCCGCTGGACGCTTCTCAGGCAGCCTCACTTCCGAAGACTCGATGTCGGCACGTCATCCTTCTGACTTCGAACTTCTGCCTCCCTGCTTATCACGGGGACGCACCCTCGAAGATGGGGAGGCCCCAGAGCGGTGTGCACTGACCTGCGGTGCAGCTACGCCGTCGTGGACGAGCGCGATGCTCTGGATGGGGCGAGCTCTGAACCACTGACGTACTGAACCACCGAACCACGGCCTCTAGTCGTCGCGGGTGAGTTCGCGGCTCAGCCACGCCTTCGCGATGCGCCAGTCGCGGCGGACGGTGGGGACGGAGCAGCCGAGTACGGCAGCGGTTTCCTCGTGGGTGAGCCCGCCGAAAAAGCGGTAGGTCACCACCTGGCTCTGCCGCTCGCTCAGCGTAGCCAGTTGGTCGAGCGCCTCGTCCAGCGCGATGAGGTCGTCGGCGCGAGCGGCGCGTCCCCCCATGAATGCTTCGTTGCCCATGACTTCGTCGTTGAAGGTGGCGAGGGCCTGGCCGCCGCCGCGCTTCGCTGCCTGGCGCTCGCGGGCGTAGTTGATGAGGATCTGCCGCATCGCCATCGCGGCGACCGAGAGGAAGTGGGCGCGGCTCTCCCACGTGGCCTCGTCGCGGCGGACGAGCTTGAGATAGGCCTCGTGGACCAGCGCCGTCGTCTGGAGCGTGTGCCCGGCGCGCTGACCCCGCAGTTGGCGGTGGGCCAGCGCACGCAGCTCGCCGTAGACCACCGGCAGCAGCGCATCGACGGCGGCGCGGTTGCTGCGGCTGAGCTCGGCGAGTAGCGCCGTGACGTGGTCTCTGCGGCTGGACATAAGTGGATGCGGTGCGAGGCGGGTCGCCCGGAGGCAAGCCGGGCGTGGCGTGCAGACTACACGCCAGCGGTGCGCGGGACAAGGCGATGCGGGATAAGCTGGCAGCGTGCTCGGCTCCGCACCCCCTGTTCTCACTTCGTTCGAACTGTCCCCCTCGATTTCGAGGGGGACAGCTTCTCGACCCTTCAGGGGGAGAGAAGCAGGGGGTGTCTGCCAGCCTAGCTGCCCTCATTCATTATCAAGAAAACGTGAAGCATTATCACCCCGGCGGTGATCTGGTGTGTCTCCCAATAGCGCGGCCCCTGCGACAGCGGCGCGGCTATCCCCTCAGACACGTCAACCCCGACCAGCGATGACCTTCTTCCGACCTGTTCTCTTTCTCGCCGCGACGCTGTCGCTCCTGCTCCTCGGCTGTGACGCTGCCGACCCCGATCCAGGCCCCGGCGGTCCCGGCACGGGCGACGCCTCCATCGGCGCCTTCATCAACACGCTGAGCTACAACGCCGAGGCGCTGCTGAACACCCAGCCCACGACGGGCCGGGAAGTCACCGGCGACGCAGAGACGACCACCGAGCAGGCGGGCAACGAGACGCTCACGTGCACCGTGACGCCGTACAGCCTCCAGACCAACTTCGATGAGGTCGCCATCCTCGGCAACCCCGGCGAGATCTGGCCGGGCGCGCTCGTCGAGGGGAATCAGAGCCTCCTCGACGGCATCCCGCAGCTCGCCCGCTTCGCACGCGCCCCGATGAAGCTGCTCGTCGACCTGCCCGGCATCGGGGCCGAGGGCAACGTGATCGTCGAGAACCCGGACGCAGGCAACGTGAACGCCGCCGTTGACGAGGCACTCGACTTCTGGCTCACCAACCTCGCCGCCAGCGAAAACAACGTGGACGGCGGGTACGTCAACTCCGGGGCCTCGACGAGCAAGGTGGAGACCGCGTACTCCTCGACGCAGGTCTCGCTCGACATCGGGCTCAACGTGGCGTGGGCCACGGGCGACGTCGCGTCGCAGTTCAGCTACGACACGTCGTCCGAGCGGCTGGTCGTGTTCGCCTCGTACAAGCAGGTCTTCTACAAGGTGAAGTACGTCATCGAGAACGGCCAGCAGCCCGAGGACGTGTTCGCGCCAAGCGTGTCACTCAACGCAGTCGAGGCGGCGTTCAACAGCAGCACCCCGCCCGCCTACGTCTCCGAGGTGTCGTACGGGCGCATCATCCTCTTCAAGATGGAGACTTCGTCCTCGTACGAGGCGGCCGACGTGGAGGGGGCGTTCCGCTATGCCACGGGGGCCTCGGTGTCCGACGGCACCCTGGCCGCGACGTACCGGGACATCCTGGAGGAATCGTCCGTCGAGGTAACCGTGCTCGGCGGCAACCCCGGCGACTACCCGAGCGCGTTCTCGTCGCCCAGCCCGGGCGAGCTCGCTCAGGTCATCGAGGGCGAGAACGCGATCTTCTCGGCGGACAACCCCGGCGAGCCGATTGCCTACGCGGTGAAGTTTCTCAAGGACGACACCCTGGCGAAGCTGGGCTACACCACCGAGTACACCGCCCGCGAGTGCTCCTCGGCGCAGACGAGCAACAGCGTCACGATCAACCTCGTGAAGTACCGCGCCGTGCGCGATTGCGACGCAGGCCCCGGCGACTTCGAGTTCGACGTGGACGTGTTCAACGGCGGTGCCCGCGTCGGCGGCCACAGCGACGGGTCCAGGAGCACGCCGCTCGAGATCGAGGCCCCGGGCACGCACAACATCGGCGAGGAGATCTCGTTCAACGCCGCGCGCCGCACGGGCAACGCCTTCTCCGTCCGGTTCAGCGCAAAGGAGTGGGACGATCCGCCCTTCGGTGCCCCCAACACGAACGACCTGAACAAGAGCGAGACCCGGCGGCACGAGTTCGGCCCGACCGGCTGGACCAACCTGGAGGACGACCCGACCGTGCCCATCACGATCCGGATCCAGAGCGCCACCGACTGCATCGTCGAGCTCGACTACACCGCCGAGGTGCTCTAAGGACGACGCGTGGGGCTACGGGCAAACGCTCGTAGCCCCGTTTTCATAGCGCGCGCTGCGGTACGATGCTCGTACGGAGCACCTTCAGCGCGGCGCGTCGCCCGTCTCGGCCTCGTCCCGACGGATGCGATAGAGGACGTGCCGCGTGAGCGGATGGCCCTCGGGAAGCAGCGGATGGTCGAAGTCGTCGGCGGGGTCGTGCGTCATCCCGATCTTCTCCATGACCCGCCGCGAAGGGAGGTTCTCGACCGCCGTCATCGACACCACCTCGTCGAGCCCGAGGGTATCGAAGGCGTAGGCGAGTGCGGCTCGGGCGGCCTCGGTCGCGATCCCGCGTCCCCAGTAGGCCGTCGCCAGCCGCCAGCCGATCTCGACGCACGGCGTGAAGGGCGCCTCGAAGCGCGGCACGGCCAGCCCGACGAACCCCGCAAACGGCGTCACGTCGGGGATCTCGACGGCCCACAGCCCGAAGCCGTGCGTGTCGAAGTGCGTCCGGATGCGCGCCGCGACGGCATCGCTCTCGCTGCGGGCGAGCGGGCGCGGGAAGTACCGCATCACGCGCGGATCGGCGTTCAGCGCTGCGAACGGCTCCAGATCGCGGTCCTGCCAGCGTCGCAACCACAGCCGCGCCGTCTCAATGACGGGGGCGGGCGGCGAGGTACCAGCCGTGCTTCCGTCGTCCATGGCACCTCAGAGGTCGAGCGCGCGGACGAAGTCGCCGAAGTGGACGTAGTTCGCCTCGAACGGGCCGGGGAGGCCGCTGTAGATCACCGCCGCGCATGTCGCCTCGTGCGTCCAGAACAGCGCCTCGGCCTTGATGCCGTTCACCACCGTCGCCCGGTACAGCATCCCGCCCTCGACGAGGTTGGACGGCTCTGCGGGCTCGGTCATGCCGGCTTGCTTCGCCCACAGCGTCTCGAACGCGGCACAGTCCTGCTCGCTGATCACCAGCATGAGCGTGCTCTGCGACGTGGACTCGTTGGTGCGGTTGCGGTCATGGAGCGTGGACGTGACCAGGATGTCCGTGTCGTGGCCCTCCACGGGCGTGCGCGCGAGTTGCCACGTCATGAAGTAGTAGGGCACCTGCACCGACCAGCCCCGGTCGGGCGCGCCGAACCGCAGGAACGGGGCCTCGAACGCGACCTCGAAGAGCGAGTCGGGAGGCAAACCGGGCTCGATGCCCAAGGACGAGTCCGCGAGGCTCTCGGCGATGAGGTCGGCCCCGATGGCGCCGAAGCGGCTCGCCCACGCGAAGAGGCGCGGTGTGGGTGGCAGGTCGGCCCCCTCCTCGAAGAGGCCGGTTTCCTCGTACCGGCCCTGCGCGGCTCGCCCGATCAGCAGATACAGGTGCTCGCGGACCTGCGGCCACTGCGCCATCGCGAGCTTCTCGTAGTTCTCGCCGAGCCACTCGAAGGTCTGGGCGCCCTGCCTGGCCCACGCGTCCTGGTCGAGCAGGGGCTCGGCCTCCAGCGGCGCGGTGGAGTAGGACGGCTGCGCGAAGCTCAGGCTGGCTCCGCCCACGAGCACCCACGCCAAGAATCCGAGTCTGCGCGTGAACGACATGGAGGCGAGGAACAGGTTCGACGGTCTCGATGCTGGGGGCGGCGGAGGGACGCCTGAGCGAGGCGTGCGTCTGGCTCAAGCTACGGCGTCGCCGATCAGCACCACGCCTGGCGTCCGATTTCCCGCCTTGCTCGTCTTGAACTGCTGATGCTCCGGTGGGAAGCACCACGCTTTGAGCGCGTGGTCGGAGTGCTGCACCTGCGCGACCAGCGCGTCGATGGCAGCGGGCATCCGCGATGCGGAACGGCCCGGGATGTAGCAGCCGCCAAACGTGAGCGCGAGGGTCGATGTGTAGACGGGCGACTGGGAGTCCGTTGCGTCGCGGCGTGCCTCTTCGTGCTTGGCTTCAAGCTTCAGGAAGAGATCGCGTCGGGCGAGCGAGAACCAGTCATATTTCGCTTCGATGAGATCTTCCACGTAGCGCTTCGCTTTGGGCGGGATCGGTCGGGCGCGGTGCTCGGGGTGGAGCACCTTCAGATCGGCTCGGCTTCGCCGCCCTCTGCCTTTGTCGTGGGCGAACTCGGTGGTGGCGGTCCCCCCGCTGCGCCAGACGGCCGCGGCGAGCAGCGCGACGTTCGACAGCTCGCGCTTCCCGAACGCGGAGTCGGCCCCGTCCGTCATCCGAGAGGCGCGCTCGATCATGAGCAGCCACTCTTCGAGCACGGGCTCCCAGCGCGCGAGCGGCGGTGCCACGGAATAGCCCCGGATGAGCGGAGAGCGCTCGCGGCTCACTTGTTCGCTTGCATCCCCCTGCATACTGGCTTCCCTTGTGCGTGGCTTAACGGCTACGTTGTGTGCACGAGGAGACGGATCTCCTCCATACACTGTGGCGGTACGCTGTGACGCTGTAGACCGTTAGCGTAGGACCAGAGGTGCTGGTTCCCATCTCGAACGGATCGCTGTACCGGCCAACAGCCCCCACGACCACCGAGGACCTGCCAGACTCCCATCCCATGCCCCGTCTCTTCGCTACCGTCCCGCTGCTCGTCTCTCTACTGCTCGGCTGCACGGTAGAGCCTGCATCGACGGACGCGACGCGCGGAGAGGTGCTGCCTGCGACTGCACCTTCCTTCGAGGCGGACTCGTTGGTCGGCCAGTTGCGGCTCCCCGGCGAGGGCGGCCGTCGTGGCGTGGAGGTGCACGCGTGGGTTGCTACACCGGACGGCGAGGAGCACCAGATTTGGGTACTGCCCGAGGACGACGGGCGCTTCGCGCAGGCGATCTCCGGGGCGCTCACGCGCGTCCACGTCTCCGCGGGGTCAGACGTGCACCGCATTGATGCTGCCGACCTCCCGCCTGCCGACGACCAGGGCCGGGTTGATCTCGGCGTGATCGATCTGCGAGAGCGTCTCGTGGCGCGCCGCGTGCGCGTGCGTGCAGCAGAGGGGGCTTCGGGTGGCGTGGTCCGCGTAGGCCTGTGGCTCGGCCCACCGCACACGGGCCCGCAGGGCGAGCTCCCGTCGCTTGGCTCGAAGCAGTTCCCAACGGTGGAGCTCGGCAGCGAGCTCGAGTGGTTGCTCCCGCCCAACGCGAGCGCCGTCCATTTCCTCGTCGAGCGCCCAGCCAGCACCGGTCACACCACGACTTGGCGCAGCGGCACGCAGCAGGTGTTCGGGCCATATGCGTCGTCCGCGTTCCCGCTCGACCTCGTGATGGACTGAGGAGCTAGACGCTACGCTGCCTCGTCTGCACATCTCCGCAGCGATGACAATCCCGTCCACGAGTAGCTCACCCGGCCTCAATCACCGCTCACAGAGGGGGTGTCCCGTATCCGTTCACTATTTATCGATCTCCATTTTGTTATATCATCCATACTTACCGGCTTTTTGCTCTTCATAATTCTTTTGTAAAACTTTACAAAATGATTTAATACCTCGCCACTAGCGTCTTCTACATGAAATCCTCCATCCAATCTTATTATACCATCTTCTTCATATCTATTTATCTGCAATATTAAATATTTCTTATCAATAAGTACAAATGAAGTAGCACGGGTCGGCAGTGTTTGATATAGAGATATTTGATCATTTAGTTTATTATTAAGTATCATTTTTTCAATATGATCCATTGCTTCCTTTTGGTGTACTCTGCCTGGAAATTTACCATTTTTATCAGTTTGTATTATCCTAGTATATTCCACTTCTTTGTTACTTTCTAACTTTTTAAAAATAGATTTATAATATTTATTCAAATTTGACAACTCCGATCTAGAATTTCTATACTCAATAGAGTTAGGGCCCGACTCCCTGAGATAAGAATTAACTACTATTATTTCACTCTCAGCTCTTTCTACATACCGGATAGCCTCCTGATATATACTAGATGCGCCCCCGTGTTTATCCACCCCAACATATTTTACTTTAGTACCTACTTTGTTATATATTTCTTCCATGTTTTTAATATGAATAACGTGACTTATAGAGAGCCAAATAACAAATAGCAATATTAATATTAAGCATACGTGTATGGTCTTATCTCCGTCCAATGTAGCTAACCCAAATACAAAATTCACGACTATCCCCGCGACAATCACTTGCGCGATCTTGTGGATAGCAACTCCGACTCTCTGCTTCATTTTTTCTACCCCGTGCTCTGCATGGCAGCGGCAATGCCGTTGAGCGAGACGTGCAGCGCGCTGCGGAGGGCGGCGCGGTCGGCAGGCTCGGCGTCGGGGTCGTCGTACCACCGGCGCATCAGCTCCATCTGGACGAGGTTGAGCACATCCGTGTACGGGTTGCGCAGCGCGATCGAGCGGCGGATGACGCCGCTGTGGTCGAGCAGGCGGTCGTGCTCGGAGATCTGGAGCACGGCGGTCTTGGTGCGCTCGAACTCGGCTTCGAGGCGGGCGTGGACGCCGTCGCCCGTCAGCGTGGCAGCGCCGTGGGCGCGGCGCGCGTAGCGCGCGGCCATGTCGAGGCGAGCGCGGGCGAGTTCGCGCTGCGCGTTGTCGATCACGGCGCGGAAGAAGGGCCAGGTGGCGTACATCTTCCGCAGGTCGTCGAGCCGGTCCTC
>JBCDFO010000076.1:0-14525 GCA_039177895.1 Bacteroidota bacterium
GACCGCGGCTTCCCGAAGAACAAGCAGCTCACCAAGCTCAAGCAGGAGCCGGGCGTCGAGGCGCTCATCCAGAAGACGCTGTTCTTCTACCTCCAGGACTCCGGCAAGCAGATGCACATCGTCGACGACGAGCTCTACTACGCCGTCGATGAGAAGCAGCACGGGCTGGAGATGACCGACAAGGGCCGCGCGCTCGTCGCGAAGCAGGTCGGGGAAGACATCTCATTCTTCATCATCCCGGACATGGGCAGCGAGATCGCGCAGATCGAGCGGGCGTTCAAGGAGAAGAAGGACGCGCTCTACACGGAGGTCAAGGCCGAAGGGCTCTCCAGCGAAGAGGCCGACGCCCGCGTGATGGAGGAGCTCCGCGACATGGCGATGGACACCGACCGCCAGAAGCAGGAGCTCTACAGCCGCTACTCGAACCGCTCGGAGCGCATCCACGCCGTCAACCAGCTCCTGCGTGCCTACACCTTGTATGAGAAGGACATCGAGTACATCGTCCAGGACAACAAAGTCCAGATCGTGGACACGCACACGGGCCGCGTGCTCTCCGGGCGGCGCTACTCCGACGGCCTCCACCAGGCCATCGAGGCGAAGGAAAACGTGACCGTCCAGGCGGCGACGCAGACCTACGCGACGATCACGCTCCAGAACTACTTCCGGATGTACGCCAAGCTCGCCGGCATGACCGGTACGGCGGAGACGGAGGCCGAGGAGTTCAGCAAGATCTACAACCTCAACGTCGCGGTCATCCCGACCAACAAGCCGATTGCGCGCGACGACAAGGACGACCTCATCTTCCGCACCAAGCGCGCGAAGTACAAGGCCGTCATCGAGCGCATCCAGGAGCTCCACGAGGGCGGCCAGCCGGTCCTCGTCGGCACCACGTCCGTCGATGTGTCCGAGGCGCTCAGCCGGATGCTCAAGCACGCGCGCATCCCGCACAACGTCCTCAACGCGAAGGCCGACCGCGCCTCGCTCGAGTCCGAGATCGTCGCACAGGCCGGGCAGCCTGGGGCCGTGACGATTGCCACGAACATGGCCGGGCGCGGTACCGACATCAAGCTTGGGCCGGGCGTCCTCGACGCGGGCGGCCTCGCCATCCTCGGCACCGAGCGCCACGAGTCGCGCCGCATCGATCTCCAGCTACGCGGTCGCGCCGGGCGTCAGGGCGACCCTGGCGAGAGCCAGTTCTACATCTCGCTCGAAGACGACCTCATGCGCATCTTCGGCGAGGACCGGACGGCGCGCATCATGGATAAGATGGGCATGAAGGAGGACGAGGTGATCACGCACCCGTGGATCACCAAGGCCGTCGAGCGCGCCCAGAAGAAGGTGGAGCAGAACAACTTCGCCATCCGCAAGCGGCAGTTGGACTACGACGACGTGCTCAACGCGCAGCGCTCGGTGATCTACGACCGCCGCCAGAACGCACTCCGCGGCGCGCGCCTCTCCGGCGACCTCCAGGACATGCTCCGCACGTTCATCGAGCGCCTCGTGACCCAGCACTTCAGCGAGGGCGACCTCGACGAGATCCGCGAGGCGCTCCTGCGTCACCTTGCCTTCGACCTGCAGGTGGACCGCGAACTCGCGTTCACACTCGGCGAAGACGGCCTCATCGAGCGCGCCACCGAGGACGCGTGGCAGCACTACCAGCGCAAGCGCCGCGTGCTCGCCGAGCCGTTCTTCCAGAGCGCGCAGAACATGGTCTCAGGCAAAGACGGCAACCCCATCGCGCCGACGCAGAAGCTCTACGTCGACTTCTCGGACGGCCGCCGCGTCCTCCGCGCGACGGTCAAGGTGGAGGACGTGCTGGAGTCGAACGGCCAGGAGATCAACGACGGCCTCGAACGCGCCTCGGTGCTCTCGGTGATCGACAGCAAGTGGGTCGATCACCTCCGCGACCTCGACGAGGTGAAGGAGGGCGTCGGCCTGCGCGCCTACGGACAGAAAGACCCGCTGGTGGAGTACAAGATGGAGGCGTACCGTCTCTTCGAGGAGCTCATCGGCGAGATCAACGAGGAGGTGCTCGGGCTCGTCTTCAAGGCCGGGCCGCTCGTGCAGCAGCAGGGCGCCCGCCCGCAGCAGGGCCCTCGCGCCCGCCTCGACCGCAACCGCGCCCGCACCCGTCACGACTCCGCCGAGGCCGACTACCGCATCAAGGGCGCGCGCCCGAGCAGCAACGGAGCCGCGGAGCGCGACCCGTCCGTGACCGACAACGCGCCCGTCGTCGTCGAGCGCGAGCCCGGTCGCAACGACCACGTCCTCGTGCTCGACCCCTCCACCGGCCAGCAGCACACGATGAAGTACAAGCACGCCCTGCCCAAAATCCAGAACCAGGGCTGGCAGTTGCTCGGGCAAAGCTGAGCGAAGGCAGAACGCAGAAGGATGAAAGCAGAAAGGGAGCCAGGGTGAACCACAGGCTCAGAGATACGGGTGCCTCCTCTTCGCGTGTACTTTCTTGCCGCAACTATGCTAAGCCGGTGATGTCTGCATGACTACGTGTCAGAGCAGGTTAGCCAGCCACAGATGCTCACGGCGGAGGTGCGAAGTCCCCTTTCATCCTTCTGCCTTCACTCTTCTGCCTTCCCGAAATGCTTCGCACGCTGCGCGTCCGCGACTACGCGATCATCGACCGGCTCGAAGTCGAGTTCGACAGCGGGCTGAACATCATCACCGGCGAGACGGGGGCGGGCAAGTCGATCCTGCTCGGCGCGCTCAAGCTCATCCTCGGGGAGCGCGCGTCGCTGGAGGCGATCCGCACGGGCGCAAAAAAGGCGATCATCGAGGGCGTCTTCGACGACGCGGGCTCGGCGCGCATGACGGCGCTGCTCGACCAGCACGAGATCGAGGCGATGGAGGGCGGCATGCTGATCGTCCGCCGCGAGGTGACCGCGAGCCACAGCCGGGCCTTCGTCAACGACACGCCCGCCACGCTCGGCGTGCTGAAGAACGTCGCGGCCAACCTCATCGATCTGCATGGGCAGCACGAGCACCAGTCGCTGCTGGACGCTGAGACGCACGGCGCGCTGCTCGACGACTTCGGCGGGCTCGGCGGGCTCGTGGAGACCTACCGCAAGCACTACGCTGAGGTGCAGCACCTCACCCGCGAGCGCGACAGCCTCCGCAAGCGCGAGGCGGCCCTCGCGCAGCAGAAGGAGCTCTTCGCCTTCCAGATTGAGGAGATCGACCGCGCCGCGCCGCAGCTGGGCGAGCAGGAAGACCTCGAAGCCGAGCGCCGCGTCCTCGAAAACGCCGAGCGACTTTACGAGGCGACGTCGCAGCTCTACACGCTGCTGTTTGAGAGCGAGAATAGCGTCTACGACCAACTCGTCGTCGCGCGCAACGAACTGCAAGACCTCGCGCGCATCGATGCCGGGTTTGACGACACGCTCGCCGAGGTCCGCAGCGCCGAGATCACGGTCGGCGAGGCGACGCAGTTTCTCCAGGACTACAACGCGCGCATCGAGTTCAACCCCGAGCGCCTCGACGAAATCCGTGAGCGGCTGGGCGAGCTCGACTACCTCAAGCGGAAGTACGGCGGCACTATCGAGTCGGTCCTGGAGCACCGCGCCGAGATCGGCGAGACGTTTGCACTAGCCAGCGACTTCGCGGGAGCACTCACCCGGCTTGATGCCAAGATTGACGACGCGCGGGAGTCGCTCGGGCGCGCGGCGCAGCGGCTCACGATCAAGCGCCACGAGGTCGCCGAGCGGACGCAGGAGATGATCCAGGTCGAGCTCGCCACGCTCGGGATGCCGCACGCGCGCTTCGAGGTGCGCCTTGGCCAGCAGCCCGACGCTGATGGCTGGATCGTACTCCCCGGCGGTGCGGAGCGCCTGCGCGCTTTCCCCGACGGCGCGGACGTGGTGGAGTTCTACATCTCGGCTAACCCTGGCGAGGACCCGAAGCCGCTCGTGAAGGTCGCGTCCGGCGGCGAGGTCAGCCGCGTCATGCTCGCGCTCAAGACGATCCTCGCCAAGAGCGACCGCCTCCCCATCATGGTCTTCGACGAGATCGACACCGGCATCTCCGGCACGATTGCCCGGCGCGTGGGCGAGACGATGCGGCGGCTCGCGCGCTACCACCAGATCATCGCCATCACGCACCTCCCGCAGGTGGCGTCGCTCGGCGACCTGCACTTCGCCGTCGAGAAGGAGATCGACGCCGACGCCGAGGGCGCGATGCGCACCCGCACCTCGATCCGCCGCCTCGATGACGCCGAGCGCGCCGAAGCCGTGGCGAAGCTGCTCGCAGGCGAAGACCTCTCGGACGCCGTCCTCCAGAGCGCGCGCGAACTCATTGAGGCGGGGCGGGAGGAGTAACGCCTGCGGCAGTGTGGATGTGCGGGGGTATGCAGGAGTGAGCGTGCGTGCCCATTGCGGTTTGGGTGAAGGGCGTCACCGGATGCGAAGGGCCGCGTAGGTTCGGCGTGGATTGTCGAATCAACCTCAGAGCGCTATGACGGAGACCAGACGCATCGCCATCGTGGGCGGCGGGATCGGCGGGCTGAGCGCCGCCATTGCGCTGCGGCAGGCGGGCTTCGAGGCGACGGTGTATGAGCGCGCCCCGGCGTTCGGCGAGGTCGGCGCAGGGATTAGCCTCTGGCCCAACGCCACGCGCGCGCTCCACCGGCTGGGCGTCCTCGACGCGCTGCGCCCGCACACCGGGCCGATCCACGCCCTCAACGTCCGCGCCGCTGATGGCCGCGTGCTCCTCCGTGCGCGCACCGACACGCACGCTGACCGAGACACTGCGCCGAGCGTCTGTGCCTACCGCCCCGCGCTCATCGACGCCCTCCGCGCAGCCCTGCCGGACGACGCCTGCCGCACCGGCAAAGCGCTCACCTCACTGGACGAGCGGACCGACGGTGTCACGGTGCACTTCGCCGACGGCACGAGCGCCGAAGCCGACCTCGTCGTCGGAGCCGATGGCATCCGCTCGCGCGTACGGCTGCACGTCACGGGCGAGGACACGCTGCCGGTCTATCGTGGCTACCCTGTCTGGCGCGGCATCGGGCCGCTTCCGGCGACGTTCGAGACGGGCGAGATTTCCGAGACGTGGGGCGGCGGCACAAGCTTCGGCGACGGCCTCCGCTTCGGCCTCCTCGAGGTCGGTCCCCACGACGACGGGACGCGGCTGGCCTACTGGTATGCCACCGCTGCCCGCCCCGAGGGGGGTGATGGCGGCGATGTCGAGGCGCGCAAAGCGGAACTCCTCCGCCTCTTCGGTACCTGGCACGCGCCCATCCCCGAGGTCATCGCCACGACACCCGCCGAGGCCATCCTGCGCGGCGATACCTACGACCGTCCGGCGCACCGAGGCTGGCACACACGCCGCGTGGTCCTTCTCGGCGACGCCATCCATGCGACGACGCCCAACCTTGGTCAGGGCGCCGGCATGGCCATTGAGGACACCCTGGTGCTCGCGCGCTGCCTCCGTACCCATGCCACGCCCGAAGCGGCCTTCGCGGCGTTCGAGCAGGAGCGTTTCGCCCGGACGGCACGCGTGACGCGGGAGTCGCTCTGGACGGGGCGGCTGGGACTGCTTGGTGGACGCGGAGGACGCGTCCGCAACGCGATCACGCGCGCGTTCCCGAGCCGCGCGTACGAGCGCAACCTGGACCGGCTCTTCAGCTACACGGCATGACGACGGGCGGGTGTGCGGACGGGGGTTCGCGTATTGACATCGGAATAGGTTCAGACTACTTTGTGATTCAAAGTATCTGATCCTTGCCCGCCTCGATCTATGCCTCACCGTGCTGCGCGTCTCGTCATCGCCTCGGTTGCCTTCGCGGCAGCGCTCATCGCCACGCGGGTGGTCGTCACGGAGTCGCTGCTGTTCTTCTTCCTGCTGTGGAACCTCTTCCTGGCGCTCGTGCCGCTCGCACTCAGCCGTCACCTCGCGCGGCTGGCCCGCCCGAGTGCCGTGGCCCTCGGCGTCGGCGCTGTCTGGCTGCTGTTTTTTCCGAACGCGCATTACCTCCTCACCGACCTGATCCACGTGCATCGGGGCACGGCAGCGCCACTTTGGTATGACCTCGTGCTGCTGCTCGCGGCGGCGTGGAGCGGGGTGCTCATCGGCACGGTGACGCTGGCCGACGTGCACGGCGCGGTTGCGCGGTGGTACGGGAGCCGCGTGGGGTGGGGCGTGGCGCTCGGGGCGCTGGTGCTCGGCAGCTTCGGGGTCTATCTCGGGCGTTTCCTGCGCTGGAACTCGTGGGACGTGCTCACCCAGCCGCGCAGCCTCCTCGCCGACGTCATCGCGCCGGTGCTCGACCCGCTCGGGCATACGCAGGCGGTCGGGACGACCGTGCTCTTCTCGGTGCTGCTGACGCTGTGCTACCTCGCGCTACGCCCGCTCGTGCAGGTTCCCGCCTCGGCCCAAAGAGAAACGCCCCCAGACACGAGGTCTGGGGGCGTGAGCCGGAGCGGACCAGGGTGCTGACGCTCGTCACCTCGTCAGCGTGGGCGGCCAGCCGAGCCGTTTAACTGGCAAGCCCATGTGAACGGGTCCGTTCCGGATGAAAGGCCCGTACGGGGGGGCGCCAGCAAAGATGCAGCGGGGGTGCTACTTTTTTTGCATGTCTGAATTTAGGCTACGACTAGCCGTTGCGTGGTGACCGCGTCCAGCGTCGTCAGGCGGCACACGTAGACCCCGGCAGGCCACGACTTGGTGTCCAACGCGCGGGTATGGACACCCTGGGCAAGCGGGCCGTCGTGCAACACGGCGACCGAGCGCCCCTGGACGTCGAAGACTTCGAGGCGTGCTGTCGCGGCGTCGGAGAGCCGCACGCGGAGCGTCACGGTGCTGTTGGTCGGGTTGGGATACGGCGGCGCGAGCGACGGGCTCGTAGGCGCGAGGCTGCCGGTCTCGGTGTCCGTGCCTGTCGAGGGATCGCGGAGGAGAAGGCGGTCGTTCTGGCCCCGGTTGCCGATGTAGAGGTCGAGCCGGTCGTCGCCGTTGAAGTCGGCTACCTCGAGCGCGAGGCCGTCGGTGGTGGGCATCGACGGGAGCAGCGTGTCCGTGGCGTCGGTGAAGACGCCGGTGCCGTCGTTCGTGAAGAGCCGCACGGGCACGGCCGGACCGAAGCTGTGCGTCACGAGGTCGAGGTCGTCGTCGCCGTCCACGTCGAGGAAGGTGGCGTCGAGGGTCGTCGCGTCTGATGCGGGCAGATTCGTCGCGGTCACGTCGGTGAAGACGCCCGCGCCGTCGTTGAGCCAGAGCCGGTCCTGGGGATCGCGCTGGAAGAGGAAGAACACGTTCGAGAGGTACACGTCGAGGTCGTCGTCCCCGTCCACATCCGCGAACGTCACCTTGCGCGTCTCGATGGACGGCGACGACGGCAGGTTCGTCGAGGTCACGTCGATGAAGACGCCGGTGCCGTCGTTCAGGAGCAGCGCGTTGTCGTTCTCGTTGCCGACGAAGAGGTCGAGGTCGTTGTCGCCGTCCACGTCCGCGAAGGTGAGGTCCTGGTTGATGCGGTCCTCCGTCGGAATGCGCGCGGCCGTTTCGTCAAGGAAGCCGCCCTGGCCGTCGTTGATGAAGACAAAATCCTGGCCCGCGTTGCCGATCACTACGTCCGGCCGGTCGTCGCCGTTGAGGTCGGCAACGGCGATAGCGTTGGCCTCGCTGTCGGGGAACGTAAAGGCAGCGGGCGTGAACGTCCCGGTGCCGTCGTTGAGGAAGTACTCGTGCTGGCGGCCGATTCCGTTGAAGGCGATGAAGTCCTCCTGCACGAAGATCAGGTCGAGGTCGTCGTCGCCGTCGAAGTCAGCGATGGCGATGTCCTCGGAGTCGTACGGGCTGGAGTCCGGGAAGCGGTCACGGCCATCCGTGAAGGTGCCGTCGCCGTTGTTGAGCAGTAGCACGTTCTCGCAGCCCTCGCAGGCGAGCACGATGTCGAGGTCCTCGTCGCCGTCGAGGTCGGCGCTCTCGACGTCCATCGTGGCGCGCTGGTTGAAGGGCAGCACGGGCAGCGCGTCGTCCGTGACGTCGAGGTAGAGCGGCTGAGCGAAGGCAGCCGGGGCAGCAAGCAGCAGCAGGAGGAAGAGGCGCATGGAAGGCTGGGGCTGGTTGATCGAAACGCGTCGCCAACCTAGCCGCCTCCGGCATCCGGTTCTAGGCAATTCCTGCGCGACCCCCGTGTGCGTCCCGATGTGTGCCCGTCGATTGGCCGGGCGGCCTTATTGCACCACCGTAAACGCACGTACGCTGCAATTGGCCTTGATACAAAGCCGTGCCCAGTAGACACCCGCCGCCCAGTCTCGCGTGTCGAGCGGGAGCGTATGAGTCCCCACGCCGCGCACCTCATCGGCCAGCGTGGCTACCCGCTTTCCGAGCGCTGAGCGCACATCGAGGCGTATCGGCGCGGGCTCGGGGAGCGTCACCTGGAGCGTCACCGGCCCCGTACTCGGGTTAGGCGCGACGGTGAGGCGCGGACGGGTGCGCTCGGGCGTCGTCTCGAAGGCGGTGCCTGTGGCGGCGGCGTAGCGCACGACGGTCACGCTCGTAGCGGGCAGCGTGAGGGCGAGCGTCGCCGCGTCGCCCTCGGCGAGTGGTGTCGTTGCCTCGACGTGGCGCCCTTCCTCGAAGCGGTAGAGCGTGTGTCCAGCCATCCCGTCCGGCCGTGTGATCGCGACGGGCTGCGTCTCGTCGGTCTTGTTGAGCAGCACGATGCTCACACCCGTCTCGTCCTCTACAGCAAAGGGCTGCACGTCGTAGCCATGGACGTTCATCCCCGAGTGGTGCGGAAGGTCCGGGAGCGGTTCGGCCGTCGTGGTGGTGCGGAGGATCGTACTGCCCGGCATCAGGCGGCCCGGCCCGGCGAGGAGCTGCCAGGCGTAGTACGGCGCGCGCTCCTCGAACGCCGGGTACCACCGCAGCACGCCGAAGCCGCCGAGCGTCTCCCATCGCAGCGTGATGTCGAAGCCACCCTGTGCCGCGTGCAGCAGCGCCGCCGTCTGCACGACCCCGCCGAACGTGTCCACGTTGCGCGGGTCGGTCCAAAGGTTGCCCGTCGGCGTGCCGTCGTCCGTCCAGAGCGCGGAGACGTTGTAGGCGTCGAGCATCAGCCGGAGGTTGGGGTGCGCGGCGGTCTGCGTGCGGATTTTGAGCGGCGCCTCCTCGTACCAGATCGTGCGGCCCATGATCGTCGCGTCGCTGTCGTCGCCGTTCCACGAGAGGAAGAGGTTCGACGAGACGAAGTCGAGCAACGCAGGACCGTCAGTGAACGACAGGACGCGCGCGGCCCAATAGCCATTCTCCCAGCCCGAGAAGCCCGACGGCCCGCCGATGACGGAGCTCGGATCCGCGTCGCGGATGGCGCGGGCGGCGTCGAGGTAGAGCGTCGCCGAGAGGTTGAGGGGGAAGTAGTACGGCCGGTCGGTGTGGAGGTAGTTGATCTCGTCGTAGAGGATCCACGTGTCCACCTCGTCGGCGTAGCGCGCGGCGAGGGCGCGGGCCGCCTCGGTCCAGGCGGCGTGCTGGCTGGCGTCGTTCCACCACGGGTCGTCGGCGGTGCTCGCGCGCCAGTCCTCGCCCTGGAAGAGGCACACGATGGGCGCATAGCCCGCCGCGACGACCTCGCTGATCTCCCGGTCGAGGGCGCTCCAGTCCCACACGTCCGGCGCGGGGTTGAAGAGGCGCGGGTAGGCCCAGATGCGCACGCTCGTGAAGGGCAACTGCTCCAGCTTCGCGAGCGCCACCGGCGCGTTGTAGGTGTTGCGGTGGTACTGGATGCCGTAGTAGTCCGCCGGGATCGTCCGCACCGCCTCGTCCGTCACCGCGATCTCCACCGGCTGCGCGACGACTGCGGGGAGCAGAGTGAGGAGGGCGAGTAAAGTCAGTAGAGTGAATCGCATGGGGTAAGATACCAAGGGCTCACGCGGATCCCGGTAGGACGCCGTACGTTGTTCGATCCAGCCAAACCACAACCCCATGTCTGTCACAGAACTCCAGAGCGAAGTCGAGAAGCTGGTGGACGTGCTCCGTTCGTTTCCACCGGAGCAGCAAGAAGCCCTGGCCGCCCGCTACCGCGTCGAGGCCGAGCACATTCGCGACGTGGAACGCCGGATCGACAATCTGCCGCCTCAGCAGGTCGAGCGACTACGCGCAATGATTCAGGAGGGACTGGACAGTGGCCCCGCTGAGCCGATGGATTGGGACGCCTTCAAGGCACAGGCACGGGCCCGCCTGAACGCCGAGCGGTAGTTCACCAGGCACACCCCAGCCTATTCTCTGTCATCCCGAGCGAGCGAAGCGAGTCGAGGGATCTGCGGGCCAGCTTCCAGGTCAAGGTCGGAGCGCCGAGGTAGACAGAGATCCTTCGACTTCGCCTTTCAGGCTACGCTCAGGATGACACGAATGTGTCTTCTGTAGCGACCTACTTGGCCGTAACACAAACGGACTACCTTGCGCTTCCACGCTCAGAAAACCACGAGACCATGGCTGCCAAGAAGAACGGAACTACCGACGCCAAAGCAGAGCCGACGCCCGCGAAGAAAACCTGCTTCGTTATCACGCCCATCGGCGGCAACTCCTCGATGGTGCGACGTAAAGCCGATGGTTTGGTCGATGCCGTGATCATTCCGGCGCTTCAGGACGAGTTCGACGTAGAGGTCGCCCACCGCCTCAGCGACGCCGGGTCTATCGGTCGGCAGGTCATCACAAGACTGCTCGAAGCAGATCTCGTGGTTGCGAACCTGACCGGACTGAACGCCAACGTGATGTACGAGTTGGCCGTACGCCACGCGGTGCGCAAGCCTGTCATAATCATGGCTGAGGAAGGGACAAGCTTACCCTTTGACGTGTTTGACCAGAGGACTGTATTCTATTCTGATGATATCAGAGGCGTTTCTGAGACCATACCTCACCTGCAAGAAGCTGCCCAATCAGCTCTGGTTGACATAAACATAGATAATCCCATTTATGCATCTATTCAGACTGGGAAGATTATAGAATCAGTTGATGTAGAAAGCTCAACAAAGGTAATTATCTCCAGATTAGAAGAAATCATTCGAGTCTTCAAGATCGATAGGCTAAATAGTATTCGTGGTAAATTGTCCTCGGAGACTGAAGACGAACCATCACGATGGTCAGTCAGTTCGGAGCCACGCAGAGGAGGTAGAGACGACACATTATACAACCCCTTGGACCTATACAAGATAGCGACCCTACGTGTGGACAGGAGCGAATAAACTTATGGTTGTCGGCCAGAACTTTTCACGTTCACATACCCGACTACAGTCCATACTTCTCGATCCGCCGGTAGAGCGACTTGCGCGTGAGGCCAAGGTCGTCGGCGGCGCGGGAGATGTTGCCGCCGTGCTTCGAGAGGGCCTTGCGGATCACCGTGCGCTCGATCTCCTCGAGGTCTAGGCTGTCGAGCGCGAGGCGGTCCTTGCTCAGGTCGGGCGGCGCGGTGAAGTCGAGCACATCGGGCTTGACGGTGGTGCCGTCGGCGAGGATGACGGCGCGCTCCATCGTGTGCTGGAGTTCGCGGACGTTGCCCGGCCAGCGGTAGCCGCGCAGCTTGTTGCGGGCGCTGGCCGCGATGTCGCGCACGGGCTTGTCGTACTTCTGCGCGTAGAGCTTCAGGAAGTGCTCGGCGAGGAGGTCGATGTCGTCCCCGCGCTCGCGCAGCGGCGGGAGCACGATCTCGACCGTGTTGATGCGGTAGAGGAGGTCCTGCCGGAACGCGCCCTCGCTGACCCGTTCGTAGAGCGGCGCATTGGTCGCCGAGACGAGGCGCACGTCCACCGCAACCGGCGTGGGGGCCCCGACGCGCGTCACCTCGCGGCGCTGGAGCACGGTGAGCAGCTTCGCCTGCTGCGCCGCGCCGATGTTGCCGATCTCGTCGAGGAAGAGCGTCCCGCCCGAGGCTACCTCGAAGCGCCCCGCTCGGTCGGCGTTGGCCCCCGTGAACGCGCCCTTGGTGTAGCCGAAGAGTTCGCTTTCAAAAAGGCTCTCCGTGAGCGCACCGAGGTCGACGGCCACGAAGATCTCGTCGGCGCGGCGGGAGCGGCGGTGGATGGCTCGCGCGACGAGTTCCTTGCCGGTGCCATTCTCTCCGAGGATGAGCACGTTTGCGTCCGTCGCCGCCACCTTGTCGATGGTCGCGAAGACGGCCTGCATGGGGTCGCTCTCCCCGACGATGTCCTGGTAGGGCCGGTCGAGGTCGCGCGTGAGGTGGACCTGGCGGTCGCGCAGCGTGGCCACCTCCGCCTTCGTGCGCCGCAGTTGGATGCCATTCTTGACGGTCGCGACGAGCTTCTCGTTCTGCCACGGCTTCGTGACGAAGTCCGTGGCTCCGCCCTTCATCGCCTCGACGGCGAGGCTCACGTCGCCGTAGGCGGTGATGAGGATGACGACGGCCTCGGGGTCGAGCTTCTGGACGTGCCCGAGCCAGGTGAGCCCCTCTTTCCCCGACGAGGCGTCCTTGGTGAAGTTCATGTCGAGCAGCACCACGTCGTAGCGCTCTTCTCGCAGCAGCGTCGGCAGCGCGTCAGGCCGCGTGGCCGTGTGGATCGTCTCGACGTGCGGCTTCAGGAGCAGCCGGATGGCGGTGAGCACGTCTTCGTTGTCGTCCACGACGAGGACGCTGCCGGTGCGGGCGGTGGGTTCCATGCAGAGGGTGAAGGGGTGTGTGGGTTTGAGGGTGGGAGGGTACGCACGGGAGTGGATGAAGCGCAGATCTCCAGTTTCGCCTCGGACAAGCTCCCCTCCTGGACAGGGCAGCGCATGCGCTGCGGGGTTTCTTGTCTTTGTGGGTTGGGGGTGGTCGATCTACGAAGCAAGAAGTCGCGTCGCGCTCGATAGGTCTACCCCCTCCCGCTTCGCGGACTCCCCCTGTCCAGGGGGAGAACTCAAATGGGGCATCCATCGCTGTGCGCGGTCGCCCGGCGCGGTGTGCGGAAACGCACAGTCCAGGCAGATCGTTTCGGCGATTTTCGCGCGCTTTCGGGGGTTTGGCACGCTGGCACATCGGTTGACATGGGGACGTGCACGATGCAGGCACCGCCGCCTGTGTCGAACGAGCCCAGCCCAGCCCCATGGAAGCCCCTAAGAACCCAACCAGCGTCCTGACGCGGCCCATCCAGAGCGGAAGCTCGGGCGGCGGCGAAGGGATGGACCGCCGCGCCAAGAAGCGCCGCCTCACCCCCAAACGTATCGCGATGGTCGTCGGCGGCCTCGCGCTCCTCGCCCTCGTCGTCTGGGGGCTCTTTTTCCAGGACACCCGCCGCACCCTCAACGTCGAGCGCGACAAGATCACCGTCGCCACCATCGACCGCGGCACGTTCCAGGAGTACGTCTCCGTGACCGGCAACGCACAGCCGATCAAGACGGTCTACCTCGATGCCGTCGTCGGCGGACAGGTTGAGGAGCGCTTCGTGGAGGAAGGCGCGATGGTGAGCGCCGGTCAGCCGCTCCTGCGCCTCTCGAACGACCAGATGGAGTTGAACATGGCCAACTCCGAGGCCGCGCTGGAAGAGCAGGTCGACCGTTTCCGCAACACGCGCCTCAACCTCGACCAGAACGCGCTGCGCCTCCAGCAGCAGCTCGTCGAGACGAACTACCAGATCACGCGCCTCGAACGCGAGCACGACCGCAACGAGGAGCTGTTCGGCCGCGGGGCTATCGCCCAGCAGGACTACGAGCGCATCCGCGACGAACTCGACTACCAGCGTCGTCTGCAGGAGCTCACGCGTGAGTCGTACCGCCAGGACTCACTCGCCCGTGCGATCCAGCTTGGGCAGATCCAGGAATCGCTCGGCCGCCTGCGCCAGAACCTCGTGCTCGTACGCCGGAACGCGGAGAACCTCACGGTGCGCGCGCCCATCACGGGGCAACTTTCGGCGATGGATGTCGAAATAGGCGAACTCATGACCCAGGGATCCCGGATCGGACAGGTGGACCAACTCGACGGCTACAAAGTGCGCGTGCCCATCGATGAGTTCTGGATTGCGCGCGTGGCGCGGGGCCAGCGCGGCACGGTGGACGTGAGCGGCACGACGTACACGCTCGAAGTGAACCGCGTCTATCCGGAGGTCTCCAACGGCCGCTTCGAGGTAGACATGCTCTTCGTGGGCGACACGCCGCGCATCCGGCGCGGGCAGAGCCTACGCATCCGCCTCGAACTGGGCGACTCCGAGGAGGCGCTGCTCGTCCCGCGCGGCGGCTTCTACCAGACGACCGGCGGCAACTGGATCTTCGCCGTCTCCGAGGACGGCGGCATCGCCGAGAAGCGTACGATCCGCCTCGGCCGCCAGAACCCGCAGTTCTTCGAGGTCCTCGACGGCCTCCAGCCCGGCGACCGCGTGGTCACCTCCGGCTACGACACCTTCGGCGAAGCGGAAAAACTGAACCTCGAGTGAGTCAGTCTGGACGCGCGTGCCCACCCACGGCAGCACGGCCTTACTGCACCACGGCAACACAACTCACGACAACACAGCCCCACCCAACACCATGATTCGCACCCAAGACATGAGCAAAGTCTACACGACCGACGAGGTCGAGACGAC
>JBCDFO010000077.1:0-14381 GCA_039177895.1 Bacteroidota bacterium
TACGCCGTCTTCGAGCGGGATGGCAGGCTCCCAGCCGAGCACCTCGCGGAGGCGGTCGTTGTCGGAGTTGCGCCCCCGGACGCCCTGCGGGCCATCCACGTGCACGTGCTCGATGTCGATGCCTGCCGCCTGCGCGGCGATGTCGGCGAGTTGGTTGATGGTCACCATGCGGTCACGGCCGAGGTTGAGGGGCTCGGAATAGTCGCCCATCATGAGGCGGTAGACGCCTTCGACGCAATCATCGACGTGCATGAACGAGCGGGTCTGCTCGCCGTCGCCCCAGATCTCGACCTGCGGCGCGCCGCCGGGCTGTCCTTCACGCCCACCGAGCAGCTTCGCGTAGGCCACCTTGCGCATCATCGCGGCGGGAGCTTTCTCGCGCCCCCCTTCCCACGTGCCGAGTTCGCCGTAGACGTTGTGGAAGCGCACCGTGCGCGTCTCCATGCCGTACTGCTTGCGGTAGTGGTAGGCGAGTTGCTCAGTGATGAGCTTCTCCCAGCCGTAGGCGTCCTGCGGCTGCGCCGGGTAGGCGTCTTCCTCCTTGAGCGCAGTGACCTCGGCTTCCGTCTGGAGATATTCGGGGTACACACACGCGCTGGAGGTGTAGAGGTAGTGCGTCACGCCGGCCTGCTTGGCCGCCTCCATCGTGTGCGTGTTGATGAGGATGTTGTTGTGGAGGATCTCGGCGTGGTACTTCGAGATGAAGCCCATGCCGCCCATGTCCGCCGCGAGGGCATAGACATGCTGGATGGGCAGGCGCTCGCCATCGACATCGGCGGGGCGCACGGCTTCGAGGCAGTTGGCCCAGCGACGGAGGTCGAGCAGCTGGAACTCGTCGGCGTCAGATGCTTCGAACTCGGGCTGTTTGATGTCGACGCCGCGGACCCAGTAGCCCTTGGCTTTGAGAAACTTGACGAGGTGGTGACCGATGAATCCACCGGCACCAGTGACAAGAACAGGAACTGGCTGTGACATGGAGTAGGAACGGTGTCGAGTGAGGGAGATCGGGAAAAAGGACCAGCAGAGGGCAGTTCAGCGTGTGGAACCGGGGCCGTTGGGGCGGCCGCCGATGCGCTCGCGTGCGAATTGCCGCAAATAGCCCGCCATAAAGAGCGGGACACTCTTGGCATAGCGCCGCCAGAGTCGCTTGGGTTCCTTGACGAGGCGGAAGGCCCATTCGAGACCCATCTTCTGGAGCCGCGTTGGAGCCTGGTCGAGCATGCCCGCGTGGAAATCGAACGCCGCGCCGACGGCCACGAGCGCCGCAGGAATGTGGGGCGACTGCTTCGCGCACCACGTCTCCTGCTTCGGGCAGCCGAGGCCGACGAAGACGATCTGCGCGCCGGAGGCGATGATTTCTTCCGCGTAGGCCACATCCTCCTCGGGCGTCAGCGCCCGGTAGGGCGGTGAGATGGCACAAGCGATGTGGAGCCCGGGAGCCTTCTGCGGGAGGCGTTCGCAGAGCGCATCCAGGCGATCTTGGGAGGAGCCGTAGAGGCCGATAGGTACCCCTGCCTTGGCCGCAGCCCGGCAGATCGCCAGCATGAGGTCCGGGCCGTAGACGCGGTCGGGCACGGGCACACCGAGACCACGCAGCCCCCACACGGCCGCGATCCCGTCGGGAACGTTCAGGTCGCTCTCGTTGAGACGCCCTTGGAAGACCGGGTCTTCGGTAGCCTCCACGATCCCATGCGCGCCACAGGTGCACACGAACCGGTGCTCGCGCTGCGTAGCCCAGTCGAGGATGATCTGGGTCGCCTGGGCGTAGGTCGTCCCATCGATGCGGGTGCCGAGGAGGTACCGGGCAGGCACGCCAGGCGGCGGCTGCTTCGCTGTGTGGGGGGCGGTGGCGGAGACGGAAGGCGGAGACGGGATCACGACTCAGTAGGACGGCTGCAGGGACGGAGACGCAGGCGAGCAGACGCGGATCTCATTCCCAACGGTCGCGCCAAGCTGCGACGTTGGGGGATTGAGCCCCGAGAATGCCAACATCAGCGTTACATCCTCCCCGATCTATTTGCCACGAGCCCCGCCGCGTCTCGGTCCTACGGCAGTGGCTGCGGGAGCGCGCAAACGATACGGCCTCGACTGTTAAGGCTATGTAATGAGCCCGCGCGAGTTTTCCACGCTCCATCCACAGCGTCCGGGCTGTGCCTCAGCAAGCGGCCTCCAGGCTGCCCGAAAACGAGAACGCCGCCACGTCATGCGACACAGCGGCGTTCGGATCGGAACGGGATGCGGCGCTAGAGCGCCTCCTGCATCGGGACGACCTGCACCTTCACGTCGGCGGTGAACTCCGGGTGGAGCCGCACCGTCGCGCCGTAGACGCCGGTCATGCGGATGTCCTCCTTCAGCGTGATCTTGCGGCGGTCGATCTCGACGCCCTGCTCGGTGAGGAGCTCTTCAATCTGCTGCGTGGTCACACTGCCGAAGATGCGGTTCTCCTCGCCGGTGCGCATCGGGATGATGAGCGCGGGCATGGCTTCGAGCTTCTCCTTGAGGGCGGCCGCATCGGTGCGGCGCTGCTCGACCTTGTGGGCCTGCTGGCGACGCTCCTCGGCGAAGCGCTTGAGCGCGCCCTCCGTGGCGACGACGGCCATGCCCTGCGGGATGAGGTAGTTGCGGCCGTAGCCGTTCTTGACTTCGACCACGTCGCCACGGATGCCGAGCGTGTCGATGTCTTGCGTGAGAATGATTTTCATGGATCTGTATGCTTCAGCCGCAGGCCCAGCGTGTCAGCAGCATCGGATAGGTCCGACGCGGCCACGCGAAGCCTGCGACGGTCGATTACCGGACGTTTTCGGCGACGAAGGGCAGCAGCGCGACGTGGCGCGCGCGCTTCACCGCGATGGTGAGCTGGCGCTGGAACTTCGCCGAGACGCCGGTGAGGCGGCGCGGGAGCAGCTTGCCCTGCTCGTTGAGGTAGCGTTCCAGCGTGTCCGTGTCCTTGTAGTCGATGTACTCGATGCCAGCGGCGACGAACGGGCAGCGCGTGCGGCGGCGGTTGGCGCCGGGGGCCGCGGTGCGCGTGATCGTGGGCTGGTCGGCCGCAGCGGCCTTCTGCTCGGGCGTCTGCTGCTGGCCTTCGTTGGTAGAGCCGCTGGCGGCGGTGCCGCTCGCGGCGGCCGGGGTCGTGGTTTCGGTCGTGGCGTCAGCCATGGGAGTCGGGGAGTCCAGAGTGAGAAGGGTTACGCGTCGGCCTCGGCGGGCTGCTCGGCGGCCTTGGCGCGCTGCTGCTCGTAGTAGCGCATCATCTTGGCGTCGTAGCGGAGCACGAGGTGGCGGAGGATGTCGTCGTTGATCTGGAGCGCGCGCTCCAGCTTGGCGATGAGGGTGCCCTCGGCACGGAAGTTCACGACGACGTAGTAGCCGTTGCGCTTCTTCTGGATCGGGTAGGCGAGCCGCTGGCTGCCCAGTTCCTCAGTGCTGACGACGTCCGCTTCGTTCTCGCGGAGGTAGGTGTGGACGCGCTCGACCATGTTCTTCGTCTGGTCGTCGCTGAGTACGGGGTTGATGACGTACATCAACTCGTACATCGGTCGGGAGTCGGCCATGTAGTCCCTGTGGAATACGTGAATGGGGGCGTATGCCCGTCATCGAAAAGCCCGCGCGGAAGCCGGATCGGCAGCGCAGGCTGTGACGAGCAGGGAGAAAAGCAAACTAAGAAGTCAACGCGGAGAAGTTCGCTCGCGTCCCCGGTTTGGTCGAAAGCTCACGGCTCGACCCTGCTGGCCAGCTCAACCCCATCGTGCGGATCGACCGCCTCAGGCGAACCATCGAGCAAATAGTCGGGCGTCGAGACGTGCCCGTGCGGCGTGAGGTGGCGCACGGCGTCCCGCTCGGCGAAGCGCGCGTCCTCGCGGTCGTGCCAGAGCGCGTCTGACAAAGCCGTGTCGAGGTCGGCGTCGGCCTGCCCCTGGGCGTAGCGCCGGTCTTCGAGCGTGTCGAGGGGAGATCGGTCCATCGCGTCCCGTCCCAGACCGAAGGCCACCTTCAGACCAACCGCGACGAGTAGGATGAGGATGAAGCCATACAGGCTCAGCTTCACAAACGTGATCGCCAGACCCGCGAGGATGAGCCCTACCCCGAGCGCGGTGAGGAGATAGCCGTACGTAAACCAGCGCCGAGGCATAGAGCAAGAGCAGGATAGGGGTCTCCCACTCGTATCGGCAGCATCGCCCAGAACTCCAGGGCCAACCGGAAGAGAAACCCGCGGTACGGGGGCACAACCGGCCCGTCTTGCTACTGCCCCTTCCCTGTCAGCGCCGTGCGGATCGTCTGGAGGAGGATCCGCGCGTCCATGCCGAGGCTCATGTTCTCGATGTAGAACAGGTCGTACTTCAGCTTCTGGCGCACGTCGTCGAGCGACTGGTCGTAGCCCCACTTCACCTGCGCGAGGCCGGTCACGCCCGGCGGGACGCGGTGGCGGCGGCGATAGAGCGGGATCTCGGCGGCAAGTTTGCGCACGAAGTAGGGGCGCTCCGGACGCGGGCCCACGAGGCTCATCTCGCCCTTGAGCACGTTCCAGAGCTGCGGCACCTCGTCAATGCGCAGCTTGCGCAGCCACGCGCCGAGCGGGGTGATGCGCACGTCGTTCTTCGTCGCCCAGACGGGTCCTGTGCCGCGCTCGGCCCCGTCCACCATCGTGCGGAACTTGTAGATCGTGAACGGCTCGCCGTGCTGGCCGGTGCGCACCTGGCGGTAGATCGCAGGGCCCTTCGAGGAGAGCCGAACGGCGAGGCCGACGAGCAGCCATAGTGGGAGGCCCGCGAGCAGCACGCCCGCGCTCACCGCGAGGTCGAACGCGCGCTTGGCAGCCCGGTCGAGCGCCGACATCGGCTCGGGGAGCACCTCGATGAGCGGGAGGCCATACATGTGCTCCGTGCGCGCCATGCCGCCCACGACGGCGTAGAAGTCGGGGACGAGCTTGAGCGTGACCGCCTTGCCGTCGCAGACGCGGAGGACTTCGTCGAGGTAGGCCACGTCGCCGGGCGCGAGCGCGATCAGCACGTCCTGCACGTCGAGCCGGTCGATGAGGTCAGGGAGGTGGTCGATGGCGTGGATCGCCTCGGAGAGCCCGTTGGCGTCGAACGCGAGGCCGTCGCCGCTGGAGGCATAGACGGACCCGTCGCCGCCGGCCGACCGTCGCGGTTCGTCCTCGCCGACGACGACCAATTCCGGCTCGTCGTGCCGCAGTCGCACCGCTCCGACGATTTCGAGGCCGGCGGCCGGGTAGCGCGCCACCTCGTCGTAGACCTCGGTCACGCGCTCGCTCCACCCCACGATGACGGCCCGGTGCCGTCCGTGTCCAGCGAGGATGCGGCGCTTCTGGATGGATCGCACCGCGAACCGCCCGAGCGCCGCCAGTCCGACGAAGACCACGCCGTACACCAGCGCCACCACGCGGGCAGCGTCCGGCGCCACGGCATCGAGCACGCCTCCGAAGAACAGGCCGAGCGTCCCCACACCGATAACCTTGAGCAGCGTCGACACCTCGTCGAAGCGGCTGGCGGCGAAACGCTCCTGGTAGAGGCCCGCTACAAGGAACAGCACCGCCCAGAACCCCGCGCCGATAGCGAGGACGAGGTACGGAGAGGTGGGAGCGAGGGCGATGGCCTCGGACCAGGACCACCAGTGGGCGGCGGTCAGGAGCACGGCGACGTAAGCCGCGCTGTGCGCTACGGCGTCGCTCGCCAGCAGGGCGGCCAACTCAACTCGACGGGACACGGGCATCCGGTGCGGGGTGGAACAAGCGGAGCGCGTAACCAGGAGCAGAGGCCAGTGGGTTTCGTTGGGGTGCGACGAACACTCCTAAACATATAGACTCTCTACTCAAGATTCAAGCCGACTGCGCAGCGCCTTCCCAGAAGGGTCGGTACGCATGCCGTTGCGGGTAGCTTCGGACGGCTGGTAGCTTCGGGGCTCGCGCCTCTCCTCACTGCTCCCGTCCTGTCATGCCTTGCTGGAAACGCTGGGTCCTCACAGCCGCCGTTCTCATCCTCGGCGTATCGCCGAGCGCGCTCGCTCAGCCCGAAGTGGTACCGTCCGACCACCCGGTGTACGACTTTTTGCACCAGCAGCGCGTCGCGGGCAACCTTCCAGGCTACCGCCACGAGAGCCTGCCGCTCGGCCGCGCCGACATCCAGCGCCACCTCGCCACCGTGCGCAGCGCGCTGCCCGCCGCGACGGGCGGCACAGGCTACTGGCTGGCCGAATTCTCCCGCGAGTTCGATGAGCCGCGCGACGCCATCGAGTCGATGTTTGGTTACGGACGCGTTGGCATCCCGCGCGAGGCGGACACGGAGAAGTTTCTCTTCTACAGCCAGGGCGAGGCGTGGCGGCTGGCCGTGAGCGGGCGGGGCACGATCGAGTACCGCACCTCGGAGGGAGCCCTGCGCCCAGACGTGCTGCCCGTGGACGCGTCGTACAGCGGCCTCGCAGGCACACCGCAACTCACCCTCGAAGGCAACTATCGGGGACGCATCGGCTTCTACTCGCGGACGTTCAACGGCTTCCAGGTGACGGGCGACAACCGCGTGCTGCAGGCTGACCCAACGCTGGCGTCGCTTTACTACGTCGGCATCCGCGACACGCCCGACGGCTCCTTCGACCGGACGACAGCCTCTGTGCGCGCAGCCACGCGGACGTTCTCCGCCGAGATCGCTCATGCCCGCCCGCTCGTCGGCGCGGCGTTCGGGCGGCCGCTCATCCTCGCGGGCAACGCGGACAACTTTTCGTTCGTGAAGCTTGGCGTGGACACCCGGCTCGTCCAGTACCAGTTCATGCACAGCGCGCTCGGCGACCAGTCGCGCTCCGTTGAAGGCGAGAATGGGCAAGGCCTCCTCCTGGGCCCCGAGCGCTACATGGCGCTGCACCGGCTCGCCGTCAACCCGGCGCGCTGGCTCGGGCTGGCGTTCACCGAGATGGTTGTCTACGGTAACCGAGGCCCGGAGCTGGCTTACCTCAACCCCGTCAACCCGTTCAAGACCGCCGAGCACGCACTCTGGGACCGGGACAACACGCTCTTCGCCATCGAGGCCGTCGTGCGCCCGGTCGCTGGCGTGGAGGCCCACGCGACCTTCCTCGCCGACGACCTCGACTTCGGCGAGTTCGGCGACAACTCGTACAACAACAAGTGGGCGGTGCAGGCGGGCCTCGGGACCGCGTTCGAGACACCCGTGGGCGCGGCGCTCGGGTATGTCGAGTACACCCGCACGGAGCCGTTCATCTACACGCACCGCTTCCTGCTGGAGGGGTCGTACTACAACAGCTACACGCACAACGGCTTCGGCCTCGGCCACCCCATCGGCCCGAACGCGGACCAGATCGAGGTCGGCCTGGAGGTCTGGCTCCCCTTCCGGCTGCGCGCGACCGTCCGGGGCCGCTACGCCCGGCGCGGTGAGAACTTCACCGACGAAGACGGCACCCTCATCAACGTAGGCGGCAACATCACCAACGGGGACCAGCCGCCGTTTAGCGAACCGACAAAGGAATTCCTACGCGGTACCGTCCAGCAAGGCCCGGGCGCGACGCTCGACGTGACCTGGGAGCCGCTCAACGAGGTCGGCGTCGCGCTGCACCTCGACTACCAGCAGTGGGACAACGACCCGAACCGGCTCTTCGCGCGCAGCTCGTTTTTTATTGATTTGTAGTCATTGGTCATTGGTCATTGGTCATTGGTCATTGGTCATTGGTCATTGGTCATTGGTCATTGGTCATTGGTCATTGGTCATTGGTCATTGAAATCTGCTATTCCCAGCTACCCTACATCAAGCCAAATAGGAACTTTTTATACACCCTATACCACCAACCACCAACCACCAACCACCAACCACCAACCACCAACCACCAACCGCGCTATGCGCCTGCTCACCCTCGCCCTGCTGCTCCTACCAGTCCCAGGACTCGCGCAGATCGCGGAGTTTCGGGTGACGGCGGCGCTCGACACCCTCGCGCAGATTGCCGAAGGAGGCGATGCCTCGCCGCTCACGCCCCGGCTGGCGTGTCCCGTAGACGGTGACAGCAGAGGCGTTGCGCCGTGTGTGTATCGAGGCGATCCGCGCATGGAAGACACGGCAGGCGCGCTCATAAACGCGATCTATGAGGCCTTGCCGCCCGACGCAGGCTGGGTACCCGACGCGGTCACGACGCGCACACTCGAAGAACACACCCTGACGGAGGTCCAGGTCAAGGTCCGCCGCAACGGCATGCTCGCCGGGCAACCGGTCTTTCTGTTTGCCGACCATGCGACGCGTCCGCTGCTCGTGCAGGTGAATCGCGGCCCTTCGATGCTCCTCGCGGACGCGCCGCCACCGGAAGAGCCGTCAATGCTCGACCTGCCGATCCTTCGTGCGCCGGACCTGAGCGTGCAGCTTCCGGCCCGCGCTGCGTTTCTCCAGCTAGCCGCCGAAGGTGAGCTCTCCATCAGCGATGCCGCGACGCTCGTGGCGTGCCGAATGGAGGGCGGCGCTGGACCCGTGGCGTGCTCCGACGAACGCAGCGCCCAAGACCCCGCCGAGCGCGTCCCGCAAGTCCTCGCCGAGCTCGACTTTGCGCTGGGGGATACGCGGATCACGCCGCGCACGCAGGCGGTCGTCGCCCCTCACCAGATGGACGGGTTCACCGGTACGCAGGTGCAGTTCGAGGTCGACGGTCGCCGCCCTACGCTGTTCTTCATGGAAGTCGAAGGGGCCTACCTCTACGTCTCGGCGCACCCAGACATGGACCCATTCCCGGAGCCGGTTCCAGCCGCGCAGCCGCGCCTCGAAGCGCTCCTCGCCGACCTCCTCGGCTGGATAGAGGCGGGCGACGCCGAGGCCGCCGCGCCGCACCTCGTCTACCGTGGCGACGGCTCTGACCGCTGGCAGCGCGCCCTCGACCCGAACAACGCTGACGACCTCATCGCGGCGCGGCGCGCCGTGCGCCAACTCGCGAGCGCCATCGGGACCTACGACGCCTACACGGTCCTCTCGTACTTCTCCGATACCGAGTCCGAAGGCACCTGGCACGTCCTGCAGGTCGAGTTCGAGGCCCCGGAGGAGACCAAGACGATCCTGTTCGCCTTCCTCCTGATCGACGACGTGTTCGTCCTCGGCGACGTGGACTGAGCGCTCAGACACGCTTAATCTGGCGGATACAGTCTGTTGCGGTGTGCGGAAAGTAGTTCCCCTCCTAGACAGGAGGGGACAGGGGTGGTTGACAAGCCAGCGCAAAACCCACCATAATGAAGCGGCCCAAGATCTGAGCGCTACCGGACGGCGACTTCCTCACTCGTCGTGACGCTTTCGGGGCACGGACCGCAGCCCGCGGGATGTACGACCTGGGCACGGGTGCGTTTGGCTTGTTCTTCGGTATCCGCATCGTGGCCGAGCGTCTCCGGGAGACCGATCCACACGAGCAGCGCCGCAGCAATAGCAAGGCTTCCTGCAATAATGGCACTCATTGGGAAGCCGATGCCCGCGTAGAGCGTGCCCGCAACGGCGCTCCCGACCGCAAAGCCGACCTGGCCGATGGCAATCGTCAGGCTCATGAACGACCCGCGCCGCGCTCCCACGACGAGTTCGGTGAGCATCGCCTGGAACGCGCTGTAGCGGGCCGCCGCGCAGCCCATGATGCCGAAGAAGAGCGCGAACGGCCCCCACGGCACCCCGCCCGTCAGCGGTGTCGCGGCCATGAACAGCCCCACCCCCGCCGACGCTGCGATGATGACCGGCTTGCGCCCGACCATATCCGAGAGCCGCCCCGCGCGTGGCCCGATGAGCACGTTCGACACCCCGCCGAGTGCGTAGACGCCCGAGATCATCAGGCCGGTGAACCCGAGGCGGTTTTCCATCCAGACGGGGAAGTAAGTCACGAACAGCCCGACACCGAGGAAGAGCACGGCGAAGATGACGCTCGCCCGGCGCGTGTCGGCACGGCGCAGCAGTTCAGCGTAGCCATGCCCGGCGCGGCGCAGCGTGAGGCGCTCGGTATCGCGGTTGTTCGTCGCGTCGGGGAGCAGCCACCAGACGAGCACCGTGGCCACCGCCATCGTGATGGCGAAGGCGAGAAACGGGGCGCGGAAGCCGTAGAGGTCGGCCAGCGTGCGCCCGATGGGGATGCCAAGGATCTGCCCGACCGCGAAGCCGCTCATCACCCAGCCGTTGGCCCAGCCGCGCCGATCCGGCGGGAACGTATCGCCGACGTAGGCCACCGCGCCGCCCGAGAGGATGCCCCCCGCCGCGCCCGCGAGCGCCCGCAGCACTAGCAGCGACGTGAAGCTCTCCGCCAGTCCGTGCAGCGCCAGCACGACGGCCATCGAGACCGCTCCGACGAGCAGCACGCGCCGCCGCCCGACCCGGTCCGACACCGGCCCTGTCACGAGGGTGCTAATCCCCACTGCCGCTGCGTAGACGGTCATCAGCGTCCCGAGGAGCGCATCGCCGACGCCGAGTTGCGCGCCCACCATCGGCAGGATCGGCGCGACGATGATGATCTGACTCGCCGCCGAGAAGACGAGCAACCACAGCGTGGCAATGATGAGGCCCGCGCGATCGGGCAAGGGCATGGGCTGGACCGACGGCGTAGGCGTGTTCATGCCTGGAAGCTAGCCATCCTAGATCGAACTACTATTGCATTCCGTGTGTAGGCAACCTAGCTGTCGCTTTTGTTGATCTGAAGCTCTGTGTTAACGCTCCAACAAAGCCGTACTACCAGTCGCTCGATGCAGAGCGAACCTGTCTGGCCGACTTCTTTAGGTGACTCAATTTTGCTTATCATACCTGTACCTCCGTACGTTGGATCCCAGTCCTAGTGACTTCAAAAGAGTGACCAGAGTCACTACCCCCCCCTCGGAATACACACGCTCTCAAGAGTTCACCAAGCCTCACACCAGAATGAAAGAGCATACTATCAAGGACTGGAACGAACTCAACGACTACCTATTCTCAGACACTTGGAACCCCTCCATTAATCGCCACAGATCCACTTTTGCATACCGAGGAGTAGCACGAGAAAGCTTCTCATTATCAACAAGTCTTTCTAGACTCGGAAAGCCCTACCCAAACATGGAAAGAAATCTACTAAAGCAATTCCAGAAATATGCCCCCAGAGAAATAGTAGAGAGAAATACAGATTGGCACTGGCTCAGCGTAGCACAGCATCATGGCTTACCTACACGACTACTTGACTGGACCTACTCGCCATTTATCGCACTTCACTTCGCCACATGCGACCTTAACAATCACCCCGGTGAAGCCGCAGCTGTTTGGAAGGTCAATTATTCCCAAGTTCACGACCTACTCCAACGCTCAGAAACCGCAGAGCTTCGACGACTAGGAGCACGGATTTTTTCCATCGATGCTCTCTCAGCAACCTTACCGACCCTCGAAGACCTTGACAACCGAGCATCGAGTAGCTACCAAATAGCTGTGTTTTTTGAACCACCTTCCATAAATGATCGAATTGTCAATCAGTTTGCATACTTCTCAGCCATCAGCGACCCCCAGATGACATTCGAAGACTGGCTAAAACTTCCACATGTGAATAAGACAGTAGATGCTATAAAGATAGTTATTCCAGATACACTAAAATGGGAAGTTCGAGACAAACTAGACCAATCTAACATAAATGAACGAATTATTATGCCAGGCCTAGATGGACTATGCGCATGGCTAAAACGACATTACCAGCCCAGATAATTCTATTTGTAATATAATGCCATAAATCATAAACAAATTAGACAGCATAATGATTAGGACAAACACCCCCTATGACAACAAAAACACTCCTACACAATGACTTCACCTTGTCAATTTCTAGGGGTCTGAAACGCATCCGCGATAGCCTGAACAAGCGCAGCAGGGTCATCGGGGAGCGCATCGTCGGAGTGGGCGGCAGTGACAACGCGGAGCGCGTGGAGGCCGCGCACGCCCTGCATGTCGGCCAGTTCTAAATCCTCGATGTCTGCTTCGATGTAGCCGAGGTAGCCCAGGTACTCCTCCCGCTCGCCTGTGCCCTCCATGGTGCCTTTCGATCTGCCTGTTTACGGATCGAACAGGAGTACGGGGCATTCCACCAGTTCACCACTCCGTGAGACTATGGAACGCCACGAGATCTTCCACTCCGATCCTGAGATCATGGGCGGCACGCCCGTCTTCCAGGGCACCCGCGTCCCCGTACAGACGCTTCTCGACTACCTCGAAGGCGGCGAAACCCTGGACGAGTTCCTCGACGGCTTTCCGGGCGTGAGCCGCGAGCAGGCCGTTGCCTTTCTCACGATGGCCAAGGACGCGCTGCTGGCCAACGCCTGATGCGCATACTCCTGGATGAGAACGTCGATCGGAAGCTGAAACGGTCGTTTGACCCGACCCACAAGGTGGTCACCGTCCGCGAACGGGGCTAGAGCGGCAAAACGAACGGCGACCTGCTCAAATCTGCGGAGGCCGAGTTCGATGTCCTGTTCACGCTGGTCACAAACATGCGCTACCAGCAGTACCTCGTGAAGTACGACCTCGCTGTGGTCCTCGTCACCGCTGTCAGTACCAAGCGAAGCGTAATCGAAACAGCGATGCCTGAGGTGAACGCCCTGCTTCCGAGCGTCCGGCCAGGCCGCCTGTACGTGGTTGCGGCCTGACCTCGGGTTGAGCTCCCGCGCCCGACGCTTGTCGCCATGCCCGGTTTCGGCAGCGCGAGGCTACTCCACCTCTATTTCGGTGTGGACTGCTGCCTGAAACGCATCTGCCACGGCGCGGACGAGAGCAGCCGGATCGTCGGGGAGCGCGTCGCCGGGGTGGGAGGGCGGTGCGGCGGCGATGGCGACGCGCAGCGCGCGCAGGCCGCGCACGCCCTGCATGTCGGTCAACTCTAGGTCTTCGATGTCCGCCTCGATGTAGCGGAGGTAGCCGAGGTACTGGAGGTACTCCTCCCGCTCGGCGCGATTCGAGTACACGACGGCGATCTGGCCCGGCTGCGTGCGCCGCTCGCCCGTGCCCTCCCCGGTCGCCCAGTCGATCCGCTTCTCGCACCCGACTGGCGACACGCGTAGTTTTGGTCGATGCCCCTTCTCTATCTCGACAACTGCGCCTTGCAGCGTCCGCTCGACGACCGAAGCCAGTTCCGTGTTCGCTCGGAAGCTGACGCGATCACCGCTACGCTGGATGCTATCGAGGCAGGCGACGCAGACCTGACGACCTCAACGGCACTCCGTGTCGAGGTGGGCCGGATCCAGAATCGGACGCGCCGGGATTTCATCTCGAACGCGCTAGCTCTTGCCTCCCGCAATGTGCGGGCGACCCCAGAGGTTCGAGCACTCGCGCGGTCGTATCGGCAAGCCGGCATGAAGCCGCTCGACGCGCTTCATCTTGCGTCGGCCGTAGAAGGTGGAGCCGATTATTTCTGCACGACAGATGACCGTCTTCTCAAGAAGGCACGCGCTGCGAACACGCAGGGCACCCGCGTCGTAGATCCTTTCGAACTTGCGTCGGCTCTGAGTTTGTGAGCGTCCTTCATATGAGCATCACTGCCCCCCGCCCCCACCGCACGGCTGCTGAGGTCAATGCAGCCGGGATAGACGCGCTCATCCGCGCGCTGGGGGTCGCCGACACCGCTCGATTTCTCCAGCAGTACGGGCCCGGTCTCGGGGACTACACGGCGGAGCGGGATGCCCTGATCGACGACCTGAGCATGGAGGAGGTTCTAAGATTAGCCGAAGAGCACGACCGAGGGGAGGAGGCGTAGCGGCCAGCAGTCTGGCCATGAGTTGAAGCCCTCCGCCTGCTGCCTGTCGCTATCGGTATCCCCTATTTGGACCGCGCTGACTACCCCTCCCCTGTCGCTCCGGTAGCCGGCACCTGGAACGCATCGGCGACGGCACGGACGAGAGCGGCCGGATCGTCGGGGAGCGCGTCGCCGGAGTGCACGGGCGGTGCGGCGGCGATGGCGACGCGGAGCGCGTGGAGGCCGCGCACACCCTGCATGTCCGATAGCTCCAAATCCTCGATGCCGGGCTCGATGTAGCCCAGGTGGCGGAGGTAGCCGAGGTACTGGAGGTATTCCTCCCGCTCGGCGCGATTCGAGTAGACGACGGCAATCTGGCCGGGCTGCGTGAGCCGCTCGCCGGTGCCCTCCACGGTCGCCTTGTCGATCCGCTTCTTGACGATGGCGTAGCGCACATTGTAGGCCCCGTCGATGTCGAACTGCTTCTCGTCGGGGCGGAAGCGGATAGCGAGCGGGGTATGCTGCGCGAGGATGAGGTGCGCCACGCGGAGCGCCATCGGCATCTCGGCAAGCACGGCGTCGAGCGCCCAGCAGACGCTGCATGTCGTCATGAGCTGCCAGAGGCGCAGGTTCTGGAGGTCGAGCGGCGTGAAGGTGCCGTCTTCGAGGAGCGACGTGCCCGCGTA